>CAXUIF010000116.1:6540-10243 GCA_964250995.1 uncultured Acidobacteriaceae bacterium
ATGCGCTACACGCGGGGCGAGGTGGAGCGCGTGGCACGTGTGGCGTTTGAGCTTGCGGGCAAGCGGCGCGGCAAGCTCACACAGGTGGATAAAGCCAACGTGCTGGAGTGCTCGCAGCTGTGGCGGGCGACGGTGGACGAGGTTGCCAGGGAGTTCCCTGCCGTGACCGTGGAACACCAGCTGGTGGACTCGATGGCGATGCACCTGATGAACCGGCCGCGCGACTTCGATGTGGTGCTGACGGAGAATCTGTTTGGCGACATTTTGTCCGATGAGTCAGGCGTCATCACGGGCTCGCTCGGCATGCTGCCCTCCGCGACGATCGGCGGAAAAGTAAACCTGTATGAACCGGTGCACGGCTCGGCGCCCGACATTGCCGGCACGGGCAAGGCGAATCCGCTCGGCGCCATCCTGACCGCAGCGATGGTCTTGCGGCACTCGGCGGGGCTGGAGGCGGAGGCCTCGTCGATTGAGGCCAGCGTGCTACGGGTGCTGCAAGCGGGGCATCGCACCGCCGACATCGCCCGTGGCAACACCGCAGCGACCGTCACCACAGAGCGCATGGGCGCCCTTGTGCGCGAGGCGCTGGCGGCCAATCTGGAGCGCACGCAGTCGTTGCACGCGGTATGAGGCCCATGGTGCGGCACTTGGCTCCCCTGGCGGTGACGGTGGCTCTTTGCGGCGCCGCCGGACGGTCGGGCGCGCAGATCTCCAATCCCAACGATATGGTCTCCGGGCCGCCCAAACCGCCGCCAGCGCGGGGCCATGCGCACGATCGTAGCCTGGGCCACCTGCAGTGGTTATGGCAGTACGCGCAGCCTGTGCCGAACGGCAACGCCGTGACCCTGCGCAATGACGAACGTTTCGCGGCGTTGCTGGAGGCGAGCTTCAAACAGCCGCAAGCCTTTTGGGGCAGGAACGTGCCCCTGTCGGCCGCGATTCCGCGCTTTCTGGAGCGATACGGCGCGGTGAATGCGAAAGACAATCGCTACCTGATGATCGACGGATGTGTACCCAGCTTTTGCGCCGCCCATGGCATGCTGTGGATCGACCTGGGTACGCAGGACCCGTTGCTGGTGTTTGCCGCGGTGGACTGGACCACGGAGGGGCACACGACAGACCAACGCGGCGCCGACTACAATCTGTGGGTGTTCACCAATCGGCAGATGTCTGCCGACGCTCTGCCTTTGGCGCTCACGCAGGCCATCGCGGATTGGGATGCGCGGTTGGCCAGTGCGCACCGCGGCGTACCGCACATTGCCCATGCACTGCTGGTGGAGCCCGACGGGCAGCCCTTCCCGTTAAACCCCAGCCTGGTGGGCGCGAATACGCTGCCGCCGCAGCCCGACACCATAACACCCAAGCCTTCTGATCACGAGTAACGCGCAGGTTCAAAGAAACCATGAAGACGACACCGCAAATCATGCAGCCACGCACCCTGTTTGAAAAGGTCTGGGAGCAACATGTTGTCGCCGCACCGGTAGGTGAGCCAACGCTGCTCTACATCGATCTGCAACTGGTGCATGAGGTGACGAGCCCACAAGCCTTTGACGGGCTTCGCCTGGCGGGGCGCGCGCTGCGCCGGCCGGACCGGCACCTCGCTACGGTGGATCACAATGTGCCGACCACGAGTGTGCAGGATCGCCTGGTGATCACGGATCAAATCTCAGCGGCGCAGGTGAACGCGCTGCGCCGGAACTGCGCAGAGTTTGGGGTGGAGTTCTTCGACGTGCAGGATGCGAGCCAGGGCATTGTGCACATGATCGGACCGGAGTTGGGCGCGACCAAGCCGGGCATGACGATTGTGTGCGGAGACTCGCACACCTCGACCCATGGCGCCTTTGGGGCGTTGGCCTTCGGCATTGGCACCAGCGAAGTCGAGCACGTGATGGCGACGCAAACGTTGCCGCAGGATAAGCCAAAGACCTTTCGCATCAACGTGGAAGGTGCGCTGCCCTTCGGCGTGACCGCGAAGGACATCATCCTCGACATCATCGGGCGCATTGGCACCGATGGCGCGACGGGCTATGTGGTGGAATATGCGGGCTCGGCCATTCGGGCCCTGAGCATGGAGGGCCGCATGACGGTGTGCAATATGAGCATCGAAGCAGGCGCGCGCGCCGGCATGATTGCCCCGGATGAGACCACCTTTGCGTACCTGCAGGGTCGGCGTTTTGCCCCGCAGGGTGAGGCGTGGGAGCTTGCGCTGCAGAACTGGCGTGCGCTGGTGAGCGATGCGGGTGCGGTGTTCGATCGCGAGATGACGATCGATGCAACCAAGCTGGCGCCGCGGGTGACGTGGGGTACCTCGCCGGGCATGGTCACCAGCATTGACAGCACGGTGCCCTCGCCTGAGGAGGCGTTGAGCGAAGCGGATCGCAAGAGCTTCGCACGAGCGCTCGAGTACATGGACCTCCAGCCGGGCACAAAGATCGAAGATATCGCGGTCGATGCGGTGTTTCTGGGGTCCTGCACGAATGCACGCATCGAGGATCTGCGGGCTGCGGCCGAGGTCGTCAAGGGCCGCCATGTGGCGACCACCGTGCGCGCGATGGTCGTGCCAGGGTCGCAGGTGGTGAAGCGGCAGGCGGAACACGAGGGCTTGGACCAGGTGTTCAGGACCGCAGGCTTCGAGTGGCGCGAGCCCGGGTGCTCGATGTGTCTGGGCATGAACCCGGACATCCTGCAACCCGGGGAACGCTGTGCGTCGACGAGCAATCGCAACTTCGAGGGCCGTCAGGGGCGGGGTGGGCGCACGCATCTGTTGTCGCCCGTGATGGCGGCGGCAGCTGCCATCACCGGGCACCTCACGGATGTGCGCCACTGGCAGTTTGCGGACACGACGGAGACAGAACAGATGCTTGTTCCAGGAGGTTCACGCTGATGCCAATAGAAAAGCCGCACCTAGGGCGCTTTGGTCCTTTCCAGGTTGTGCAACTGCATGTGGTCACGCCGCGGGCGACGCTCGCGTCCGCCATGCAGGCCGCCCTTCATCAGGTTACGACGGCCCTTGAAGCGCAAGGCACTGCTCCCGCGGGTCCCTGGTTCGCTCACCACCATCGGCGCCCTACGGACACCTTTGACTTCGATGTCTGCTTCCCTGTGGCGCAGAACATTGCGCTGTCCGGGGAACTGCAGCATGCCGTGGTCCCGGAGACGGTGGTAGTGCGCACGGCGTATCACGGACCGTATGACGGCTTGCCGGCAGCCTGGCCCGAGTTCGTCGCTTGGATCGGGGCGCATGGCCACGAAACGCGGGACGACTTCTTCGAGGTGTACAGCATCGGTCCGCGCGAGGCAGAGGACGCGGAGGCATGGCAGACCGACCTGATCTATCCGCTCCTCGAGGGCACAGCGGATAAGGAGCGCATCGCATGACGCCCTTCACGACGTTGACGAGCACAGCGGCTCCGTTGCCATTGCCGAACATCGACACAGACCAGATCATCCCGAAGCAGTTCCTCAAGCGCATTGAGCGCACGGGCTACGGCGACTTCCTGTTCTACGACTGGCGCCGCATCCAGGAAGGCCCGAATACCGGGGCCGAGCAGCCCGGCTTTGTGCTGAACAAGCCGGAGTATCACGGTGTGGAGATCCTGATTGCGGAGAAAAACTTCGGCTGTGGCTCGTCGCGCGAGCATGCGGCGTGGGCGATTGTGCAGTACGGCTTTCGCGCCGTGATCGCGCCCAGCTTCGCGGATAT
>CAXUIF010000117.1:0-2539 GCA_964250995.1 uncultured Acidobacteriaceae bacterium
GTCGTGCTCGCAGGCCCCCGGAACACCCACGGGATGTTGCAAAGGAAGTAGCCGAGGCCGGTGCCCAGGGCGACGCGGAACAGGGGCGCGCGCGCACCGATCCAGCGCGGCAAATGGGCCACGAGCGTGACCGTGAGCAAGCCCAGGGACAAACCGATGAGTGCGGCGATGGCGCCGGCCAGCGGCGGGCGCAGCGGCAGCATGCTCAGCGCGGCCGCTGCCGCGCAGCCCAGGAGGCCCACCCGCAGCCGCGTCGCCACCTGCCAGGTCCGCAGCAGGCGTTGCGCGAAGAGGCTGGAGAGCACGCCCGCGAGCGCCATGGCGCCCATGATCGGGGCGAGGTTGGTTTGCGCCACGTGGCACTCGGCCAGGCGCTTCAGGAAGCCGAACTGCGCGAACAGGAGAAAATACGTATAAGTCGCGGCAATCAGCAGAACGCCGCGCCAGCCTGAAGTGTTGGGGACTCTGGCCGATTCAACCAAGGGAGCTCCCGGGCTCCTCCTCGAGCCAGCCGCGGTGAAGCCCGATGCCTTGGACGAGCGCGAGCGCGGCATCGGAGACGGCGACGGTGAGCCAGGCAGGTTCCATGTGCGCCGCGCCAATCTGCCAAAAGAGAAAGGCCGCCACGCAGCCCCGGATCAGCGCCGTGCCGCGCCACTGGGAAGCCCACTCGGGAGCTGAGGCCAGTCCGCGGGCGGAGCGGAACGCGACGCGTAGGTACGTAAGCCCGACGCCCAGAACGAAGGCGCCGATAAAGGACGCGAAGGCCGGGGTGGGAAGGATGGTGAGGTGCATCAGCCGCAGCGTCCACAGGGGCGCTACCAGCAGCATCGCCCCGGTCAGCGTGTCGCTGAGGCCGGCGCCGACTTGATAGAGCTGCAGCCAAAGATATGCGCGGGATCTCATGAGTGCGCGTGCTCCAACACGACGCTGGGAGCGTCTTCGTGGATCACGGGGGCGAGCGTGGGCAAGCGGCTGGCGTACAGGCGCTGATGCAGCCAGTACAGCCAGTTCGCGGAGGCAGCGGCCATGGCGACGCCGAGCAGCAGACGCAGAACGTAGATCACGTTGCGGGTCGCGCTGGGGACCAACGTGAAGGTGGGATCATTGCCCTCAAGCCAGCCTGCGCCGACCATGAGCAGCACATAAAACAGCGTGCCGCCTTGCCAGGCGAAGAAGGCCCAACGGGAACCGAACACCGCCGCGGCATCGTCCATCAGCATGCTGAGGAGCAGGATCAGGAGGCTGGTCACAAAACCGGCCATCGCCAGCAGCGAATGGCTGACAAGGCCATCGGTGAACTTCAAGTGATCCAGCACCCCGGGGAGGAAAAGACTCCAGCCGGTAGGGATCAGCAGCGCCCACCAGAACAGCACCGCTTTGCGCCAAGGCGCGGTGCGTTCCGGCCAGTGAAACGCGGCGTAGTACGCAGGCATCAGGGGCACCCAGACGAGCAGACTTCCCAGGCTGAGAAACTGCGTGGGGCGGTGATGGCTGACATCGGTTCGTCCCAGACCAAGGCAGAGCAGGGCTTCAATGGCGAAAAGGATCCAGCCTATGACGATCCAGTGGCGACTCCTGCTGTTGCGCTGTGTCATCCCAAACGGCAGCAGAAAAAGGACCAACACGATGACCAGAACAGACTCCAGCTGGCTGGCGGCTGTGGGACCGCCGCTGTCCGGATTTACCGGTGGATAGATCAGCGGGTTCGCGGCTGCGTAGAGGGCAAAGGGGATGCCGAGCAGCAGGAGGAGGCCGGCGCCGCGAGCGAAGGTTCCTCGCCGCGAAGGCTTGTCCGCACCGCGCACCTGCCGCGCAAACGCCCACGCCAGCACCAGCCACAAAAACCCGATGGCCGCGGGAAAAAAGATGCGGTGGAACCCTGTCCAGTCAAGAAAAAGCTTGCCGCTGGAGTGACCGTCGAGCCAGGAGAGAGCGCCCGCCCCGAGAGCCGTTGACCACAGCCAGATCGCCGCGCGGCTCCAACGCGCTACCGGAGGCGCATCCGCGTGGTATACGCGCAGCAGCCAGGCGACGAGCGGCAGACTGAGCCAGCCGTAGAGCTGCAGGTTGAGGTGCACCGGCATCCAGCGGCCATAGGACCAAGCGCCCACCAGGCTATTGGCCGAAGGAACAAGCAGCACGAAGGCCAGCCACACGCCAATGACGTTGGCAACGACGAGCCAGGCGAGCCCGTGCCATGCCGCAACGTACACCGGGGACGGACCGGCGCTGAGGCGATGGGTGGTTTGCGATCCGGCGCTCATCGGAAACCCGCGCTTGCGACCGGCATGGGCGTCGCGTCTGCCTCGGTGAGGCGGCCATCGCGCATTTCGACCACGCGATCGCAGCGTCGCGCGAGCGAGCGGTCGTGCGTGGCCATGACGAGTGTGATCTCCTCGTTAGCGACGAGTTCCAGAAGCAGATCAAAGACCTGCTCGCGCGTGCGCTCGTCGAGTGCGCCCGTGGGTTCGTCGGCGAGCAGGATGCTGGGCCGGTTCATCAGCGCGCGGCAGAGCGCGGTGCGCTGGCGCTCGCC
>CAXUIF010000117.1:2639-7577 GCA_964250995.1 uncultured Acidobacteriaceae bacterium
CGCTTGCCATGGATCGTCACACTGCCCGCATCGGGCTGGTCGAGGCCGCCCATGAGGTGCAGCAGCGTGCTTTTGCCGCAGCCGGACGGGCCCACGAGGGCCATGGTTTCTCCCTTGTGAACGTCCACCGTAATGCCGTTCAGGACCTCGATCGCACCGTGGTCAAAACTCTTCCGCACGTCCTCGACGCACAGGACGGTGCAAACTGGGCGAGGGTCACTGCGCGGGTCATTGCGAAGGTCATTCAAAGCGGAGCGCCTCCACCGCACGGACGCGCATGGCGTAGAAAGCGGGGTAAAGCGCGCCCAGCACCCCGGTCAGGCAGGCGAGGACCACCACCAGGAGCAGGACCAAGGGCTGCAGATCGGCATTCACATAGCCGTGAACCGCGGGGATCAGCTTGAGGGTAAAGATCAGCAACACGCCCACCGCGATGCCGAGCGCGGCCCCGGCTATCGAAACAAGGCCAGACTCGCCGAAGATCAGGCCGCTAATCTGCGCATTGGAAAAGCCGTTGACGCGCAGGATCGCGATCTCGCGGATGCGTGTAAACACCGACATAATCATCGTGTTGGCCACACCCAGGCCTCCCAGCAGAAGGCCGCAGCCTCCGACCGCCCAGGCCGTGGTCTTCAGGATACGGAACTGCGCGTAGGATCGGTCGAACTCCTCGTTCTTCAACGCGACAAGGTTGGGGTGTTCCCGGTCGAACTCGGTCGCAAAGCTCGCCTCGTCGTGTTGGCTGCGGAGTTTCACGGTGATGACGGACGACGTCCCCTCCTTGTGAAAGAAACGTTGGGCGTCGGGGAGTGGCATGAAGACCCCACCGTCCTCAAAGCCATTGCGCGTCCGCAGCACACCCACCACCTTGAAGCTGCCGTGCCCGACCGCGACGGTGGCGCCGACGCCGGCCTTGAGGAACTCCGCGGCGCGCTCGCCCAGCACGACCTCATCCGGGTGGGTGCCGAACTGCGCGCGCGTGCCGGCAAGCCATGTGCCCTCGCGCAACCGGCTGTCCTCCGGCACCACCCCGAAGCAGGTGATGATCGGATGGTCCAGGCTGGACACGATGCCGAACAGCATCGGATCCGCATGCATCACGGCGGGCATACGCCGCAGTTGCTCCACCACTCTGTCCGGAACACTGCTGAAAAAGAGGTCCGAGACGTTCTTTTCAAACACCACCACTTCGCTGTCCGCAGACAGCAGACCGGCAAACATCGCCACGGCGCCTTGCAGAATGGTGACCACGGTGAGCATCGCGGCGACGCTGAAGGTGATGCCGGCCACGCTGATGAGAGTACGGATCCGATGTCGGCTCAGGTTAGTCAGAATCAGCTTCAGGAAGAGCATACGGCGGCGCTTTCTGCGGCCTGGAGCAGGGTGCGCGTTTCCTGGTCCAGGCGCGTCGCAATCTCTGCCAGGAAGCCGAGCGCGGGCCGCAGTCGCTGCAAGCGGGAGAGTGTGCGATCCGCCAGACCCGCCAGTCGCTGCAGGCGAGCCATCGCCGGCTCCAGTCCCAACTCCAAAGCGACATTGGGCCGCTGCAACTGCTGGTCGCGCCCGGTTGTCTTGCCTGTGATGTCCTGGCCTTGCAGCACGTCCTTGAGATCGTCGAGTGCCTGGTATGCCAAGCCCCACAGGGCCGCGAGACGGTTGAGCAAACGCTGCTCCTCCAGCCGCGCTCCGCCCAGAAGGGCCGGAAGCACCAGGGGCAGGCGGATCAGCGAGGCAGTCTTTTCGAGAGCCACGTTTTGGGCACTATCGGCAGGCCCGTCAGGGTTCCCGAAGTGCAGATCGCGGCTTTGCCCGTCCAACAATCCCTGAAGGCCTAGGAAGTTCTCAAGGAAGGCCGAGGCAGCGCTGCGTTCGCGTGCGGGCTGGTCCTGAATGGCGCGCCAGAACAGCGCATACGCGCGGTTGATCAAAGCGAGGGCGCTAAGGATCGCCGTACTTTCTCCGTACACGCGGTGAAGGCACAAGTTGCCGCGCCGATGGGTGGCGTCATCCATCGCGGGCAGATCGTCGAAGACGAGCGACGCGGTGTGGAAGTACTCCAGCGAGATGGCGAGGCGATCGGCTTGCTCGGACGCCAGACCGTAAGCAGCCGCCATCCGAAACGCCAGATCGGCACGGACCAGGCCACCAGGGTGGTGCAGCGTGTCGTGCAACGCGGCCGCAAGATGGAGCTCTGTCCCGGAAGGCAGCTGAAGGCCATCGCGGTAGGCGTCCCGAAGGCGCGTCCTCCGCTCGCCCTGCTCTTCTTGCGTATGTGCTTCGGCGTTCATCGTTTCACTTCAATTGGACGGGTCAGATCAGCCGGCGGTGTCAATGCGTCTCAGCTGCGGGCGCAAGCGTTCCGACAAGGTCCAGGTTGATCGTGACCTCCTTTCCCACTTTGAGCAGAAAGGTGCTCGGATCCTTCAGACCCCACGCCACAAAGGGAACGGGGAAGCTGCCCTTGGCTGTGCAGTCCTGGTGATCCACATGGACGTGCATCGGGAGGCTTAGATCGTGTGGCGTACCCAACAGCGTAAACGTGCCTTGGACCGTGATGTCGGAATCGCCCGCAAGGCTAAGTTCACCCGTGTAGCTCTTCGGGACGAAGGTCACCGCCGTGTACTTGTCCGCTTTGAGCTCATCCTGCGTCATCTTCTTGTCGCGTGACGTTTCCCCGCTGCTGCCGCTATGGGCGTCTACCGCAATCACCCCGCTCATCGTGTGCGCATCCGGAGCAAACGTCACCTCGGCCTGCCCAAGGCGGAAGCTGCCATGGACTGCATGCAGGGTTGCCTCCAGGGTGAACTGAACCTGCGACTTCGACGGATTGGCCTGAAAGCGTTGCCGCTGGCCTGCAGCTACACCGCAGGCAAGAAGCATTGAGGCGAGAACTGCCAGTCCTGAGCGGATCGTACGAACCATGGCTTCCTTACCGTGCGGAGGTACCGCGGCTCCCCGGGGTCCTTACACATCTTCCAACCTACAGGCCAAGCAGTCCCGGATACGCCTGACACCGCGAAGATGACACAAACATCATCTCGCGGAAAACGACACCTGCCTCAGGCGGATGGGGGGACTCACGGTGCCACTTCAGGGGCATTTACAAGGATTCAGCTGCCACCTAGGGTCAGAGGAACGATGGCCACTGGGGAGTAAACCCAATACGCAAGAGTTCGCGGGCCGTTCAGGGGCGTTGTCCTCAAGCTAACCCGGACTGCTGCCGCCACGTCACATGGGTACGCATGCTTGTTTTGCAAAAGGTAGCTTTGGTGGGCACGACCTGTTTGCTGTCCGCGGTAGCGGCAGCCCAGGACGTCAGCCTGATTCAAACGATGGCCAACAATGAAGTGACCGCCCGCAAACAGGAGGCGCGGTTCAGCTATGTGGCGGAAGAGCGCTCGGTTCGGACAGGAGGGCACCTTTGGAAGGAGAAGGTGGTTGAAACCGATGATGGGCCCTTGCACCGGTTGATCGCTGTGGATGGGCGCACCTTGACAGCCGGCGAAGCCAAGGTGGAAGCCGATCGCATCGGCGCTCTGGTAGCGGATCCCTCGGCGTTCCGGCAAACGAATGCGGCCCATCTGGATGACGAATCCCATGCAGCGCAGCTCTTGCAGCTTCTGCCGAAGGCCTTTCTGGTGACGCCGGCCGGCGAGGAGCACGGCTGTACCCGCTTTGCCTTTCGACCCAACCCGGCCTACCAGCCGGCAAGCTATGAAGAGCGCGTAGTGCATGCAATGGGTGGCACGGTGTCGCTGCAACAGCCCGTCAATCGGCTCTGTCACCTGGATGCGAAGATCCTGGAACCCGTCGCGTTCGGCTACGGATTTCTCGGACGCATCGAGCAGGGCGGACACTTCAGCCTGGAACGCACTCCCGTAAACGAAAAGAACTGGAAGTCAGACCGGATCAGCGTGCACATGCAGGGCCGGATCTTGCTCCTTAAGAGCTTGACCCGGGATCAGGACGTCCTACGGACGGAGATCCGAGAGGCCCCCAAGCACCTGTCCCTGGAAGAAGCGGCGCGGCTCACGCAGCCTTAGCTGGTCTTCGTTCTTTTGCTGCGTTGCCGCAACGAAGGCCACAGCGTACACAAGGCCAACGTGCCGCGCTCTCCGCGAAGAAGAGCAGGGCGGCTCGGGCCGCCCTGGTCCCTAAAGGCCGGGGTTCTTTGGTGGGGTCATCGTCTTCCAGTGCTTCGCAATAACGAAGTACTTCGACACGGTATGGACGAAGTGTTGAGCATTCGCCGGTGGAGGCACTGTTCCACGAAGGACGGCGTCCGGCTGTACCGCGGAGCCGTACTCCGCATGGAGGTCGTCGGTGTTAGCCTCCAGCACATCGCCGCTTAGATCAAGGCCGGCAAAGAGGCCCTTTGCGCGCGAATAGGTCAAGAACTCCGCCTTCAGCAGGATGTCGGTGGCTGCCTGTGCGTCACGGCCTACCGGACCCGCCGCGGCGGACGCGCTTGCTCCCAGCTTGACCTTGCTGTGCAGCATGTCCTGCGCGCTCTTCTGATTCATTCCTAGCAGCACCAGGTCAGTGGCTTGCCCACCAATCTGAAAGCCAAAGCTGACTCCGGCAAGCTTCACAAACACCGGTGCGCTCCAGCCATGGCCGGTCCGGCAGGTCGCCACGCCCTGGCCGTATTGCGCGCCCACGGCAAAGGCGGCCTTCTTTTCTGACGGAATCACGATCACGCAATGCGTCCCGCCGAGCACCGTTTCGGGGATCGCGTGATCCGGCGCTGCCATCACTTCTTCGAGGACGGTCGCCGCCGCGTTCAAGCGATCGTCCATCTTCGCCTTGTCTTGCGCCTGTGCCGCCGGCAGAAGCCCGGCCGCACCCAACGCCATCCCACAAACTGCCCCTGTCCAACGTCTCATTCGTTCTCCTGTATCCGTGTTCGTCCCGCCTCGGTACGCCGAAGCGAAGCGC
>CAXUIF010000117.1:7677-10240 GCA_964250995.1 uncultured Acidobacteriaceae bacterium
TTGGTGCTGGCTTGACCTGCACAGTGGGTTTATGGTCGGCTAGGGCGGGTTCTGTTGCGCAGGGAACACCGGAGCTCTCGCCGGAAGGTCACGCAAGCAGATCGAGGGGCCTTCATGCAGCGACGTGCGTTTCTCAAATCATCCTCAGCCGTGGTTGCCGCCGCAGCATGGTCCGGAGTTCCGGCCTGGGCGTTGGACACAGCGAAGAGTGGCAGAACCATCCTGCCCATGAACAGAAACTGGCGATACCGCCCAGGCAAGGCCGGGGCGGACACCACCCCGGAAGCCGAAGAAGCGGCGTTTGCCACCGTGACGCTGCCCCACACCAATGTGCGTCTACCCTGGCACAACTTCGACGATCGCCTGTACGAGAATGTAAACACGTACCGCCGTCGGTTCCGCTTGCCCGAAGAGCTCACGGGACGCCGGGTGTTTGTGGACTTCGAAGGGTCCATGACGGCGACGACGGTCTGGATCAATGGAAACAATCTGGGCGAGTACAAGGGCGGTTTTACGCCGTTTTCCTTTGAGCTGACCCCACACCTGCGTCCGGGTGGGGATAATGTGCTCGTGGCCGAGGTCGACTCCACCGAGCGCGCCGACATCCCACCTTTCGGCTACGAGATCGATTACATAACCTTCGGCGGGATCTACCGCGAGGTCTCCTTACGCGTGGTCCCTGCGACGTTTTTGGACAATATCTTTGCCCAACCCGTCGGCGTGCTTAGCCAGCAGCCCTCGCTGCAGGTGCACTGTTTTCTGGCGGGCACGCCGGCAACGGACGGCTCGCTGGCGCTTGAGGTTGAGTTGCTCGACGGCACGCGCGTGGTCGCGCACAGCCGTAAGCCGGTTCACTTTGCCGCGGGAGCCGACCCCCAAGCGGCGGCCGATCCCACCACCAGCGCGCCCGTGTACCAGAGCACAGAGACCGAGCAGGACCCAGCGCGCCAGACAGTTGTGCTGAGCAACCTGAAGGACCTCAAGCTGTGGGATCTGGCCACCCCGCACCTGTACACGGTGCGCGTTCGGCTGGTGCGCGGCTCGGCCACCATGGACGAGGACACGCGGCGCATCGGCT
Source organism: uncultured Acidobacteriaceae bacterium (assembly GCA_964250995.1). Classification (GTDB taxonomy): domain Bacteria; phylum Acidobacteriota; class Terriglobia; order Terriglobales; family Acidobacteriaceae; genus Granulicella. The sequence goes on from CAXUIF010000117.1 coordinate 8,756, forward strand.
TCCGCGAAGCCAGCTTCACCGACCACGGCTTCTCCCTGAACGGCCGCATCGTAAAGCTGCGCGGCTTGGACCGCCATCAGACGTTCCCTTTTGTCGGGCAGGCCATGCCCGCGCGGGTGCAGCGCAAGGACGCCACCATTCTGCGTCATCAACTGCACTGCAACATCGTGCGCACCTCGCACTATCCGCAATCGCGGCACTTCCTGGACTGCTGCGACGAGATTGGTCTGCTGGTGCTGGAGGAGATCCCCGGTTGGCAGCACATTGGGCCAGAGCCCTGGAAAGAGATTTCGATCGACAACTTGGGCCGCATGGTGCGCCGCGACTGGAACCACCCCTCCATCATTCTTTGGGGTGTGCGCATCAACGAGTCGCAGGACGACCACAGCTTCTACACGCGCACCAACGCGCTTTCGCATGCGCTGGATCCGAGCCGTCAGACCGGGGGCATACGCTACCTCTACGACACTGAACTGCTGGAAGACGTGATGACGATGAATGATTTCGGCTTCCCGCTGCGCAAGCCGAATCATCCGCGCTATCTGAATACAGAGTTCGTCGGCCACACCTACCCCACCAAGACCACCGACGACGACGAGCGGCAGCGCGAGCACACCCTGCGCCATGCACGCATTCACAACCAGCTGGCCTCCGATCCGCAGTATGCGGGCGGCATTGGTTGGTGCGCGTTTGACTACAACACGCATGCAAACTTCGGCTCCGGGGACCGCATCTGCTACCACGGCGTGATGGACATCTTTCGCGAGCCGAAGGCGGCTGCTGGCTTCTACAAATCGCAATGTGATCCCGCCGAGGAGGTTGTCTTGGAGCCGGCCTTCCATTGGGCGCGCGGCGACGAGGCTGTCGGTTTCACCAAGGCCGTCTTCTGCTCGAACTGCGACCATCTGAAGTTCTATCTGCGCACCACCATCGGAAAGGATGCAGGCCAGGGGTGGCAGCCGGTCGCAGAACTGGATCCGGATCGGACCGAGTTCGACCACCTCCCATATCCCCCGTTTGTGCTGGATCTCGCAAAGCTGTCGGGCGAACGGCACGGTTGGGGGGACCTTCGCATCGATGGCTATCTAAAGGGCAAGCAGGTCATCTCGAAGTCGCTTTCGGGTGCCGGTGTCGATCAGGCCTTTGTTCTCCTTCCCGATGACACCGCTCTGGTGGCGGACGGCGCCGACACGACGCGGATTGTGCTGCGGGTCACCGACGAGTTTGGGGCCACGCGCACCTACGCCGACGCTCCGGTGCAGTTGCGGGTGGAGGGACCTGTTGCGCTGATCGGCGACAATCCATTTTCGCTGGTGGGAGGGACAGGGGCGGTGTGGCTGCGCGCGCAGCAGCAGGCTGGCGAGGCGCGGTTGACCGCGGTGCACCCACAGCTCGGCACGCAAACGGTGATGCTCCGCCTGGATGCCAGCGCCCCCGAACGGGTGTAACTTCTCGGGATCAGAACTCTGCCAACGCCACTCCTGC
>CAXUIF010000118.1:0-10133 GCA_964250995.1 uncultured Acidobacteriaceae bacterium
CCAGCACCATCAACGTGCACACGCCGAGGATCGAGTACTTGACCGAGCCCGCGCCAAAGTCGTTACGCATCGCCGCAAACGCATTCAGCATAGAAAAGACCAGCAGATACAAGCCAATCACGGCCATGCCGGGAAGCATGCCCTGGGCCTCGCCGGCAGGCGTTCCGGGCAGGCGGCGTGCCTGAAACGCAGTGTCCGCCGCCGGGGCGGCAGAAGGGTTTTCGAAGCGGCTGTGGGGTGTGGGATCGGGCATAGAGCTGTGGGTTGGAAGTGATTGAGATGCGGCAGTTGATCGGCACGCTCTGGGTTATCCAGACGTAGAACGTAGAACGTACAACCTAGAGCGTCCTTTCCATCACACCGTATGCAGATACGCCAGCAGGTCGGCCAGCGTCTCCGGGTCGAGATTGGGCTGAGCGGGCATCAGGCCGTGGCCGTGCAGGATTGTCGCAGTCACGCGTTCGTCGTTTGCCGGCGCCCCGGAGGGCAGGGACGGCTTTTTGAAGACACCGGCGAGGGACGGGCCGTTCTTGGCCTGATCGATGCGCTCGTTGTGGCAGAGCGCACAGTGCACCTGAAAGTCGTTGTAGCCCTCCGTTTGCTGCGCGTTTAGCTGTGCCAACGGCGTGGCGGCGGGCGTGCCGTGGCAGCCTGCGGCGAGCGTTGCCACGCTGAGAGCGGCAAAGGAGAGCAGGTGCGGGCGCCGGGGAAAGACTTGATGGACGTTGGCCCTCACCCCAGCGAGGCAGCGCGCCGAGACCTCTGCTGCACCCAGAGTGACGATCGATGTTGCGTTCGCTGAACGTGAGGTGATCAAGCACAAAGCGCGACGCAGGCTCACTTGGCTGCTTCCTTGAAGATGCGCTCGGCCAGCAGGTTATCGACCTTGGCCTGATCGCGCAGCATCTCGAAGTAGGCGCTCTTCAACAGCTGCGAACGGCTGTCGTGAATCTGCTGTCGAATCGCCTGCTGCACACGCGGATCGTTGAGGTCGCGCTGGCCGGCCTGGGCGCGTTCCAGCAGCCGAAAGATCGCGTAGCCACCCACGCGCTTTGGGTCGCTCGGGTCGGGGAACGGGATGATGTCCGTGTCCTGGCCGGCGCGCAGCTTGCCGATCGCTGTAAAGAGCGCGGGATTGGCTTTCAGCTGCGACTCCGGCACTGAGCCCATGTCGCCGCCGTTGGATTGCGTCTGAGGGTTCTCAGAGAAGTTCATCGCCAGTGTGCCGAAATCTTCTCCCGCATCGAGCCGGTTCTTCAGCGTCTGGATCTTTTTGCGTGCGTCCGCGTCCGAAGTCGCTTTGGAATTCTGCAGATTGCCCGAGCTTGCCCCCGGCGTGGAGGTCACAATGATCTGCGCGACGTGATATTGGTTCTCGATCAGGTTGAACTCGGCCTTGTGCGCGTTGTAATAGGTGTTCACGTCCGCATCCGTCACCGTGATCTTGGAGTTGATCTCCTTGTTCAACAGCTTGTCGATGGTGAGCGATCGGCGCAGATCGTGCCGCACGTCGTCGAGCGTGTGATTGGACGCGCGCAGCCGCGCCTGGAACTGCTCTTCCGTGTAGGGTGCCTTCATCTCCTGGAGCTTCGCATCCACCTCGGCATCCGTCGCGGTAAGGCCCAACTTCGCCGCGCGTTGCTCCACGATCTCCTCCACGATGAGCTCATGGAGAATGTTCAGCTTCAAGGAGTCGGTCTGCTCCACGGACGGCTGCTGCTGCTGCTGATTGCTCTGCAGCTGTGCGGCGTAGATCTTGTCCACATCGGCTTGCGTGATGCCCTTGCCGTTCACCGTAGCGATGTCGCCGGGCTTCGGTCCCTTGTGGCAGCCTGCAAGCACGAGCAGGGCAGTACCGAGCAGGGCATGGGACGGGCGGAGAGCGGGGCGCATTCGCGAGGGGGGTCCTTGGGGCTGCGCTCGGGAGGCGAGACGCTGGCACCCTCGAGTTTACAGGAGTTCTGGCCCTTTCTGGTTCCTGGGCGCACCCAGCACGGGCTACAGCTCCACGACACGAACGCTCTTGATCGCCTCGACCCCGCGTAGTTGCTCGACCGCCTGGCTCAAGGCCGCAGCTGCGGGCCGGTCCAGCTGCACGACGGCGACGGCGCGCGTCTCTGCCTGCGGTCCGTCGGCCTTACGGCCGAGGGCAAAGTTGGCGATGTTCAGCTGTGCCTCGCCCAGGATCGTGCCGATGCGCCCAATGACGCCGGGAACGTCGTTGTTGCGGATCACCAGCAGCGTGCCCGCAAGCTCCGCTTCCACGTCGATGCCGTTGTAGCGCATCAACCGCGGCGAGGCGCCGTGGAGCACCGTGCCGGTCACCGCGGAGTCGCCCGCCGCGGTGTGCGCGATCAGCCGCAGCGTGGCCCCGGTGCCGCCAGGCACGTGCTCGCGCTTGTTCTCCTGCAGGCGGATGCCGCGTTCCTGTGCGGCTGTAGCGGCGTTGATGCGGTTTACGCCTTCGGAGCCATGGAGCATGCCTGCGAGCGCGGCGTTGCGGATGAGGTCGGTCTTCATCTGCGCCAGGCGCCCGTTGAAGTTCAAGGTGAGGCTCTCGATGTTGGACAGCCCTTCACTGCCGAGGGCATGGGCCAGAAACTGCCCGAGTCGCGCCGCCATTTCGATATAGGGCGAGACCTCGGTGTACTCTTCCTCGCTGAGCGACGCGACGTTGACGGCGTTCTGCACGACGCCGAGCTTCAGGTAGTCGCGCACCTGGTTGGCGAGCTGGATGCCGATGGCCTCCTGCGCCTCGTCGGTGGATCCGGCGATGTGCGGGCTGAGCAGAACGCTCGGGATCTCGAAGTAGGGTGAGTCTTTGAGCGGCTCTTCGCGAAAGACGTCGAGGGCGGCGCCGGCGACGTGGCCGGACTTGAGCGCGTCGACGAGCGCGGCATCCACAATCAGCTCGCCGCGCGCGCAATTGATCAGCCGCACGCCAGGCTTCATGATGGCGAGCGAGTGCGCGTTGATCAGACCTTCAGTCTGCGGCGTCAGTCCCACATGCAGCGAAAGGAAGTCGCTTTCGCCGAAGATCTCCTCAATGGGCACAAGCGTCACGTTGTTTTCGCGCGCAATCACCGGTGCGATGAACGGGTCGTAGCCCAGGAGCTCCATGCCAAACGCCTTTGCCCGCCGCGCCACTTCCAGGCCGATGCGGCCAAGGCCGACGATACCCAACGTCTTGCCGCGCAGTTCGGTGCCCTGCAGGGACTTCTTGTCCCACTTGCCTTCGTGCATGCCTGCGTTCGCGCGGGGCACGGAGCGGGCCATTGCGATCATCAGCCCCAGCGTGAGCTCGGCCACCGCCACCGCATTCGCCCCAGGCGTGTTCATCACCACAATGCCCCGGCGCGTCGCCTCGGCCGTGTCGATGTTGTCCACGCCAACACCGGCGCGGCCGATCAGCCGCAGCTTGGGCGCGTGTTCGAGCAGCGCCGCATCGGCCTGAACGGCCGAGCGCACGATCAGGGCGTCGGCATCCGCAAGCGCTTGGGCCAGACCGCCCGCGGGGATCCCGTCGGCTGTGAGGACGTTCCAGCCGGGCTCGCCCTGCAAGATAGCCAGCGTGGCGGGTGAGACTTTTTCAGCGATGACGATCTTCAAGTGTGGCTCCGGGCGCGAAAGGCGCAGCCATTCCAGTGTAGCGGGCGCATTGCAACTCGGTGCTACGGCGCGGTTGAGCGTTTCGATGAAGGGCTACTTGTGTTTGGGGCCGTCGACGTATTGCTGGTCCAGTTCGCGCACAAGTTGCTGGAGCACGTACACGTCCGTGTAGTTGGTCCCAGCGATCTGACGCATGGTGACAAATTCCTGGTCGGACATTTGGGAAAAGTCCTCGCCCTCCGCAAGAATCGGGGCCAAGGCCTCAGCTTGCCGCTTCATCAGTTGCGAAACATCGTTTGTAACGGTCTCCTGCAGACCGTAGATGGAGGCGTAACGTTGCACCTCATCAAGGGGCATATAGCCAAGCGCGCCGGTGTCGCGTGCCGTGCGCCAGGCCGCATCGCTCAAATCATTGAATGAGACTGTGAAGCCGATGCTCTGGCCCTTCACGTCCCGATGGGCCTGCATAAAGCGCATCGTGGCCAAGCCGGCCTTAATGGCGTCGCCACTTTGACCGAGGTAGGTTATGTCCTTCTGCGCAGCTTTGTGATTGTCATCAAGCTCGCGGCGGATGTTCTCGCGCGCCTGGTGCACCAGTTCTCTGTGGTGCAGGTACTCCACACCCGCCTCGAGCATGAGCGCGATGAAGAGGCCGATGGTCATCAGGCCGATGTGAATGAGGGCTTCGCGCCAGCTGTGGACAGGTTCGTGGGGCGGGTGAACTTCCATGGATGGGAGTGTAACGGGGGTTGGTCGTTCCCGGCTCTTCAGCCACACGACGAAACGCAGATTCCCTCCGGGAAGGCCAACAAAGGCAAATGCCGATTCCGTTCGGGAACGACAAGAAAGGCGGCCACTGAGCGTTATCTACCTGTGGGCGCTGCGGGGCTGCTCCCACCTACGACTGGAGCGACCGGCTTGGGGGCGATGTAAGGTGGCGGCGGCGTGACGCCCGCCACGCGCAACGCCTGATCGATGATGCCGTACAGAAAATGCAGCGATACCGCGCCTTCAATTTTGTCGCCGTTCACAAACAGCGTGGGCGTGGCGCTCAGGTTCAGGTCTTCGCCCAGCTTGCGCGAAAGCTCCACGGGCCCAGCGTCCTGCTTGTTGAGGCAGGCATTCAGCCGCGCCATGTCCACCTTGCGGAACTGACCCTGTTCGCGGGTCAACGTATCGAGCTGCTCGGAAGCGCGCGGCAGCGTCTTCTCCGCTTTGGGGTCCTTCGGGTCGGCGCCGAACTCCCCCGCGTGGGCGTGGATGTAGTCGACCTCCGACCAGTAGCCCTCGTTCGACTGCGCGCTCAGGCAGTTGGTATCGATGGCTGCGCGCATCGCCCAGGGGTGCTGGTCTTCGGGGAAATCGCGGTACACGATACGCACCTTATCGCCGTAACGTTCGGTGATGGCGGGGAAGATTTCTTTGTGCAGCCGCGCACAGTACGGGCACTCCAAATCGTCGAAGCTGACGATCAGCACGGGGGCGGTTGCAGGGCCGCCACGGAAGGGCCGGTCAGCGCCCGACACCAATGCCTTGGGATCGGCCGAAATGTCGAACTTGTTGATCTGCGCGACCGTCTTCCGGTCTTTGGAGAGCAGGAACACAATCGGCTTGGAGCTGCGACCCTCATTGACCACCGTTACATTCAGGGTGTCGTAGCCGGGGAACTCCGACGGCGTGAGCCCGCCGATCTCCACTTCCGTTTCGGGCGGCAGGTTCGCTTTTTGCCGCAACATCACCTCGACTTTGCGCTGCAACTCCGGCGAAAGGGGTGTGCCCGCGGAGGCGCTGGTGTGGGCAGGCGCATTGCCAGAAACCGCGGGTTGCTGGGCATGGCAACCGAGCGGAAGGAGGATGGCGGCGAGCAACGGGAGGGAGGTAAGACGAGCCGAAAGCACAGTAGCCCTATTATCGCAAAACCGCAGGGGACCCGGCCCTAGAACAACCGCTCGGCCCGCCGCAGGTTACCCGCTGCGCCGATGTTGGCCAGCGTGAAATTGAAGCGGTACGCGTTCTCGTCGCGCACCGTGCCGAGGTTGTACCGACGATATTCCACGGCCAGACCGCAGCAGTTCCAGTTGTACCCCGTCTGCACGGCCAGGTACTGCGTGTTGCCATGTAGCAGGTCCACGCCCGCGTTGCCCGCAACCGAAAGCCCCGGCTTGGTGGGCACGCCATAGCCAAGCAGCACCCGCAGCTGCGAAAAGTTCGACACCGGCGAGGTCACCAGCGACGCGTTCTGGTTGGTGTCGATGACCTCGGTCGCAAAGCGTCCTGGCGCGTTCAGCCGGGCATACGACATACCCCCGAACCAGTTGCCCTCGTGCGCGTCGAAGAACAGGTTCGAGCTGTTGAACTTTTTTGCCCCGGTATCGAGGTCAAAGTCCCATTCAACGTCCGTGTGCCCGGAGGTGCGCAGGCGCAGCCGGGAGATCAGCGGGGAGATGTTGCGCGGCTCCGTTAGGAACGCAATGCCCGACAAGGAGAGCGTCGTCTCCAGCACGTTGCGGCGGTGCGTCACCTCGGCGTGGCCGAAGGTGGGGTCGAAGAAGACGCGCTGCGTCAGCCGCCAACTCAGGAGCGGCTGCTGCGCGGTATTGGGTGGTGGGACGCATCGTGCCACGTGGCGCGGGTGCGTGCGCAAGGGGAGGTCGGGGGCTGCCGCGGCAGGGCTCGGAATGCCGTTGGCATCGGTGGAGTCCGCGGGTGTGGGGTCGAGTACATCGGGAACCTGTTCGTCGGGTGACGATGGGGACGATCCGGTTCGTCCAGGTGGAGTCACCGGCGCAAGTGGTCCCGCCTGCGCCGCCGCTTCCCCGGAGGCACCCCCGGCCTGGGGTGGCGAACTCACCTCGGCGATACTTCCGGGGCAGCCTTCCGGCAACGTGGGCGGGGGCCGTGGCACCGGGCGGAAGTACAGATGCTGGGTCACGCCATATTCCAGCTCATTGGTATCGCTGACCAGATCGGTCTCGTCGAAGCGAAGAATGCTCTGGAAGTTCCCGACGCCGCGCACGTCGCGGTAGGTCATCTCGGGCTCCACCGTGTGCCGAACGGCGGTGCCGAAAAGGTGTGCGAAGCGCTGCGGTACTTTGAAGTCGCGTTCGATGGCTGGCGGACGAAGCGCCACTTCTGTCTCCAGATCGGCGCGGTTCACCGGCGTGGTGAGCTCGATGGGTGGCACACCCGCCGGATAGGGTGTCTTGCGGGAGCGCGAGTAGAAGGTTTCCCGCGTAGCCACACTGCCGCGCAGGCTCCAGCCGTCGAAATGCAGAGGCAGGCTCAACTCCGGGCGCACGTCCACGCGTTCGGCAATGCCGGACGACGTGAAGTTCGGCTGCGCACGCTTCAGGCCGGCGACTGAGCCGTTCAGGGTCCAGCGCAGCGGCGTGCCGGCGAGCGGACGATCGACGCCGTCGAGATCGAACGACGGCGCATGCAGGATGTGTACCTGGGCCCCTGGCGAGCTATTCAGCGGCGCGCGCTTCAATCCCTGATAGCGGTCAACGCGCGCGTCGGCCGACCAGCCGTCGGTCTGCCGCGTCACAAAGGCGATCGACGTGATGTCCGACGAGACCGCCTGATTGAAATTGCTCGTAAACGCTTCGCGGTAGATGTACGAACTCAGGTATTCCGCATCACCCACAGCCCGGATGTTGGTCGAAAGCTGCTTGCGGAAGGCGCCTGCGACGTCTTCGCCGCCCTGTTGTACATAGACGTTGGGTGTCGGGTAGTAGCCGCGGTCCTGCAGCGCGCTGCCATGCACTGCGGCAAAGTCCAGACCGTTGCCTCGGTAGCGGAAGGTGCCGCTTTCGGCGAAGCCGCGCTGGGAAAAGTACTGCAGACCCATGGTGAGGTCGGCAGACCGGCCAAGCGCGAAGTACACCTGCTCGCCGGTCATGATGCCCTTGGTGGTGGATTGGCTGGGCAACTCCGGAATCAGGAGGCCAGACTGGCGCTGTTCGGCCGCGGCCGGAGCGCTCAGGTACGGAAGAAACAGGATGGGCAGGCCAAGAAGCCGAAACGTTGCGCCCGCGCTGTGGACCTTGCCGTCGCTTACGGCAAAGCGATGTGCAGCGAACAGCCAGTCGGGCCGGGGCAAAAGGCACGATGTGACGGTGCCATCGTAGATGGTGTAGTCCGCTGGACCGGTCTTCTCCACCACGCGGCCGGAAAACAGGAAGGGATTGCTGTTCTGCAGGGCGAACCGGCCGGCGGCGGCGGGGCCGGCAGGGGCCCGGTGCAGGCCTACGGAGCCGGCCGCATCGTAAAAGCGGCCCGTCCCGGTACGCAGGTTGTAGGTAGCACGGGAGGCCTGCATGGATTCGTCATTGGCCGCGTCCGACAGCCGCACGTGCCCTGTCGCCTGAAGCTCCTGCGTCTCTTCGTTGTACTGCACGAGGTCCGCCTGGAAGCGACGGCCGTGGAAGCGCAGGTCCACGTCGCCTGAGAACTCATACAGCTTGCCGTGAACCGATTGCAGGTCGGCGTCCCACTGGACGTGGTCCGGGTTGGCCGGGGGCAGCGCCACCGCAAACGGGATGGTGCCTGGATTGGGGGAGGGCAGCGGCTTCGCTGTAACACCATTGGGGAGTGTCTTTGTTGTCACTCCCTGTGCGTGGAGAAGTGGATGACCGGGCAGAATGAGAATGGTACTTATGACTGACAGGAGTCGTCGCCAGCGTGGCCCAAAGGGCTGCAAAAGGCGTTGGGGTCCTTTGCAGGAAAAAGCTGGGTTGCCGGCGTCCACACTTAGCAGGTTAGACGAAGCAGGCGCAGCTTGGCGGCGATCCAGGCAGACACACAGGCGAAAGGTCCGGGGGCGGGCGACAGCAAATGAGCGGAGCAGGGCAGTTGCAGGAGACAGCAGTGGACAGCTGGCAGGCCACCGGGACCGACGGGCTGCCCAACCTGAAGCAGGTTGCGGCGGATCGCCTGGCGGCCCATCGGCAGCGCCGGCAAACGGTGGCCGCGCAGGAAGCTGAATTCGAGACGCGCACGCGCCAGCACCGTGAATCTCTGCATGGGGCGCGGCGGGATGCCCAGCGCCGGGGAGCGTCGGTGGTTCGCGATGCCGTGATGGCCCGCTACGAGCGCCGGGAAAGCTACCGGGAGTTCCTGGCGGGGGAGGCCGAGCGGGCGATCGCACAGGCGCAGGCCGAGGCCGACGTGGCCACACGCAACGCCAAAGCGGTCACCGAAGCCCAAATGGCACTGCTCGACGAGTTGGCGGAACTGAACAGGCCGGACCCTGGGCCCCGCGAAACGGCAATAGCGCAAAAAAAAGATGAAGCAAGGGGTGAACTTGCGCACGCTCTTGCCGATATAGTCCTTGGCGCTCGCGAACTGATCGACGAGCCGCCCAGGCTAACCGTGATGGAACCTCCCCAACCCGATCCTTCTGCCGGCGCGGCGCACCGGCTGCCGCCGGAGTTCGCCACCCGCGAAGTCTCAGCCGCGGGGCTTACCGTCCGGCTGTTCGAGGACATGCCACCTGCGTCCACGCGGGCCTTTGAAACACGGTCCGGCCGCGGCCGGCAGATGATGGATACCTTTTCCCGAACAGTCTTTGACGAAGACGCCGCGGAAACATTGACCGCTCTCGAAGAGGAGATCGACTTTCGCCGCGCCCCGGAATTTCCGGAAAGGCTGGCCTTGGCCACCGAGGCCATTCCAGGCAATTTGATCGAGTTTCCCCGCGAACTGGTCGCTCCGCGCCGTGCCCGCCCGCGTCTTGCGGAGGGCCCTCTCGGCGAACCCGAAGAACCGCAGCTGCGCATCTTTGAGGTGGACGCGGAACAGTCCAGCCCCGAACCGCAGTCGTTGGAGATCAATCAGGCGCCCGAATGGCAGACGCTCCAACTGGGTGGCTTTGAGGAGGTCTCGGCAGCATCTTCTTCGACCGCCTCCGATGCGCAGACCCACCTGGCACTGCCTCTGTACTCCGCCCCTATCGAACGGCGGCTGATGGCGGCGGCGGTGGATGTCTGCACGGTCAGTCTTGCCTGGCTTGCCGCCGCGGCCTGTGTGGGTGAACTCGCTGGTCAAGGCTTGCGGGCGCTGTCCCTTTCGCTTGCCGCGATCACGGGTTGCGCCGCTTTCGCCTTCTTCTTCGTGCTCTACCAGGTTCTCTTCTTCACCTTCGCAGAGGGCACCCCGGGCATGCGCTACGCGCGCATCGCCCTGTGTACCTTTGGGGAGAGCAAACCCTCCCGCCGTGCCATGCGCCAGCGGGTTCTTTCCACCCTTCTCGCGGCCTGTCCCCTCGGCTTGGGATTGGCGTGGGCTCTTCTCGACAACGACAAGCTCGGCTGGCACGATCGCATGAGCCGCATGTACCAGCGCGCCTACTAATCTTGCCGCAGGACAAGCGCGTAGCTTGGGGATTTGCCTGCAGCTGATTGGGGCTAGCGGCGCAGAAGAAGCGCGGATGCAAGGCGTTCCCAATCTGGTACTGCCCTGTGCCGCCGACCCTGACAAAACAGTTGACAACGCCCCACTGGAACGGGCTTACTGTAAAGCGA
>CAXUIF010000119.1:0-10074 GCA_964250995.1 uncultured Acidobacteriaceae bacterium
GAACCTACGCCCACACCTTCGACCTGAGCACGTTTGCGTTCGGCGGTGGATTAAATGAAACGAGCTTTCTCACGGGCTTGGAAGCTGGTGACGCTTACCTCAACATTCACGACGTGAACTTTCCGGCTGGCGAGATTCGCGGTCAACTTACGGCGGCGACGCCGGAGCCGACAAGCCTGATGCTGCTAGGTACCGGGGCGGTGGGGATGCTGGGCACACTACGGCGCAGAAAGGCGTCCTACTGACTTCTTTGACTGTCACGGAAGGCTGGAGCGGACAATCGCGAGAAAGAGTTGGTGAACGCGGCGGTCTTCGGTGAGTTCGGGGTGAAACGTCGACGCGAGCAGGTGACCCTCCCGCACGAGGGTCGGGTCGCCTTCCCGTGTGGCAAGGACCTCGACCTGCGACCCGAGGGCGAGGAGGCGGGGAGCGCGAATGTATACGGCCTCCAACGGCCCTCCAGGTAGCGTCGTGGGTTCGCGGCGGATGGCGGAGTCGTTCTGGCGCCCATAGGCGTTGCGCTCGACGGCAGCATCCAGAACGGCGAAGCTGGGCTGCGGCGGGTTGCGGACCTCGCGGGCCAGCAGGATACAGCCAGCGCAGGTGCCGAAGGTGGGCCGGGTGCGAACAAAGGTGTTCAGGACGTCGTAGAAGCCGGCACGCTCCAGGTGCTTGAGGAACGTGGTGGATTCACCGCCGGGAAGGACCAGACCGTCGAGGTCGGCCAGATCTTCGGGTTTGCGCACCAGCCGCGTCGCGGCCCCGAGTTCCGCCAGGCGCTTGGCATGGACGTCGAAGGCACCCTGAAGAGCGAGAACGCCGATGCGGGGAGTCGGTTCTGGCACACGTTCATGATAGAGCTTCGAGGGGGACGACGGGAGCGCGGAGCGGGCATCAGGCGGGCAAGGCGAGCTGGCTTGGCTCGGTACCGTCGTGCATGCCGGTTTGGGGTGACTCTGGCCGCTCATTGAGGGTCCATAGCTCATAGAACACGACGCCAATGGCTGTGAGCAGCTGCCCAAGCTGCAGGAGGCAAGCAAGCGTTTGCTGGCCGGCCTGCAACAACAGGGGAAGGAGGTTTTCTCCGACAGCGGTTCCGAGCAACAGACTGGCCGCCGTTAAGGCAACGAGGTAAGCTGTGCCGTTGGGACGGACAAAGAGCTTCCGCCAGAGCAGAGCGAAGGCAACGAAGGCCGTTGTGTAGGCGTGGAACCAGGACACAGGCGAGAGAATGGGCGCCATGAGGCTGAGTAGACCGAGCACCATGAGCTGCCCCTCTCTGGAGACGCGCCGGCCGTTGCGGGCGATTAAGGCAAACAGGGCTACAAGAACTCCCGTCGTCACCACGCGGCCCCAAAGGACGGTCGTCGGCGGCAAGGCGGGGGGGAAAGGTGCGATCGAGCCGGTGCGCAGAAGCGTGATCAGGCGTTGTGTTGCCGCCGCGAGCGAGCTGTTGGTGTAGTACGGGATGGAGCCCGACATGGCGGGAAGGACACGGGCGATGTAGGTCTGCAGCGCCTGTGGGGTATCGACCCAAAGGCTGAGCAGGGCAAGGCAGACCAGCGAGCAGACAAACGTGCCCACGAAACGCCACTTTCGCCAGATCAGAAAAGGCAGCACGATGAGCGCAGGGGTGAGCTTGATGGCGGTGGCGAGCGCAAAGAGAACAGCCGAAGCCGTCTCTTCATCTTTCTGGTACAGGACCATACCGGCTGCCCAAAGAAGCAGCAGAAGGATGGTGATCTGGCCGTCAACGAGGCACTGCAAGGCCGGCGTGAAACAAAAGACGGTCAGCAGAGTCAGCGCAGCGGGCCAACTCCGGAAACGGAGCCTCAGAAGGCGTATGACGAGCAACGCCGAGAGCAACAGGAAGATGCAGTTGGTGAGCAGCCACAGGCGCGTGGCGGAAGGCAGGCTTAACGCTGTGAAGGGGACCAGGAGGTCGGCGAGGATGGGCGGGTAGACGTACAGGCCGACGAAGGAAAGCCCTTGCGCGCGCGCCACCCGGTAGAGGGCCGAATCCGTGGGGGCGAGGGCTTTTTGCGGGTCGGCACCGGTGTCGGCACCGCGGTAGAGCTGCGCTGCCTGACCCTGTCGTACCAGCATGGAGGCGGCGTAGTAAACATTGAAGTCTGCGGGATAGGTGGGCAGTTCCAGACGGCGCAGACGGGGCGCGATGCAAGTGAGAACAACCAGGAGCAGGGCAACCGATGCGCGCTTCAGTGTGCAATACCTCAAAACAGGGCGGCGCGACCGCCATCGCGATCAAACTGCGTTGTCTCAGGATCGCATCCGATTGCGCGAGCCTCGCGGACGCCTACCAGCCGCGGGTTTGCATGCGCTGCGATTCTGCGATGGCTGCGGCGGCGAGGCCTTTCATCGTGCCAGTGATGGCTTCGGAGGCTTCGGCGACGATTTTGGGGTCGTTGTAGTGGGTCGCGGCGAGCACGATGGCTTTGGCGCGGCTTACCGCTTCGGCATGGTCTTCGGGGTCGCGCGGGTTGCCGATGGCGTCCTTGGTGCAGAGGCCGATCGCGGCGTGCTCCTCGGTCCAGGCGCGCACCTCGAGCGGGGTAGCGCCATCCTTCATGAAGATGCCGGAGCCGACGAAGACGGTCTCGGCGCCAAGCTGCATCATCAGGGCGGCGTCGGCGGGGGTGGCAATGCCGCCTGCCGAGAAGTTGGGCACGGGCAGCTTGCCGGATCTGGCGACGAGGCGGACGAGTTCGTAGGGCGCCTGAAGGTTCTTGGCGGCGGCGTAAAGCTCTTCTTCGCCGAGCACGGTGAGCGCCCTGATCTCGCGCACGATGGTGCGCATGTGCGTGACGGCATGGACGACGTCGCCGGTGCCGGGCTCGCCCTTGGTGCGGATCATGGCCGCGCCTTCCGCAATGCGGCGCAGCGCTTCGCCGAGGTTTTTGGCGCCACAGACAAAGGGTGTCGTGAAGGCGTGCTTATCGATGTGGTGCGCTTCGTCGGCGGGGGTCAGGACCTCGGACTCGTCGATGAAGTCAACGCCGAGGGTTTGGAGCACCTGGGCTTCGGCGAAGTGGCCGATCCGAGCTTTGGCCATTACGGGAATCGTCGCCACGGCCATGATCTCTTTAATGAGCTTGGGATTGGCCATGCGCGCAACGCCGCCTTCGGCACGGATCATCGCGGGCACGCGCTCAAGGGCCATGATGGCGACGGCACCGGCCTCTTCCGCAATGCGTGCCTGTTCCACGTTCATGACGTCCATGATGACGCCACCCTTGAGCATCTCGGCGAGGCCTGTTTTGAGGCGCAGGCTGGGGGAAGAAGCATTGTCTTCAGGGTTGCCATTGTGGCCGTTGAGCGGGTAGCTTGCCATGGAGAGAGCTCCTTTGCGGGTGGACGGGCGCCGGAGCGTGCACGGGCGGGTCCAGCCCCCAGTTTAGCAGGGTGCAACCGCGAGCTGTTCGATGTTCGTTTGGTTGGGAGCCTGCCGCTGTAACGCGCTGTACAGGCGTTCGTCACTCCGAGGCTGCGGGGTTGCCTTTCGACCCGTAAGGCAGAGGTGCCCGGGATACTTTAGCGCATCGTGGTCGTCACCTCGAGAGCGCCACAGGAATGTAGGGCGGTACAGGCTATTCACTAAGACGCTTTGCGGCCTTGGCCCACAGCAACGGCTTACCCAGCACATGACGCCAACCGAGAGCGTTGCTACCCGGCGGTGCGCTTGTCTTTACTTGGCAGCTACAGTGCGGGGAAGGGCCCGAGCGCCTCAAGGATGTGTCTGCCTGGTTTCCTGTTGGTGCTCGTTCGGCAACGAGCGCAGTTCGGCCGCTTTCGACTGCTGCATTAGCCAGTCCTGGGCGCCGAGGCATCTGCTATTCGGGCCCACCTTGGGTCGAGGAACCCGGCGGTACTGGCCATCGCCGTTCAGTGCGCGAGCGTTAAGGTTGTCGCGCAGATAGGCCTCGAGGATCTCGTGGCGGAGCCTGTTGGCGGCAAGCGCATTCGCGACCGGAAAGACGACCTCGCAACGCTCATACAGGTTCCGACCCATCCAGTCCGCGGAGCCGGCGTATACCTCGTGCGCGCCGCCATTTTCGAAGAAGAAAATGCGGCTGTGTTCCAGAAAGCGACCGACGATGGAGCGAACGCGAATGCGCTCGGAGAGACCGGGCACCTCCGGACGTAGAGCGCACATGCCGCGAATGACCAGATCGATCTCAACCCCGGCGGTTGAGGCGGCGTAGAGCGCCTCGATCGTCGGGCGGTCGAGCAGAGCGTTCATCTTTGCGACGATGCGAGCGGGGCGTCCGGCGCGGGCGTGGTCGGTTTCCCGCGCGATCAGGGCGAGGGTGTCCTGCGCAAGCGTGATCGGCGAAACGAGCAACGGGCGGTAGGCGCCGGGCTCGGCCTGCCAATCGGCCGTCAGGTAACGAAAGACGTTCTGGACGGCGGCGGTGAGTTCTGGGCGCGCTGTTAGCAGGGAGATGTCGGTGTAAAAGCGGGCGGTTACCGGGTTGTAATTGCCGGTCCCCAGGTGGGCGTAGGAGCGAATGACGCCGTCGTCGTCGCGACGGACCACCAGGGCAAGCTTGCAGTGCGTCTTTTGGCCGAAGAGGCCGTGAAACACCTGGACGCCGGCATCCTCAAGCTCGCGGGCCCAGCGAATATTGGAGGCCTCGTCGAAGCGCGCCATCAGTTCAACGACCACGGTGGTCTCCTTGGTCTGGGCGGCATCCTTGAGTGCACGGAAGATCGTGGAGTTCGCGCTGGTGCGGTAGAGCGTCTGCTTCAAGGAGATGACCTGCTCATCGGTTTGGCCGGCCTGAATGAACCGTTCCACGGTGTTGTAGGTGTCGAACGGGTGGTGCAGGAGGACATCGCCGCGGCGGAGCTCGTCGAAGATGTTCTGGCTTTCTGGAGAAAGCGTCAGTTTGCGGCCGTGGAACTCCGGGAACTTCAGGTCCTTGCGATCGACAGCGATGTACAGGTCCATCAAGCGGGAGAGATTTACGGGCGCGTCGGTGGGAAAGACCTGCCAGCGGTCCAGTTCGAAGTTGATGCGCAGGCGGTCGGTGATCTCGTCCGCGGCGGAAGCGTCGATTTCGAGCCGAACGGCGTCGCCCTTGCGGCGATTGTGCAGCTCTTCCCGGACAGATTCCAGCAAGGAGCGCGATTCTTCTTCCTGCATGTAGAGGTTGCTGTTGCGGGTAACCCGGAAGGCCGCGCGACTGAGCACGCGATAGCCGCGAAACATCTGGTCGGCATGCGCTTCGATCAGTTCGTCGAGGGGCACGAAGTGGCGCTGGCCCTTGTACTCCGGCAAGGCGAGCAGGGACGGCAGGCTGCGTGGAATGGTGACGATGCCGAGGGTGAAGGGTGCTCGCGGGTGCCCTTTCCGCTTTACGCGGAGCAGGAGGGCCAAGCCCAGCGCTTTGTTCAGCACGCGCGGAAAGGGGTGCGAGGGGTCGAGGGTCACCGGCGTGAGGAGCGGGTCGACCTGTTCGGTGAAGAATTTGGTCGCAAAGGCGCGCTCGGACTTGCGAAGCTTCTTCCAGCTCACGACGCGGATGTTGGCCTGCTCCAGAACGGGCTCAAGCTGCTCGGTCCAGCAGGTAGATTGCTTCACGGCGAACTCGTGCAGGCGCCGGCGCAGCGTAGAAAGGCGTTCGCCCTGAGTGAGCCCGCTCTCGTCGGGCAGCGTGGGCAGAGGCCCACCTTCTTCGATCAGCTGGAGCGTGCCGGCGACGCGAATCTCGAGGAATTCGTCGAGGTTGGTTGCGGTGATGGCGAGGAACTTTACGCGCTCGAGTACAGGATTCGCGGAATCTTCGGCTTCCGCGAGGACGCGTTCATTGAAGAGCAGCCAGCTCTCGTCACGGTTGAAGTAGCGTGCCGGCTGCACGGCGGGGTTATGGAGGGATGATTTGCGGCGGCGGCTGGAGGACGGTTTGCCCGCGGGAGCAGAGGCAGGCGTGCCACTTGGCTTCGGATCCAGACCCATGCGTAGGAGCTTAGCGCAACGGTGTGAACGGTTTGTGAGCGAAGACCGTGCCGGCCAAGGGCGCCGGTCTTTAAACGTGGACGGTCCTGACGTTCGCCGATGGCCGCCCGCCGGCGATGCCGGGTATAGGCGACGGCTGCAGCAGAAGCTCCGACGAGCGGATCACCAGGGCAATCCACAGCAGGTCGGCTCCCAGCAAGTGGAGCACCTGCAGGGTCAAGGGAGCGAGCAGCAGAACGTCGGCCGCTCCGAGTACGACCTGAAGGGCGAGCAGCACCATCAGCGGGCGCCAGCCGCGGCCTTGCGACCACGCCAGCAACGCAATGGATGCGAAGGCGACGAGCGACGCGGCTGGATGCATCCAGCGCATCCGGATCAGCAGCGGGGAGCCGGCAGAGAAGTCAGCTAGTAGCGCGGCGTGGAGACTGGGAGCGGGAAAAAGCGTGTCGGCCAACGCCGCTACCGAGCCCGTGGCACCGCTGAGAAGAACGCCGGCAAGGGCGACCGCGGCAAGGGGCCTTGCCGTGGCAGAGGCGCGCGCAAACGCTGGACGCGGCCGCTGCCACCACCAGGCCAGGGAAAGGGCCGCGAGCAGAAGAAGGGTGTTCGTGAAATGAACGCCCTGCACGACGACCCGCAGGTTGGAGCTGTTGTGTTCAACGAAACCGCCCAGCACGAGCAAAGCACCGAGCAGGGCCTCGGTGAGCAGAAGCAGGCCGGACCAGACGACGGCTTTGCGAACGCGTGCGCCGGCTGGATGCGCGAGAAAGGTCCAGCCGATTAGGCCGAGTGTGAGCGAGGTGCACAGACCGGTCATCGAGCGGTGCGTGAATTCAATGACGGTGGCGAGCCGTGGGTGGTGCGGCAGGATCTGTCCGTTGCAGAGAGGCCAGTGGTCGCCGCATCCCGCGCCGGATCCTGTGGCGCGAACCACCGCGCCCTCCAGGATGACAAGGATCATCCAGGCTAGGGTGAGAGCAGCGTAGGGAGAAAGGCCTCGACCGGTGCGAAGAAAGGCGAGGGCGCGACGCATAGCGGTAGTTTACGCCTTCGTGCTCCGGACCCAGGCGGGAGGACCGTAGCGCCTTCGCTGGGCGGAGAGTTCGCACCAAGGACCTGCGCCGGATCACAAGGCGGCCCTACACTGTGGTTGGGGGGAAGCGCATCAGCCGGCGGCCAGGACGCGGGCGCGCTCGGTGGCACGCTTGACGGCTTTGATGAGCGTGACGCGAAGGCCGCCTTCTTCAAGCTCCAGAATGCCGTCGACCGTGCAGCCGGCCGGAGTGGTGACCTCATCTTTGAGCAGCGCGGGATGGGCCCCGGTTTCGAGCACCATGCGGGCTGCCCCGTAGGCGGTCTGCGCGGCGAGCACCGTGGCGATGTCGCGCGGCAGCCCGACGTTGACGCCGGCTTCCGCGAGCGCCTCGAGAATGATGTAGATGAACGCAGGGCCGGAGCCGGAAAGGCCCGTAACGGCGTCCATATGCTTCTCATCGACCGTGACCGTACGGCCAACCGTGTGGAACATCTGTTCGGCTGCCGCCATTTGCGCGGGCGTGGCAAAACGGCCGCGCACGAGCGCCGTCATGCCTGCACCGAGCGTGGCGGGGGTATTGGGCATGGCGCGGATCACCGGCGTGCCCTCGCCAGCGACGGCCTCGATGGCCGCGGTGGTCACCGACGCAGCAATAGAGATCAAGACGGTTTGCGGCGTAAGGACGGGCCGGATGGCGCGCACCAGATCGGCCACCTGCGTGGGCTTGACCGCAAGCAGGATGAGCTCAGCGCCAGCCGCCGCGGCGACGTTGTCGGTCGCGCAACGTACCCCTAAACGGGTCTGCAGAGCAGAAACGCGATCGGCGTGGGCGACTGTAGCCATGATCTGGTCTGCATGGAACAGACCCGTGCGGACAAAGGCGCCGATCAGGATACCGCCCATTTTGCCTGCGCCCAGGACGGCCAGCTTGCCCGCGATGCGGTGCTCCGTTTCGCTGGGGGGAGGCGTGGCCAGGGGCGCAGCCGTCGGATCTGGGGCCGCCGAAGAGGACATGCGGCCAGCGTAGCACCCCGCGCGCCTCTCAGCTGGCGATCGACAAGGGGGTGTTGTGGGCAGCAGCTGCGTCCAGCATGCGGTAGAGCGTGGAACGGCTGATCCCGAGGACCTCCGCGGCACGAAGCTTGTTTCCGCGGCAGGCGCGAAGAACGGCGGAGATATGCTCCTGCACCACCGTATCGAGGGAGACCAGGCGCGCCGCAACCGGTTCCGGGGTAAGCACGGGAACCTGCAGAGCAAGGGCGCCGTGCAGATCGGCCGCGCGGAGGCCGTCGTGCTGACTACCGGAAGTCAGGCAGGCCACGGTGCGGGAAAGTTCGCGAAGGTTCCCGGGCCAGGCGTGTTGCATGGCGGCGCGGAGGAACTCGTCGGTGGGCTGTGGCGCCGGACGGCCCGTCTCCAGACCGCGGGCCGACAGCATATGACTGAGCAGCATGGGGATGTCCTCCTGCCGTTGTTTCAGGCAGGGAACGGCCAGGCGCACGGAGCTCAAGGTGTCCGCAAGTTCCGGGGTGAAGCGGCCGAGATCGACGAGCGAGCGCAGGTCCTCGGGCGAGGCCGCCACCACGGTGAACGGGCGTGAGCGCCGCATACGCATCAGGCGCAGCAGCGCGTCTTGTGCGGCCAGCGAGAACCGATGGATGTCCGGCAGGTAGAGGAAAACGTCAGTGGGCAGAGAGTTGAGGCCGGCTGTACGAAGGAGCCGTGTCTCAGCTTCCGCAGCGGTCAGCTGAAGAAAGCCACGGTGATTGCCGGGCGAAAGGTCCAGGAGCAGCCGGGCTACAGCCTCCTGTCCACAATCGGGTGCGCCGGTAAGCAGCACGGTGCGGACGTGGGGTGCAAGGCGCCGGATCTGCGCCCACAACTGGGCCATGGCGGCGCTCGGACCCAGGAGGGTCAGCGCGAGTTCTGCGCTGGACGAGACGTTGGAGCGGGTGCGGGACGGGAGCGAGATGGGCTGAGGCTGTGTCATACACAGCCCTTATCGGCGAACAAACGGGAAAGGTTGAGGGGGCGAAGAAAACTCGAATTCCAAAATGGAACAGGGCGGATTGGCTCCGCCCTGCTGTGCCATTTTGGGAACTGCTGCCCTTGAGGCTAGACCGCTGACTTGGCGCAGTACGCGTCGAAGGCACGCGCCAGCTCTTGCGCGATGGCCGGGGCTGTCGAGGTTTCGATCGCCGAACGCTGCATCAGGTAAACCAGTTGGCCATCGCGGAGCAGGGCGATGGCGGGCGAGGTGGGCGGATGGCCGCCGAAATACGAGCGGGCGCGGTCCGTTGCTTCGCGGTCCTGGCCGGCGAAGACGGTGACCGCATGGTCTGGCTTGGCGCCGTGCTGCAGGGCGAGGCGAACACCAGGGCGCATCTTGCCGGCCGCGCAACCGCAGATGCTGTTGACAACGACCATGGTGGTGCCGGGTTGGGCGACGGCGGTATCGACGTCAGCGGCGGTGCGGGCTTCCTCGATGCCGGCGCGGGTAAGTTCTTCGCGCATCGGGATCACCATCAGCTCTGGGTACATTGGGTCTCCTTTGGAGCAAAACTGCTTGCCCTTTGATTGTACTGGTGAGCTGACGGATGCGGGGTAGAGTGAGGCGAACAGGGCATGGAGAGAGCGAATAGGTCGAGGCAGCTGCGGTAGGCTCGATGTGTGATGGTTCAGGAACAGGTGTGGCTGGCGCCGTTGACCACCTTTCGCGTGGGCGGGCCGGCGCGGTATTTCGTGGAGGCCGACAGCGAAGCGGACGTCGTTGCGGCGTTCCGGTGGGCGGCTGAGCGCGGCCTTCCGGTGGAGGTTGTGGGGGGCGGGAGCAACCTGCTGGTCGCCGACACCGGCTTTGACGGGTTGGTGGTGCGGTTGGGTCTGCGCGGAGTTGAGCGCGACGGGGACCGGTTCGATGTGGCGGCAGGGGAGTCCTGGGATGGCTTTGTGGATGCAGCCACCGGGGCGGGATGTGCGGGGGTAGAGTGCCTCGCCGGGATCCCGGGTAGCGTGGGGGCAACGCCCGTGCAGAACGTGGGGGCGTATGGACAGGACG
>CAXUIF010000120.1:0-3227 GCA_964250995.1 uncultured Acidobacteriaceae bacterium
CAGCTGGGCCTCAGGCGCCTTGAAGAGCCAGGCATAGCAGGTGGGCTGGGCGGTACAGGTATAGATCTGGACGCCGCGGCCTTCCAGGATGGTGAGCAGATGGGCGGTCTCGGGGGGCAGCGTGAGATCGGAGGGCTGGCTAGCCGTGGCCGTGGAGGCCTGAGCAAAGAGCAGGTTGGCGAGCAGGGCTGCGGGTAGGAGCATGGCTGATCGGTTTGGATGCCGGGCTGTTCAAGCAGGACGGAATTCTCTTGCGCTAAGTGTATGGAGTATGTATACACAAGACAATGATGTTAACGATCCAAACCGCCGACCCCCGGCCAATCTACCAGCAGGTCGCTGACGGTATACGGGAGTTGATCGCCCGCGGGGAGCTGGCGGAAGGTACGAGGTTGCCGCCAGTTCGGCAGTTGGCTGCGGATCTGGGGGTGAACCTGAACACGATTGCGACAGCCTACCGGGAGCTGCAGGCGGACGGTTTGCTGGAGGTGAGGCATGGGTCGGGGACGGTGGTGGCAGCGCTGCACTCGTCGGCAAAGACGCAGCGGGAGTTGGTGACGCCGCTGCGGACGGTGTTGACGCAGTTCTTGCTGGCAGGGTGGACAAACGACAGGATCCTTGACGTGGTGACGCGGGAGCTGGAGATGGCGGGAAAGGGGAATCGGTGATGGGCGCGACGAACATGCCGCACTTGGTGGGGCAATATACGGTGGTCTGCTATGTGCTGTTTTGGGTGAGCCGGGTGCGTGGAGTCGTTCGGCGGAGAAAGCAGCCATTTTTGCGCGGTAATGGTTGGTTTTTCAATGTTCCGGTGCAGCCTGGGTTCTATGCGGGGCCGGGCGCAGGCATATTGCGGCGGTACCGTGTGCGCATGGCGTGGCCGTTTCTGCTGGATCTTCCGGTGGTGGCCGCAGCGGTCGCGCTACGAAGGACGGACCTGCTGCTGTGGTTGATGGTGGCGCAGGTGGCGCTCATACATGGCAATCACCTGCTGAACGTGGCGGCAGCGGAGCGGCGTGCAAGGAGCTTCACCGTACTGGACGAGGCGCGGCCAGCGGGGGCGGTCGGCGTATCGCTGACGCCACGGCGGTTGCGGGATTTCACCAACACCGGGCTGGAGTGGGCAATGGGAGTCGCGACTGTGCTGGCGTTTGTGGCGCTGCTGTCTGTGTACCGGCGATCGGTGGGCGCGCATACGGTACGGCAGGTGTTCTGGGTTCCAGTGTTCTACCTGTACCTGCAGCTTGGCGTGTTGTTTGTGAAGCAAGTGATTGTGGGGTGGCGGAGCCCCGTGCCGGTGGCGCAGACAGAGGAACATCTGCGAGCGCAGGAGGTGTTGCGCTCGTACTACCTGCGGATGTGTGACTGGAACCGGATTGTGTCTACGGCCGGGATCTGTTTCTGGCCAATTTTGCTGAGTGTTCCTGCGATGTGGTTTGCCCTGCTGACGAAGGCGTGGCTGTGGACGTGGCTGGGGCTGTGTGTTGCCGGATCGATTTGGGTGGAGGTCTTGCGGAAGCGGATTGCGGAGGTGCAGGTGCGTGCCCGGCCGGTGCAGATGCCCGATCTGATGGGCGCGGGGCAAAGGGCGCGGTGGCCTCTATGTTTCGAGCCCGCGGCGCCGCTGCCGATTGTGAAGGGGATGCGGGGGTACTCGCTGAACCTGGCGCATACGGTGAGCTATGTGGGCGCGGGCTATTTGTTGGGCATGGCGGCGCTGTTGCATTTCGCACGAATGGGTCGCTAAGCGGTACAGGGTTCCAAAGCAGCAGAAGCACATACCGACAACAGCGGATGGAGAGCACTCGATGGGTACGAGTTGGGGAGGTCTTGTTTTGAAAACGTTGATCCGGTTGGTGTTTGCGGTGTGGGTGCTTGGCTCACCCTGGATGCAGAGGATAGCACTGGGGCAGACAAAGCCGCCGGCGGTGGGTCCGGGGACGATTACGGGGGAGTGGCGCGGCGCGATCGGTTCCCAGCACCTGGTGCTGACCTTTGCGGCTGGGCCGGGTGGCGGGTTGAGCGGAAACTTGACAGCGCCCGATCAGGGCAATGTGACTTTGCCGCTGGATGTGGTGACGTTTGCTGCGGGCGCGCTGCATGCCGAGTTGAAGGCGATTGGTGCGGTGTATGACGCGAAGCTGAGTGGGGCGGGTGACGCGTTGAGCGGAACGTGGCAGCAGGGAGCGGCAAACCTTCCGCTGACGTTGCGGCGTCCAGGGGTGGCGATTGCCGACTTCACGGTAAAGCCGCGAACGATAGGGCAGGTGCCGTTGGTGCCTTGCCGAACGATGGATGGCAACACCGAGGGGCTGTGCGGGACGGTTGCTGTGTGGGAGAACCGTGAGCTGAGGAGCGGACGCAAGCTGGCGCTGCGGGTGATGGTGCTGCCGTCTTTCTCGGAACAGGCGGCGGCGGATGCGTTCTTGCCCCTGGCGGGCGGACCGGGACAGAGCGCGGTGGAGTCGTATCCGCTGACGGGATATACCACCGCGATTCGCAAGGAACGGGATGTGGTGTTGGTGGATCAGCGAGGTACGGGAGGATCTGCGCCGCTCTTGTGTGAGCTGCGGGATCCGCACAGTCTGCAACAGATCATCGGGGAGGAGACGCCTGTCGAGCGGCTGCGGGCGTGCCGGTCGAAGCTGGGGGACACGGCGGACCTGACGCAATACACGACGTCGATCTTTGCGGATGATCTGGATGAGGTGCGGGCGGCGCTGGGGTACGACAAGGTGGATGTGTTTGGAACCTCGTACGGCACGCGGGCGGCGCTGGTGTATTTGAGACGGCATGCAGCGCACGTGCGGACGATTGGGTTGGAGGGTGTGGTGCCGCCGGAGTACCGGATTCCGCTGTCGTTCTCACGGGCGGTGCAGGGGTCGGTGGATCAGATCCTTGCGCGATGTGCGACGGATGCGGCTTGCAGCAGGGCCTATCCGGAGTTGGGAAAGGAGTTTGCCGCGGTGTTGGAGCGGTTGGAGAAACGCCCGGTGACAGTGGAACTGCCGGCGGTGGGTGGCAAGCAGACGGTGACGATCTCGCGTGGGGTGTTTCTGGAAGACCTCCGGCCGATCTTGTACTTTCCGCAGGCGATCAGTCAATTCCCGTACATGCTGCACAAGGCGTATGAGGGGGACTGGACGGTGTATGCGTCAGTGGCGGCGCAGGTGCGGGGGGCGGTGGACAAACAGATCAACCGGGCGCTGAGCTACTCCGTACTATGT
>CAXUIF010000120.1:3264-9781 GCA_964250995.1 uncultured Acidobacteriaceae bacterium
GAGTGGCAGCAAGGGAGTGTCCCGGATGATTTTCATGGGGCAGTGCGGTCCGATGTGCCCGCGCTCTTGATAGCGGGGGCCTTGGATCCGGCTACACCGCCAGACTCTGCCCAAGCCGCGGCGAAGGAACTGACGCGGAGTCAGGTAGTGGTGATCGAAAGTGGAACCCATGGCACGGGGTCGCCGTGTGTGGATGGGGTGGTGGCGCGGTTTGTGTCTACGGCGCAGAAGGGGGATGCGTCGTGCGTGGGGGAGGTGAAGCTCCCGCCGTTTCGGGTGGGGGTGCCCTGAGACGGGTGCTTGGGAGGGCTAGTCGAGGAAGCGGCTGGTGAGGCCGGCGTAGGCGTCGATGCGGCGGTCGCGGAGGAAGGGCCAGTGTTGGCGGGTGGCTTCTACGAGACTGGGGTCGAGGTCGGCGTAGAGGATCTCTTCCCCGTCGTGCGAGGCTTGCGCGAGGATGCGGCCGAAGGGGTCGGCGATGAAGCTGCCGCCCCAGAACTCGAGGCCGGGGTTGGGGCCGACGGTGTAGTCGCCGAGTTGGTTAGGCATTTGGCCCACAACCTCGTTGGCGGTGGGGGGGACGCGGTTGAGTTTGCCATCGAGGAGGACGTCGCCGAGCTCGTGGCCGACGCGGTTGACGGCGCAGACGAAGACGCCGTTGGCGATGGCGTGGCTGCGCTGGATGATCTGCCAGGCGTCGTACTGGGCCTGGCCAAACTCGGCTTTTTCGGCGGGGTGCCAGCCGATGGCGGTGGGGTAGAAGAGGGTTTCGGCGCCCTTGAGCGCGGTGAGGCGGGCGGCCTCGGGGTACCACTGGTCCCAGCAAATTAAAGTTCCTACGTTTCCTGCCGATGTAGAAAGTGCGGAGAAGCCGAGGTCGCCGGGGGTGAAGTAGAACTTTTCGTAGAAGAGGGGGTCGTCGGGGATGTGCATTTTGCGATAGACGGCGGCGACGTGGTCGGGCCTGGGGGAGGCGTAGTCGAGGATGGCGGCGGTGTTGTGGTAGAGGCCGGGCGCGCGGCGCTCGAAGAGGGAGGCGATAAGAACGAGTTGGTGCTCGCGGACGACCTGGGCGAGGGCGGCGGTGGAAGGGCCGGGGATGGCTTCGGCGAGGTCGAAGAGGGCGTGGTCTTCGCGCTGGCAGAAGTACTGCGCGCGAAAGAGCTCGGGCAGGCAGATAAGCCGGGCACCGGCTGCGGCAGCCTCGCGCACGCGGGCAAGGGCCTTGGCGAGGTTGGCCTCCGGGGAAGGGACGCAAGACATCTGGATGAGAGCGACGCGGGTGGATTTGGGCATGGGAGGTCTTCAAGCAATCAAATGCGGGAGGTGGTGGCGGGTCGCGAAGGCAAGGATCTGCTTATCGCGGGTGACAAGCGTGAGGTGCTCTACTCGAGCGGTCGCGATCAGAATACGGTCCGCTGGGTCTTTGTGGACAGGCTCGGGCAGGTTCACGGACTCGATGGCGATCTCTGGTGTGAAGGCGAGCAGGCTGAAGCCGGGTTGGGCAAGTGCCTGTTGTGTCCACAGGTGAATGCTGCTGTTCAAGGTAAGCCTGCCAGCGTGCACGAGCATGGCAGTTTCCCAGATGGAATAGACAGAAAGAAAAAGGTTTCCCGCTGCCTCGGCCGTTTGCAGAAGGGGCAAAGCCGACGGGCGTAGATGCCCCGAGATGCCGAGGTACCGAAGCCAGATGTGCGTGTCGAGAAGCAGCCCGTCCGGATTACTCCTCGCCAACGGACCATTCTCCGCCGGTAGGGCCGACGATGTCGCCGACCTCGACTACCGTACCGCGCATGGAGCCGTACAGGGAAGAGGCCTGCTGCTGCATGGGGACGATCTGGGCAATAGGGCGACCGCGACGCAGAATGATGACTGGTTGACGACGCTGTTCTACCGTCGAGACCACTTCCGAAAAGTGCGCCTTTGCGTCGGCGATGGAGAAGGATGCGCCGTTCCGGGCCGCTGATGTGGTGGGTACACGTGCAACAGACCGGTTCGCCATAGTCACCCCAAGATGACTAAGCGTACCATGACGAGTTTCGGTACGGGCCTTCGCCAAAGACTCGAGCCGAGCGCGATGAAAGGTGTAGGGAAACCGTAAGGATGGATTTCGGGAAGGGGGCTTGCGCGAAGATTCTGCTACTTTTTACATGGGAGTCTTTTTCGCCCACCCCCGTTTTGGTAGCGCGCAGGTTCACCATCTTTCACGCGGCAGGGTAGCTGCCGAGCTTAGGGAGTGTCATGTCGAGCGAATACCGGGATTTTCTGGAGTTGTCGTATGAGGAGCTGGAGGAGAAGAACCTTCAGGCTAAGGACCAACGAAAGAAGCGTGTGGACCCGGGCAAGCTCCAGGAAGAGCGGCTGAAGTACCTGGCCGACACCAAGGGCGTGAAGGCGGTGACGGTGGTCTTTTCTGACCTCGAAGGCCGCCTGCACATGCTGGATTACGACAAGAAATTTCTGGTGAAGAGCTATGACAACCTGACGTTCGATGGGTCGTCGATTCGCGGGTTCACGGCGCAGCGGGAGAGCGACCTGCGGCTGGGGCTGGACTGGAGCGCGTTTTACTGGACGCCGGCGGACGTATTCGGGGCGGGCAAATGTCTGGTGTTCGGCGAGGTGATCGACAAGAACGGCACGCCTTACAGCGGCGACGTGCGTGGCTTGTTGAAGACCTTTGCGCAGGAGCAATTCAAGACGAACGGCTACACGCTGAACGCGGCGAACGAGATTGAGGGATTTCTCTTCGACGGTGTGAATGCCGAGCGGCAGTTCATTGAAACCGGCAAGTTCGAGTACACCAATCAGGGCGGCTACTACCATGCGCTGCCCGGGGATCCGCTGCGGGACTTCATCGATCTGAGCGCCGAGGTGCAGCGCGCGATGGGCTTCGAAAACGAGAAGGACCACCCGGAGGTGGCGCCTTCGCAGTTCGAGATCAACTACACCTATGGCGACGCGGTTGCCGCGGCCGACCAGATTCAGCTGTACAAGCTGATCTGCCGGCAGGTGGCCACGCAGATGGGCATGACAGCGAGTTTTCTGCCCAAGCCGGTGACGGGCGTGAACGGCTCGGGCATGCACACCAACGTGTCGGTCACGAAAAGTGGCAAGAACCTGATGTGGGATCCGAAGGGCGAGGAAAAGATCAGCACGTTCGGCTGGGAGTTCGTGGACAGAATCCTGACCGCGGGCAACGATCTTTGCCTGTTGCTGAACGCGAGCGTGAACGCCTACCGGCGACTGGACCCGCACTTTGAGGCGCCGAACCAGATCAAGGCTTCGGCGACGGATCGTGGGTCGATGGTGCGGATTCCGATCGGCAACGAGAAGTCGGCGCGCGTGGAGGTGCGGTCCGTAGGTCCGGACGCAAATCCATACATGGTGCTGCATTCGATTTTCAAGACCGGGCTGACCGGAAAGAAGTCGGACATGGCGAACCTGCGACAGGCGGAGCGGTACCTGCCCGACAACATCTACACGGCGCTGGAGGACTTTCGGAGTGCCGCGTGGACCACGGAGTTGTTGGGCGCAGATGTGAAGGGACGTTATGCGGACCTGAAACAGGCGTCGGCGGATCGGTGCGCGCGGCTGCTGGGCACCATCGTGAAGACGGCGGAGATCCAGTTCCACCATGATGTGTATAACCAGCTGCTGTGGGGGCAGTTCTAGGGTGGCAACGGGATTCGTGTTGAGATTGGCCGAGCGCCGGGCTGAGTGGTAGCGCAACTCGTCCGGCTAAGGCCGGTGTCCGCTGGAATTGAGGTCGTCTCCGTGGCGCGCGGGGGAAGTCAGGCCTTCCCATACGTAAACGGGTCGATAAGAGGAACCTGCAAGCCCTGGAAGTCGCGTGTGTTGCGCGTCGCAACTATCAGTCCGTTTACACGAGCAATGGCGGCGATCAGGGCATCTTCGATGACGGCTTTGGATCTGCCCTGCATTAGGCGTGCGGCTTCCCGGGCGGCGCGCCCATCGAGAGAGATGAGGGCTGTCTCATGCATGAGGGCTTCGAGCCACCGCTCAATCTCGAGTGCCTTTCCGGGGTTCTGGCGGCGGGTGATCTCCGCGCCCGCCTGGATCTCGTAGATTGCGATTGCGGGCAGGGCGAAGGCTGTCTCTGGATATGCAGCAAACCAGTGAAGGACGCCTTCATGGGGCCGCTGTTTGCGCAGTTCGGAGATTACGTTGGTGTCGAGCAGGAACGTCAAAGATCGACCGGCTCTCGCCTTCTAAGTCCTCCCCGCGAAGGGATCTGTAGGTCGAATTGAGGGCCAGATTGCAGAACCTCGAGCAGAGAGCGACGAGGTGACTGTGAGCGCTCCCAATCTGCGAAGGGGACGATGACCGCCGTCTTGACGCCGCGCTTGGTAATGATCTGGGGACCGTCCTTCACCGCTGACTCAATCACCTCACTGAAGTGCGCCTTCGCATCCTGAAGTTGCCATGTCCCCATCAGAGTCTCCTGACCAGTATGCTGACTAGGTTACACCCTCACGTTTGGGTGATTGCTTGCCGGGGGTTGCTGCGCGTAAGCTGCCCGAGGGCTGAACCGAGATGCGAGCGAAAGTGGCCCGGGAGTTGTCGGAGGAGGCGTTTTCTGCGCGGAGAGCCGAAGCTGAAGAGCAACTGCTGGCTCTGATTCACGGCGTCGATCCCAGGACGGGACAGACGCTGCCAGGACCCGGTGTCCTCGCCTATCAGGAGGTTAAGCGATCACTGGTGTTTGCGTTGGAGGAGCTCCGGGGAGGGCCGCGGACCAAAGTGCCGAAGCGCGATGAGCCTGCGCGGGCAGGTAACCGTGGAGCGCAGACGAGGACAGACGACTGGTGGACGGCTTTCAAAGCGGCCAAGACCTCCAGCGCCTGATGACCTCCCATGGGCGCGGCGAGGGGGGAATCCTGTCACGGCTGGTCCGGCTGAGTGCCGTTGCTTCCCGGGACGAGGCACGGGCAGCCTTCAGGCAAGCCGTCAACGGCGATATGATTAGCTTTCCCAGACTTGGACGTGGAGAGGCAATGCGGAAAAAGGTAACGATTGTGGGTGCGGGGAATGTGGGCGCTACGGCGGCTCACTGGATTGCGAGCAAGGAGCTTGCGGATGTGGTGCTGATCGATGTGGTGGAGGGCGTGCCGCAGGGCAAGGGATTGGACCTGCTGCAGGCGATGCCGATCGAGAAGCGGGACTGCTCCATCCTTGGCACCAATGATTACGCGGATACGAAGGGCTCGGACATTGTGGTCATCACGGCGGGAATTGCGCGTAAGCCGGGGATGAGCCGGGACGATCTGCTGAACACGAACTTCAAGATCATGAGCGAGGTGGTGGGCAAGGCTGTCGAGGCGTCGCCGCAGGCCATCCTGATCATCGTGTCGAACCCGCTGGATGCGATGGCGCAGACGGCCTTCAAAAAGGCGGGCCTGCCGCGGGAGCGGGTGATTGGGATGGCCGGGGTGCTGGATTCGGCGCGGTTCCGGACGTTTCTGGCTGAGGAGTTGAAGGTGTCGGTCGAGAACGTGACGGCGTTTGTGCTGGGTGGGCATGGGGATACGATGGTGCCGTTGTCGCGGTATTCGACGATGGCGGGGATCCCGGTGACCGAGCTGATTGAGCCGGCGCGATTGAAGGAGTTGGAGACGCGGACGGCCAATGGGGGCGCCGAGATTGTGAAGCACCTGAAGACGGGCTCGGCGTACTATGCGCCCTCGGCCGCGGCGGTGGAGATGGTCGAGGCCATTCTGAAAGATAAGAAGAAGATTCTGCCCTGTGCGGCGTACCTGCAAGGCGAGTACGGGATCGACGGGCTGTTTGTGGGCGTGCCGTGCAAGTTGGGGGCGAAGGGGTTGGAACAGATCATCGAAATCAAGCTGACCGCGGAAGAGCAGGCGGCGTTGAACAAGAGCGCCGAAGCCGTGCGGGAGTTGTGTTCCGTTATCGGCGTTGCGTAACGAGGCGAAAGGCGTTGTGGAGGCCGTGCGTTCGGTGGCACTCGGCGGCGAGCCGGCACCCTGGGAGCCGGGGCTGCAGGCCGGACCGACAGCCTCGCGTCCCACGTACCGTCTGATCCAAATCCTGCGGGCACTGGCGGCGTTGATGGTCGTGGCGCACCACGCGACCATTATGCTGTGGGAGCGCGACCGGCTGCCCATTCCAAACTGGATTGCGGGCAGCTCCGGGGTCGATATTTTCTTTGTCATCAGCGGCTTTGTGATGACGGTCGCCGCGGCGCCGCTGCGGACGGCCCTCCATCCGGCGCGTACCTTTCTAGCGCGGCGTCTGGAGCGCATCGTGCCGATGTACTGGATTGTGACCACGGCTAAAGTGCTGGTGTTATGGCTCGTGCCCGCGCTGGGGATGAGCACCCTGGGCAGCTGGCAACACATTGTGATGTCGTATCTGTTTCTGCCCAGCGTCAGCGCGGATGGTCGCTTAGAGCCTGTGGTGGTGGTGGGCTGGACGCTGAACTTCGAGATGGCGTTTTATGCGCTCTTTGCGGTGGTGCTGGCATGGCGCTGGCGAC
>CAXUIF010000121.1:0-9748 GCA_964250995.1 uncultured Acidobacteriaceae bacterium
CGTGTACATTCTTCTCCGGACAGATGCGCGCCAGCATCAGCGCATAGCGCCCTTCCGCGCGCAGCGTGGCTGCGTCCGGCAGGGGCACCCCGTTCTCAAGGACAGCAATCCGATCTTGCGCGAACGTGGGGCAGGCACGTCGCTGGTGCTCGGAAACACACACCAGAAGGTAGTTCCCTGGCAAACTCCAGATCGACTCCGGGTACCACGCCGGTGGCAAATGTAACGTCACCAGCACCGGAAAATCGGAGGGAATCTGGTAACGAAAAAAGTCCAATCCGTGCATGTGAACCAGCGACACAGCATGCTCCCGCAGCGCGCTGTCGAGATTGGCCTGGTGCCTGGCCTCCACCACAGCCCGCACCTCGTCCGTGATCCTTCCTGATGGCACCTGCGTCGGGTACAGCTGACCCTGGGGCAACGACGCAGCGTGCGCTACCACCACGGAACGAAACCCTAGGGAAGGCAACGCGGCCTCGACCTGCGAACACACCACCTCCGCGCCGCCCACCGCCTTCGGCCCCATCGCCGCATACGGAAACGCCACGCTCAACACAATGGGCCTGCGGTCTCCCGGCAAGGAAACTTCGCTGCCCGGCTGCGCCTGAAGACTCATGCTGCCGAGCTCTCACCGGAGGGAAAGGCACCACGCCCATCAGCGCCGAACAACTCCGTCCAGGCCTCCCTCGCGAGCGAGCAGAACCGATCGCTTCGCATCCCCCACGGAAACCGCTCGTATAGCAAGGTTCCCGCATGCGGTCGTTGCGAGAAGTCATACCGGGGTGCCACGCGAAAACTCTCCCGCTCCACGCCGAACTGCTCCAGCGTCTCCGCCTGGCTGGCGAAACATCCCAATCGCATCCGTTTCCGCTTCCGCTCCATTGCCGTCAACTCGCACACTATCTGGAGGGCGGTTGCGGGCTCGCCCAGAAAACTTCCGGTCCGCATGGCCCCACCCTCACCCGCATGGTAGAACGGCGCTTCCGCAACGTAGGCCCCCGGCCAGCCCGGCCTTTTCCTCTTCGCCAGCTCCACAGCCGCGCTCACCACAAACGCGCATGCGTCGTGATCGGGATGGCCTCCCTCATACGGGTGCGTCATCACCGCCTCGGGTCCAAACGCTTCGATCTCCGTCGCAACCGCGCGAGACAAGTGGACCAAATGCAGACACGCTGTCTGATCCGGCACCTGCCACGAGCACTCGGGCGCGGCTTCGGGCGCTAAACCCGCGTCCGCCAACGCCGCCAGCAACTCCTGTCGCCGCGCGTCCCGGTATGCCTGGACCGAGCCGAACCCATGCGCGTGCGCATCGGCGCCATCGGCCGGTGCTCCATCTGTGACGGTCAGCAGGCGCGAAGCCTTCATCCGCTCCAGGCGCGCCCCTAACGCCAGCACCTCATCATCCGGGTGGGCCAGCACCACCAGCACGCGCGGGAGCGGCATCGCGCTTCCTGCCGGAGCGGCCAGCCGCCGAAGAACCTCTTCCGCCGGCAACCTGAGTCCTTCCTGAACCACCGTGCGAGCGGACAACACCTGCGCTTCGATGCCGCGCATCCACCACCGGGCAGCTTTCGGGTCCTTACCACTTTCGTTGCATGCGCGATTCTCCCGTATTTCGCCTGAAGCCATAACTTTCCTCGCACCGACGCTCAAGTTTTGCCCCTAATCAGCCGATAACCCCGAAAGCGTCCCTGATCACCTTGCGTGCGGGACGCGGGGAGATCGTGTGACAAGCAGGACCGCGAACAAAACCGACAGATACGTGAAGAACCCCTATCCGCAACAGGGTCACTGGGCCGGGTGGACTCTTTGGGCCCTGCTGGCCCTCCTCTCCCTCCTGGGGCTCAGCAGCGAAGCGCATGCAGGCACCTTTAGCCCGAGCCAAACTACCTTTCCCGCAACATCGGTAGGATCTACGAGCGCGCCCACGCTCATCACGCTCACCGCAAAGGCGGCCGGTACGGCGACAGCCCCAATCGCCCTCACAGAAGGCGTTAGCACGCTCAGTCTGGCCGAATTCACCATCACCGGCGCCGGTACCTGCGGCTCCAGCCCTAGCCTGTCCGCGGGGCAAAGCTGCACCGTCAGCGCGACCTTCTCTCCTCGCTATCCGGGCATGCGGCACGGCGCGATGCAACTGAAGACCTCCAGTGGCCAACTACTTGCAAGCACCCTCCTGAGTGGGCTCGGCCAGGGCAGTCTACCCGTGCTCATCCCCGGCCAGATCAGCACGGTCGTGGGTGACGGCAACCACTATTACCAGACCGACGGCGTCCCCGCCACCCAGACCTCGATCTATCTTCCTTCCGGTCTGGCCGTTGACGCGGCGGGCAATCTCTACCTCGCTGACTCCATCAACAACCGCATCCGCAAGGTGGACGCGGCTACCCAGAACATCACGACGATCGCCGGCAACGGCTACGCAGGCAGCACAGGCGATGGCGGACCCGCCACTTCCGCCGAGATCACAACGCCTTCCGGCATCGCCCTCGATGGGGCCGGCAACCTCTACATCGCGGATACGGGAAACAACACGATCCGTCGCGTAGACGCCCTCTCGGGGGTCATTACCACCGTTGCGGGCACGCCCGGTACCTCCGGCTATACAGGGGACGGTGGCCTCGCCACCAGCGCCACCCTCAGGTCCCCGCAAGCAATCGCCCTGGCCCCTGACGGAGACCTGGTCATCGCCGATACCGCAAACGCGGCGGTTCGCGTCCTCACTGCCAGCGACGGAAAGATCCAGACGATCGCGGGCACGGGCACGCCCGGCTTCAACGGCGACGGTGTCACAGCCACCAGTGCCCAGCTGAACGACCCCTCCGGCGTGGCCATACGCCAGGACGGTGCCATCGCAATCGCCGATCTGAGCAACAATCGTGTGCGCCTCGTCACCGTGGGTGGAACGATCAGCACGATTGCCGGCAACGGCACGCCGGGTTACTCCGGAGACGGAAGCAGCGCCACGCAGGCAGAGCTGCAAGGCCCCGCCGCGGTCGTCTTCGACCCCGCGGGTGACCTGCTCATAGCCGACAACTCCAACAACTGCGTTCGCCTCGTCTATGGCGCCCCGGGCACCATTGTCACCCTCACCGGCACCCCCAGCGACGATCGCTTTGCGGGCGATGGCGGCCCCGATAATCAGGCCCGCCTCCACGGTCCGGACGGCCTTTTCTTTGACGCCGGCGGAAACCTTTGGATTTCGGACAGCTTCAACAACCGGGTCCGCGAAGTGAACGGCTCTCTGCTCACGATCGGTCCCTACCCCACGATGAAGGTGGGGAAGACCTCTCAGCCCGTTCCGGAAACGATGTTGAACGCAGGCAATCAACCCCTGACCTTGAGCGCCCCGGCCCTGCAACAGGCCTCACTGGACACGGCCACGACCACCTGCGGCCAGGCTTCCCTTTCTCCCTCCGTTTTTTGCGATATGGGCGTGGAGTTCGCACCCACAAGCGTTGGCGCCACCGTGAACGGCTCCATCACCTGGGCCTCCAATGCGCCCAATGTCACTCCAGTCGACGACCTGTACGGCCAGGTCCTGACCGTCGAGCCGACCACCACGGCCCTCAGCTCCAGTGCCAATCCAGGTCTTCTGGGCCAGCCCGTCACGCTCACCGCTACCGTCACCAGCGCTGATACGGGGCGCACAGGTACTGTCGATTTCGTCGAAGGCACGACCACCTGGTGCCATAACGTCCTCCTTGGGGCGAATGGAACCGCCTCCTGCCAGATTCCCAGCCTTTCCCTTGGCAATCACAGCTTTACTGGGAACTACTCCGGGGATAACAACAACGCCGCAAGCCAGTCCCCGGTCTTTCAGGAGGTCATCAAGCAGCAGGCCGCTCTGGCCTTGGGCGTATCTTCCAGCCCGGCAACCGTGACCAACAACGTCACGCTCACCCTCAGCACAGCAGACTCGACAGGCACTCCCACCGGCACCGCAACCTTCTATGACGGCGCAACCGTCCTGGCCACCGTTCCCCTGGATGCGAGCGGCAACGCCTCCTGGAGCACCACAACGTTCAGCGTCGGTACCCATACGCTTTCCGCCCACTACTCCGGCGACGGCGCCAATGTCCCTGGCACCTCCAACACCAAGGTCCTCGAAGTGGATCAGGCAAGCACCGTTACTGTGCTTAGCTCGGGCAACAACAACGCCACGGTGGGTGCGAACGTGACCCTGACCGCCAACGTCGTAGCGAACAACGGACCGGCCCCCACCGGCAACGTGCGATTTCTCGACGGAACGACCGTTCTCGGCTCCACGCCCTTGGCCAGCAACGGCTCCGCGGCGTTCGCCCTGAACACGCTTTCCCCCGGCACGCACTCGCTTACAGCGGTCTACAGCGGGGACACCGACGATGCCTCCAGTACCTCTGCTGCCATCACGCAGACCATCCAGCAGATCGGCACTGTTACGACCTTGGGCGCAGATGTCGATCCAGCAAACGCCGGCGCAACGGTTCACTTCTCTGCCATCGTCTCTTTATCGCCCGGTGCTACCGCAGACGGAGCTCTCACGGGTAGCGTCGCCTTTTCCGACCGGGGAACGTTTCTCGGTAGCGCCGCTTTGAACGCATCGGGCGAGGCTACCCTGGCGGTCTCCACGTTGGCCGTGGGCGCACACTCCATCACCGCCCACTTCAGCGGCAGCACCAACTATGCCCCAAGTAACTCCACAAATCTGACCGAAACGGTGCAGCAAACACCAACCTCGGTCGCCCTCAGTTCCGCCGCTTCCACTACATTGAAGGGTCAACCCGTAAACCTCGCTGCCTTGGTGACCAGCAGCACCGGTACCCCGACCGGTAGCGTCGCCTTCAAGGAGGGCTCGGCCGTCCTGGGCACTGTCGCACTCGACGCGCACGGTTCCGCCTCCTTCTCGACGACAACACTGCCGGGGGGCACGCACACCATTACAGCGGTCTATGGTGGCGACGCGAACTATCTTGCGGCAACCTCCACTGGCCTACAGCAAACGGTAAATCTGGCGCAGCCCACCCTCACCCTTAGCGGCCCTCCAGGCGCCGTTGACGCGGGCACCGCGGCTCAGTTCACAGCCTTTCTGTCCGCCCCCGGCGTCCCGCCCTCAGGCACCCTGACGCTCTCCGATGGTTCAACGCCTATCAGTGTTCTATCCGTAGCAAGCAGCGGCAGCTTCACCTTCGCCACCTCGCGCCTTGCCGTTGGCCAGCATCTCCTCACCGCCGCCTATAGCGGGGACGCCAACAACGCTTCCGCAACCTCTGCCGCACTGACTGTCACCGTACAACAGGCCAGCACCGCTACCGCCCTCAGTGCCAATGCGAACCCGCTCACGCAGCGCCAACCGCTGACTTTGATGGCCACGGTCACAAGCGATAGCCCCAACCAGACGAACGGCGTCGCGTTCTACGACGGGCCGACGCTGCTCGGCACAGCCGCCCTGAACGCAAATGGGACGGCGACGTTTACCCCTCCAGGCATAACCCTGGGTACGCACTCGCTCACCGCGGTCTACGCCGGAGACAGCAATCACGCTGGATCAACCTCCGCGACGCTTCCCGAACTCGTCGTACAAAGCGCCTCCTTGTCCCTTCTTTCCAGCGCCAACCCGTCCGTCAGCGGTCAGAGCATCACCTTCACGGCGCAAATCAACGGTAATCCTGCAGCCACAGGCCTCATGGCGTTTCGAAGCGACGGTGCGCTTCTCGCGACGGTGCCACTGAACGCGGCGGGTGCCGCAAGCTTCCCCACAACGGTTCTGAGCGTAGGAACGCATGCCGTGTTGGTCACCTATGAGGGCGATACAAACTTCTCTACCGCCCAGGGTGCCCTCACGCAAGTCGTGCTGAATGCAAGCACAATCACCACTTTCACCGTAGGCCAGAACCCCGCCACGTACGGGGTAGCTCTCCCGCTTCAGGTGACCGTGAGCAGTAACGGTGGGGCCGCGACCGGGACGGTGACCTTCTTCGATGCTGGTGCCGCGATCGGATCAGGGCAACTGGACGGAAGCGGCCATGCCTCGCTCACGATTGCAAGCCTTTCTCCCGGGGCACACACATTGCAGGTTAATTATGCGGGCGACGGGAACGCCAGCCCGTCCATCTCCAACCCGCTCGCCCTTTTGGTCAAGCAAACAACCGCTCTCGCGGTGAGCTCCGATGCTAGCCCGGCACAGACTCTGGCTCCCATCCAACTCACAGCCACAATCACCACCGCAGGCGCGGTCCCTGCGACAGGCATGGTCACGTTTACCGACGGCTCTACGGATCTCGGCTCGGCCAGCCTCGACAGCGCGGGCCATGCCGTGCTCAAGCTCGCTCAGTTAGCCGCTGGCACGCACGTCATCACGGCAACCTACGTGGGCGACGGGGATAACTTCTCCAGCCAGTCTGCTGGGTACAACCAGGTCGTTCAGGTTCGGCCAACGGCGACCACCGTCACGGGCATCGCTACGGACCCCGCCAATCCCCAGCAGATTACTCTGATCGCCGTCGTACGAGGGGCAGCCTCTGTCCCTCCCAGCGGGACCGTGAACTTCACCAGCGGTGCGGTCACCCTCGGAGCCGCTGCGGTGGATCCCACCGGCGTAGCCACAATCACCGTGATCTTCGAAACACCCACACAGCACGTCACGGCGGGCTACACAGGCGATGCGTTCTATGGCGCCTCGCAGTCCGATGCCACCGCTATCACAGCTGGAAAACCCGCCCAGTTCACCCTTTCCCTCGATATCCCGAACGTCACGCTCGTTTCTCACCAGCGCACCACGCTTGCCGTAACCGTGACGTCGGTGAAGGGGTTCACGGACAACATCGGGCTTGGCTGCCTTGGCCTGCCCTATGCAGCCACATGCACCTTCGATCACTCGCAGCTGAAGCTGAACGCTAACGGCACCGCCACCGCTTCCCTGATCATTGATACTGGCAATCCGCTTGGAGCTGGCACAAGCACCACGGCCGCGCTTGAACGTCACAGCCTTCTGTTCTGCTTCTCCCCAGCCGCTCTGCTGCTCACCTTGTTGCGACGCAAAGGGCGGCGGCGGATTGTCCCCGCGCTGCTGGCCCTCCTGCTTACCCTGGCATGCACCTCCGGACTGTCCGGCTGTTCGGGCTTGCAGATGAGCGGCACGCCTCCTGGCACGTATAGCTTCAAGGTCATCGGTACCGGTCAGGGCTCCAACATAACCGAAGCACAGAACGTGACGCTGGTGGTGACCCAGTGAAACTCCTTCTCCTCGCACCTGTGGCTTTTCTTCTGCTGCTTACCACGACGCCCTCCTGCTCTTCACAAGCCCTCGCCACAGCCTCAGGCCCCGGTAGCTACGTCTCGGTCGGTGCCGGCCTGTCTGTCTTCCAGACCGACTACGGACACAATCGCATTGGCGGGGCGTTCACCTACATAGACGTCAATCCACATTGGCGTGTGGGGTTCGAAGGCGAGGCTCGCTTCCTTCGTTGGCACGCGAATGAACAAGTCACCGAGACCAACTATCTAGGAGGCATACGAGTCGGTCTTTGGCCCAGACCCCAGCGCTGGTCTCCTTACGCCAAAATCCTGGCCGGCGCAGGGGAGATTACCCTGCCGTATGGGTACGCACATGGCGGTTTTCTCACCTATGCCCCGGGTGCGGGACTTGACATCGCCCTCACGGACCGCCTGACGGTTCGGGCCGCGGACTTTGAGTATCAACACTGGCCAAAATTTCCCTATGGAGCCCTTAGCCCCTATGGTCTGAGTGCGGGGATCAGCGTGCGCCTGAACGGCGTGGCGCGCTTCCCGAAAGGAGCCCGCGCACGGCACTGACTCAAAGCACCCGCCGGGTCTCCGCGAAATCACTTACGGCAATGCGCAGCGCACGGCCTAGCCGTTCAAAACTCTCCCGCCAAGGCCGGCTCCAGGACTGGCTTTCAGGGCGACGGCGCAGATCTGCCCAGATGTTCTGCGCTTGCCAAAGGTTCAGCGGCCCGGGCAGAGTGCGAAGACTTTCCGCAATGGCAAGCGTCTCTGCCATTACCGCCGCCTGCTGCCGCGGAATCGCAGTCTCCAAAGCAACCATGGCTCGCTTCATGCGACCGTCCGCTGCGTAGCTGAGCGTCGCGGTGTCGAGCACCACATGGTCCATCTCGGCGCGACGCAGCAGACGAGCTACCTCGGCCGCGTCGTGAACATCCGCTTCCAGCGCCCGCCGTAGACTCGCATTAATCGCGAAACCCGCCGTGAGTGCCAGGGCTGGCGGCGCAGGCACACTCGCCTCCCCCAGAAAGTGCAGCAGCGTCGCGTGCTCTTCATAGATCCGCATCAGCGAGTCCTCCACCTCTTCGAGCGTTTGGTTCAGAATGCTCTTCAGAATCCAATGCTGCTCATCAGCGAACAAGGATGTGAGCGAATACGTCGTAGGGCCGAAAAAGCCGTCCATGCAGCGGATAAGCTCAGGGATGTTTGCCCTGCGGATCGCCCGCCCGGCATCCTCTTTGAACGCCGCCCATGCCTCTTCTTCGAACGGAACATACCGCTTCACCGATGCGGAAAGGTTCTGATCTCCCATATGAAGAACGGCGAAGCAGACCTCTTCGGCAGCCTCGGTGATTTGCGAGCGCAAAAGCGCTCGCCCCAGGCCCAAGCGGCCCGGTCCACTCGTCAAAACTTCATAAGTCTTCCGCTCCACATCGAAGCAGAAGATCTGACCCGTCTCAGGGTAGGCACGGAACATGGAGGAGATGGCATAGTGAGCCGCAACGTGTTCCAGGTCGAGTCGGCCTTCCTTCACCCAGCGCCGGTACACCTCTGCACCGTCCACCACCTCGGGCACGTTGCTCTTGGCCCCCTGCAAGATCGCCAGGAAGTCTGCTTCAAGCAGCACACCATCCTGGCCAAACAACTTGGCCGCCAGCTGGAGCACCCTGCCGGCGTAGGCGATAATCTGGATAGTCTCGATTCCGGAGATCTCATCGAAGAACCAGCCACAGCTGGTGTACATCAGCTGCGTGTGACGTTCCAGCTCCATGAGTTCCAGCATGGTGACCCGTTCTGTTGCGGTCAGCACGTGCCTTGCATGCTCGCCGAAGAATCGGTCCACGTTCCCCCGACTCCGGTCCAGCACCACATCGATGTACGCATAGCGGGCAGCCCACAGATTGCGTAGCAGCGGACCTGCAATCTCCTCAGCAAGCGGCGCCGTGCGATCTCGCAACAGATCCAACGCCTCACGCAGTGGGCCCCGCCAGGCCTGGTTCCAACCCGGCTTGCCGCCGTTGCACCCACAATCAGCTCGCCATCGCTCCACCCCGTGGAAGCAGCTCCAGGACGAGTTCTCCACCACCTCAGCCTCCCAGGCAGGTGGAAACTTTGCGAGAAACTCGCCGTAGTTCGTCACGCGCGCCAGGTCGTTCTCCTCGATCCAGTGCAGGGCGTAACTCAGGGCCATCTCGCCGTGCCGGTGATGGTGTCCGTAGCTCTCCCCGTCGGTTGCCACATGGGCCAGACGCGCCCTGCTGCCCTTCGGGCTATCGGCGGCCCCCGTGGGTCGCAAGCTGGTCAAAAGGCGCTTGCCGAACTCTTCGCCCGAGTTCAGCAAGCCTTCAAACGCGATAGCCCGCGAGGTCGGGCCGTCGTAAAAGAAGATAGCCATCGAGCGGCCCTCGTCCAGTTGCACCCGATAGGGCTGTGTGGGATCGACGGAGCCGTTGCGGGTTTCGCGCCATGCTGCGCTTGCATCCGGCTCAGGCCTGCGCGGAAGCTCCGGCTGCCCCGGACCGTC
>CAXUIF010000122.1:0-9745 GCA_964250995.1 uncultured Acidobacteriaceae bacterium
CCAACCGCTTCTTCGCCACCCGCTTCTTCGCTAACCGCTTCTTCGCTAACCGCTTCTTCGCCAACGCGCAGCGCTAACCGCTTCTTCGCCAACGCGCAGCGCTAACCGCTTCTTCGCTAATCGCAGCGCCGACCGTTGCGCTAGGGTAGACAGGTGATCACCTCTGCCGAAAAGACGAGTGTGGCGACGCTGCTGGGCAGGCGGGTATTGGATGGCGCAGGCGCGAGCCTGGGCCGGGTCGTCGAGCTTGCCGTGGAGACGAACCACGACACGGGGCGTGTGGCCGCGCTGCTGCTACGCAAGGGGGTTGGGCGGCCGCAAGTGGTGGTCCCCGTGCAGGGCGTGTCCATCCCGCAGCGCGCAGGCGAGGCGCTGCGGACGGCAGCGGCGCCAGGGCCGGTCGATGGGCTGGATCAAGCGCTGCTGCTGGAACGCGATCTGCTAGATCAGCAGATTATCGATGTGGACGGGCGCAAGGTGGTGCGCGTCAACGATGTGAACCTGACCTGGGAGCCGGACGCGGACGGTGTTCACGCGGCAGGGTTGCGCATCGACGAGGTGGAGGTGGGTGTGCGCGGCGCGGCGCGGCGTCTGCTGCATGGGCTGCCGCAGATGGCGCTGCTGGGAATCTCCGAGCGGATGAGCGGAAACGCCATCCCGTGGAGCTGTGTGGACCTGATCGAGCGCGATCCGGGGCGGCGCGTGCGCTTGAAGATTGGGCAGGAACGGCTGGCCAAGCTTCATCCTTCCGACATCGCTGAGATCCTGGAGGACCTGGCGCCGGCCGAGCGGGAAGCCGTGTTCACGAGCCTGCCGGAGGAGACAGCGGCAGAGACGCTGGAGGAGATCGAGCCGCGGCTGCAGAAGGAATTGCTGCAGGGCATGGACTCCGAAAAGGCGGCAGATATCCTGGGCGAGATGGACCCCGGGGCGGCCGCGGATGTGCTGGCGGAGCTGTCGGAGGAACACTCCGAGGCCATCCTTGAAGAGATGGAGCCCGCGGAGCGCCAGGACGTCCAGGAGTTATTGGAGTTCTCGTCGGATTCAGCGGCCGGACGCATGACGACGGACTTTTTCTATGTCGCCGCCGAGGCTACGGTAGCGGACGCAATCGGGGCGCTGCGGACGTTTGAAGGCGATCCGGATACGGTGACCGAAGTGTATCTGCTGAGCGCGGACGATCATCTGGCAGGGGTGGTGACCATGTCGCGATTGGTGTTGGCGAGTCCGCAAACGCCGGTGCTCAGCCTTGCGCCGGAGGGCCGGCATGTGAGCTGCCGCATGGATGCCGATGAGGATGAGGTTGCCGAGCTCTTCGACAAGTACAACCTGCGATCCCTGCCGGTGCTGGACGAAGAGAGTCGCGTGGCGGGAGTGATCCACGCCGAACAGGTGATCGCCGGCTTGCGTGAGGGCTGATGGTGGCGGGGGAGACAGGACGTCCGCTGAAGATTCTTTATGCGTCAGGGTTGTCGGCCAACGACTCCTCGCAGTACCGGCTATGGGCGTTGGAGCGGCTGGGCCATACCGTCTTTCCGCTGAACGCGTACCGGTATGAGCCCGCGCAGCCCATGCTGCGGAAGCTCGTGCATCGGCTGCAGGTGGGCCCGTGGGTGAACCGGTTGAACCGCGATGTGCTCGCTGCAGCCGAGCGGGAGCGCCCTGATGTGTTCTGGGCGGATAAGCTCCTGCAACTGCAGCCACGGACACTCCACACGCTGCGAGGCTGGGGCATTGCGAGTGTGAGCTACATGATCGACAACGCGTTTGGGCCGCGGCGCGATCCGGGCTGGCGGTTGTACCGGCAATGCATTCCGCACTTCGACCTCCATGCCACGCAGCGGGACGCCAATGTGCGGGACTACCTGACGCGCGGAGCCCGGGATGTGAT
Organism: uncultured Acidobacteriaceae bacterium; assembly: GCA_964250995.1. Classification (GTDB taxonomy): domain Bacteria; phylum Acidobacteriota; class Terriglobia; order Terriglobales; family Acidobacteriaceae; genus Granulicella. Next base: position 1,892 of record CAXUIF010000122.1, read on the forward strand.
CAAGATCCAGACAGCCTTTGAACCGACGCTGCACTTTCCACCACCTGCGGGTTGGAGCGATGCGGACAGGGATCGCGGGGTGAGCTTTATCGGAACGCCGTACGACCGGCGCGCCGAAGAGCTGACGCGCCTTTGGCAGGAGTTTGGGGTTCCGGTGGTGATCTCCGGCGCAGAAGCGTTGTGGCGCGAGCGACTGCCCTCGGAGGCCTTCCCGGCGCTGTTTCGAGACGGAGAACTGTATGGACAGGCCTATCGCGAAGCGATCTGGCGATCGAAGATCAATCTCAGTTTCCTGACGCATTCCAATCAGGATGAGTTTGCGCATAAGAGCTTTGAGATTGCGGCGTGCGGCCAATTTCTCCTGGCCGAGCGATCGGCTGGGCACGCCCACCGGTTCGTTGAAGAGGAGGAAGCTGTGTTCTTCTCCGACGTGAATGAGTGCGCCGCGAAGATCCGGCGATGGTTGCCGGACGAGGCTGGGCGGGCGCGGATAGCGGCGGCGGGCCGCGCACGCGCGCTTCGGGACGGCTACTCCAATGACGCGCAGGTCCAAAGGATTTTGGAGCGGCTGCGGCCTCTTCTGCGTGCGGACGCCGCCTCAGGGGTGAGCCCGGCGGTACCGGGTGCGGGCAGGGTAGAGTAAGAGCAAAGGTGCAGCTTGAAAGGCGCTCCCCTGTGCCCTCGCGGCGTGGGCGAGCAAGCTGTGTTGCCCCGATTCCTTTGGTGGTGACGATGTGATGAATTGGAAGCGGTGGCGCAACAGCCTGGTGCTGATCTTTGCCGTGCTGGGGCCTGGGTTCATCACGGCCAACGTGGACAACGACGCGGGGGGGATCTACACCTACGCCACCGCCGGCGCGCAATTCGGCTATGGGCTGCTGTGGACCATGATCCCCATGGCCTTGATGCTGACGTTCGCCCAGGAGATCTCGGCGCGTATGGGTGTCACCACGGGAAAGGGTTTGAGCGAGCTCATCCGCGAGGAGTTCGGCCTGCGGACGACGGCCTTGCTGATGTTCGGCCTTGTGGTCTGCAACCTGGGCGACGTGATGAGTGAGTTTGCCGGGGTGGCCAGCAGTACACAGCTGTTTGGGATCAACAAGTACATCGCTGTGCCGATCGCGGCGGCACTGGTCTGGGCTTTGGTGGTGTTTGGCGATTACAAGAAGCTGGAAAAGATCTTCGTATTTTTGTCGTTCCTGTACGTCGCCTACATCGTAACGGCGGCGTTGGCACATCCGAACTGGAGCTTTGCGGTGCGAGAGACGCTGCATCTGCCGCGCCTTGCAGAGCTTCGGAACTCCAACTACCTTTTCTTCTCGGTGGGCATGATCGGGGCCACCGTAGCGCCATGGCAGCAGTGTGACTTGGAAGCCGCGGTGGTCGATAAAGGGACGGGCAAGGGCGCGCTGAAGTATGCGCAGGCTGATGCGGTGGTGGGCTCGCTGTTTTCTGTCGTGGTGGCCGCCTTCATTGTGATTGCCTGCGCGGCTACATTGTTTGCAAGCGGGCACCACACGATCGGCGATGCCGCCGAAGCTGCAGGGTCGCTCCGGCCGCTGGCGGGCGACTATGCGGCCCTGCTGTTCGCGTTCGGGTTGTTGAACGCCTCGCTCTTCGCAGCGTCCATTCTGCCCCTGTCCACGGCCTACACGGTGTGCGAGGCACTGGGGTTTGAGTCCGGATTGACCAAGCGGTTCAAAGAGGCGCCGGTATTTTACTGGCTGTATACGTCGCTGATCGTGGTGGGCGCGACGGTGATTCTGTCGCCGCATGTGCCTTGGGTCAAGTTGGCCGTATTGTCCCAAGTGCTGAACGGGGTGCTGCTGCCGTTCGTGCTGGTGTTCATGCTGATTCTGGTGAATCGGCGGAGCCTGATGGGATCGTTGGTGAACGGACGCAGCTACAACATCGTCGCCTGGAGCTTGACGGTGCTTGTGACCATCCTGACCGTAGTCATGCTGGGCCGGCAAATGTTCGGGGTCGGGTGAGCACGCCCGGCGGAAGCGAAGCTGGTGGTGCTTAGAGGTATTTCCCGTCCGCCAGGTCGCGGATCAAAGTGAGATCCGCAGCCAGGAAGTCGAAGGTTGGCAGGCTGGCTAGGGTGGTCCAGCGCATGTCCTGGAAGATGCGATTGCGAAGCGCGCCGGCAAAGGCGTCTACCCGAAAGAACTGGATCTCAATGATGGAGCCGTTGCGGTAGTTATGGCGTATGGTGGTCAGCTTTGGACCCACGGTAGCCTCAATGCCGAGTTCTTCGTTGAGCTCGCGGGCAAGCGCAGCTTCGGCGGTCTCGCCGTTCTCGACCTTGCCACCGGGAAACTCCCACTTCGACGCCATGGGCTGATCGGGCCGACGCTGGCATACCAGGATCTCGCGGCCTTGCTCCACGTGCCGCAGGATCAGGGCAGCGACCACGTGGCGCACGGGTCGGCTCGCTGACCGCGAACTCCCGTTCAGTTTGGGGATGGGACGCTTCACCTTTGCCGTCCAGTGTACTTCGCGCGCAATCGCAATCCGCAGGGTTCGGTCAAACAGAACATCCTCTCGCCGGGGATCACTGGACGTGCTGATCCGAAGGCGGAACGTTGGCGCGCCCCGGATGAAAGACGGGCCAACCTTCACGGGCGCTTCGTTCGGCGAGGGCGAGAGTGGGGTTGACCGGGAAGGCCTGCCGCGCCACCGACAGCATCGCGGCGTCGTGGACCGAGTTGCCGAAGACGGCGTCAGGGTGCGAGACACCGGCGCGGCGAAGCGCCGTCACTTTGCCCTCGTCCGTCGGCACGTCGAGAAGCCGGTCGGTGATTCGGCCATTGTCGACCGCCACACGTGCAGCGAGGACGCGATCGGGTGGAAGGTTGAACCGGCGCACGCCTTCTTCGATGACCCACTGATTGGTCGAACTCACGGCCCAAATCTCGGTCCCACGCTGTTGCAGCGTGGTGACGAGCTCATGGAGCTCAGGGAAGATGTGCGGCTCGATCTGTTCACGAAAAAACGTCGCCGCGGCCTGCTGCAGAGCGGCTTCCTTCAGGCCTGCGTAGACCTTCACCATATCCCCGCAGATGGCGAGTTCGGACACGTCTCCGCGCTTGTAGCCTCCATAGCGACCGTTCAGCCAGGCGATCTTTTCCGGGGCAAGGAGGCCGGAGTTGATGCTCCAGAACATGAACGACGAGCCCGCATCGCCGGACCAGAGCGTGCCGTCACAGTCAAACACCGCGACCTCCGGAGCGAGGGCGTCAACGCGGGCAAACAGGTCTTGCACGGTGAGGAGGACGGGGGTGGCAGCAGGGGCGTCAGGCAAACGGCGGCTCCGGGCGGCAGAGGCCGCTACGGGTAGTTAAGCAGCGTTGGGCGGGGATGCCAAACCAGCAAGTTCGTCGCGGCGATGTCGCGTCGGAGCGAGCTCCGTGCGCAGCAGGTATTGTTCAGCTAAGGGCCAGGCGTTGTGTTGCGGTCCACCAGTTTGTGGCAGAGGTGCGTGATGGCGCAGGAGATGGCGAGTGTGTTTGTCGTGATGGGGGTGAGTGGGTCAGGCAAGACGACGATCGGGACGTTGCTGGCGCAGCGGCTTGGGGCAGCGTTCGCGGACGCGGACGACTTCCACTCCGCGGCGAACAAGGCCAAGATGGCGGCAGGCACACCCTTGACGGATGAGGATCGTGCGCCATGGCTGCAATCGTTAAACGGCGTGTTGCGCGGATGGGCCGCGGCGGGGCAGAAGGGAGTTCTGGCCTGTTCCGCGTTGAAGGCAAGCTATCGCGACACGTTGAACGCGGGGGTTCCTGCCGGCGATATGGCCTTTGTGTGGCTGGATGGGTCCAAAGAGCTGATTGCCGCTCGTCTTGCGGCGCGGCAGGGAAGCTACATGAACCCGGCGCTTCTGGGCAGCCAGATTGCGACGCTCGAACCGCCCGACGATGCCGTGCGGGTCGTCAACGATCGCACGCCGGCGGAGGTAGTGGACGAGATCCTGCGCAAGCTGGGCAGAGGGGTGTAACGCGGCCTAAGCAGCTCGGGTAGGCGCGCGTGGGACGAAGCGCTTCAGCCGAAGAAAGGGCCGCTCAAGGAACGTGAAAGAGATCCAGGCCGCGCAGAGAGTGACGAGGAATGCGAGGAGGAAGCGAGCCGCTTGGTACAGAAATCCCGCGTGGCGCTGTGTCAGCAGGGCACCAAAGAAGTCGAAGACGGGCTCCAGCAGGATATGCAGAACATAGAAGCCATAGCTGACCTGGCCCACAAACCGGAGGGCTGGCCAGTGCAGAAAGGCGCGCAACGCGCTTGGCTGCAAGCTAAGCATCAGCACCGCGGCGCAGAGAAGATCAACCGCAGGAAGGCCGAGAAGAAAAGCCGGGCGGTTGTTCAGCAGCAGCGTGCGTGCATGCAGGCTTGTCAGAAGGAACCCAGTCAGCGCGGCGCCGCCGGCCAGCAGCGTGGGGCCGAGACTGGCAAGGTGGCTCCTGGCTGGGCTGGGCCTCCAGACCGCGAGCGCACTGCCAAGCGCGAGAGCCCCGGCGCGGGTGGGCAGGCACACGGCAAAGCGTTCAGCACTGCTGTCCGGCAGCCCGTGCGGAGCAAAGACGATGACACGAAACAGCCAGCTCAGCGCGAAGATGAGCAGGCAAACGAAGAGCACACGGCGGGGCGTTCGGGCGGCACGGACGACCAGGGGCCAAAGCAGGTAAAACTGCTCCTCAACCGCGAGGCTCCAGAGATGGTACAGCGGCAAGGGCAGGGGCGTATGGAGGGCGGTACCCAGCAGCGAAGGCCAGTTTTGCGCGAAGCCCGCATACACCAGCAGGGGGGCGAGTTGCTGCACCCGTGCGCCGCTTAGCAGAGCGGCAGCAGCAGCGGCAAGCAATGCGGCGGTGTACAGCGGCAAGATGCGCAGCGCGCGGCGAGCGTAGAAGTTGCGAATCGCGCCTGGCGTCTGCACGTCGGGCACCAGCAAACCGGTGATCAGGAAACCGGAGAGCACAAAGAAGAGTTCCACCCCGATCCAACCGGCTTGCGTCAAGTAGCCAAGCGCGCGCGCCAGCAGGTTCTGCGAGCGCAGACCACCACCGTAGTGAAAAAGAAACACCAGCAGGAGAGCCACGCCGCGAAGCCCGTCCAACGCTGGATCGCGCCGGGAGACTCCTTGCGGCGAGGCGCGAAGGGGTGATTGGCCGAGGTCACGGATCCACTGCGATCCCGTTAACACGGGCCGGTGCTCCGTGCCTGCGCGGTCCATGCGCAGACGCGCGCCGTCGGCGTCTCGCGGCAAAATCTCTTTTCAGGCATAAAAGTCTGCGATGGACTTAACGACAGCTTCCACCTCATCCTCGCGCAGCTCGGCGTACATGGGCAGCGCCAAAACCTCGTTCGCCGCGCGTTCGGCTTGCGGGAAGTCGCCGGGTCTGTAGCCCAGGAAGCCGAGGCTCTCCTGCAGGTGAAGCGGAAGAGGGTAGTAGATCTCCGTGCCGATGCCCTGGGCGGTTAAGTGGGCGCGCAGGGCGTCTCGCTGGGGAGCCCGTATTACGTACTGGTGAAAGATCGGCGTGGCTCGCGGGTCCGTGGAGGGCAGGACGAGGCCGTCCTGGGTCGTAGTTGCGACGAGCCTGGCCGCTGTGAAGAGCCTGTCGTAAAGGCCAGCCAGCTCGCGGCGGCGTTGGTTGGCGGCGGGCAAGCGCCGCAGCCTGATGGACAGGATCGCAGCCTGGATGCCGTCAAGGCGAGAGTTGACGCCGAGGTGTCCGTCAAACGCTTGGTGGAAGTAACGACGCGTCATGCCGTGGTTGCGCAAGGCGCGGGCGTGGTCGGCGAGGGTCGCATCCGCGGTGGTGATCATACCGGCATCGCCGATGGCGGAAAGATTCTTGGTGGGGTAGAAGCTGAAGGCGGCGGCGTCGCCCAAGGAGCCCGCGGGCCTTCCCCGCCAGGTGCTGCCGAAGGCCTGGGCCGCATCCTCGATGACCTTCAGGCTGTGCGTTCGCGCCAGGCTCCCAAGCGCGTCCATGTCAGCGCACTGGCCGTAGAGGTGCACTGGCAACAGGGCGGCCATGCGGGTGTTCGCCGGAAGCGCTCCAGTCAAGGCGAGCGCAACGGCCCCGGGTGCGACGTTGAAGGTTTGCTCATCAATGTCCGCGAAAACAGGGTGTGCACCGGTGCGGAGAATAGCGCTGACTGTGGCGAAGAAGCTGAACGGTGAGGTCACGACGGCGTGGCCCGGCCCGATCCCGGCGGCGGCCAGCGCGAGCCAAAGAGCGTCGGTGCCGTTGGCACAACCGACTGCCGCCGCCGTGTCGCAGGCAGCGGCGGCCTGTTGCTCAAAGCGCTCGACTGGCGGGCCGAGGATGAAGTGGTGGGCTGTGCAAACCTCGTCGACAGCGGCCAGGACCTCCTCGCGAATTTGCAGGAACTCGCGGCTAAGGTCGAGCATCGGGACGGGAGCGGCCGGGGTAGGCATCGATGTTCATCGTAGCGCCTGGGTGTGTCACGGCGCGGTGCGGCGCGGCAGCCCCCTTGTGCGAGGGCGTGAAAAGCCTGTAGGGTGTACACGGCAGAGTGGCGGACCAGCTTTCACTGTTTGGGTCTGGCCTTTGGACCTTTGGGTGCTGACCTAGCCGCTCTGTAAAAAGACAAGGAGATCGGCCGTATGGATATCAAGCCGGCGCAGAACATTCAGGATACCTTTCTGAACACGGTCCGCAAGGACAAGAGCCCCATCACCATATATCTGGTGAGCGGGGTCAAGTTGACAGGAAAAATCCGCTCGTTCGACAAGTATTCGGTGCTGCTGGAGAACAACGCGCAGGAACAGTTGATCTTCAAACACGCCATTTCAACGGTCGTCAGCGGGCGGCCTGCGCACACCGAAGGCCGCCCGGAGGTACGGAGTGTAGCCGGTACGCCGGCGGCTCCGGAGAGTTTGCCCTCGGCGAATGCTGTTGGTGTTCGCTAAGCAGGTTCGGTTTTGACGCAAACATCCCCTCACGAAGGCCCTTCCGAGCAGCGCGCCCGCGAAGAACAGGCGCTGCTGCAAACCCGGCGGCGTGCCTCGGGCGAGCGGGCTGTGCTGGTCGCGGTGGAATTCACGGCGCTGCGCCCGCAGCTGGCCCCTGCGGCACGGCAGGCCCGTACGGCAGCGGCCCTCCTGCAGGACGAAGCGCCTGAGCAGGGTTCCGCCGTGCATCGGGTCGCGGCCCTGAACCGGGACGTCGACTTCGACGCGTCGCTTGCCGAGTTTCAGGAATTGGCGCGCTCCGCCGGCGCCGAGATGGCGGCGCTGCTGATCCAGCGCCGGCACAAGCCGGATCCGGCCACGCTGGTCGGCGGCGGCAAGGTCGAGGAGATCGAAGCGACGGTGCGGTCGACCTCGGCCGACTTGGTGCTCTTCGATCATGACCTGTCCCCCTCACAACTGCGCAATCTTGAAGATCGACTGCCGTGCCGGGTGATCGACCGCACGCAGCTGATCCTGGATATCTTTGCCCGGCATGCGCGCACCCGTGAAGGCCAGCTGCAGGTAGAGCTGGCGCAGCTGGAATACCAGCTTCCGCGGCTGGGCGGGCGCGGCAAGGCGATGTCGCAGCTGGGCGGCGGAATCGGCACGCGCGGCCCCGGTGAAACGCAGTTGGAGACCGACCGCCGCAAGCTGAGGCTACGCATCACGCGCATCGAACAGCAGCTGGAAGGGGTCCGCAGGATCCGGCGGCAGCAGCGTGGCCGGCGCGAGGCGGTGCCGGTGCCCACAGTCGCGTTGGTGGGGTATACGAATGCAGGCAAGTCCACCTTGTTTAACGCGTTAACGGGGGCCGGCGTCCTCGAATCCCAGCGCATGTTTGCGACCTTGGATCCGAAGCTGCGGCA
>CAXUIF010000123.1:0-9541 GCA_964250995.1 uncultured Acidobacteriaceae bacterium
TGCCCGCCAGCTGCAGGCTCGCGTCCAGCGTGCGTTTGCGTTCCGCATCGGTGTCTTGTGCCTTCGTGACGTGCAGCACGTAGAGCTCCGCGCTCAACGCCTCGGCAAGGCGGGCACCGCGAGCGATCAGGTCGCGCGCCTGCGCGTTGGAACTGATACAGACGGCCACCTTCTCCGCAACGGTCCAGTGCGCGCCCAGCCGCTTGCGCTTCACATAGTCGTCCAGCATGCGATCGACGGCTCGCGTCACCCGCTGCAAGGCCATCTCGCGCAGCGCAATCAGGTTGCCGCGGCGGAAGAAGTTCGCCAGCGAGCGCTCCACCCGTTCGGGTGGATAGATGTCGCCGCGACGCATGCGCGTCACCAGCGCCTCAGGCGTCACATCGCTAATCACAATCTCGTCAGCGCGATCCAGGACCCAGTCCGGCACCTGCTCGCGCACGGCAATGCCCGTGAGGGCCTGCACGCGCGGCACCAGGCTTTCCACGTGCTGGATGTTGATCGTGCTCAAGACATCGATCTTGTGTTCCAGCAGCAGCAGCACGTCTTCGTACCGCTTACCAAAGCGGCTGCCCTCGATGTTGGTGTGCGCCAGTTCGTCGATCAGGGCCACCTGCGGAGCACGCCGCAGCACGGCATCAACGTCCATCTCCGAAAACAGCGTGCCCTTGTATTCCAGCTCGCGGCGCGGTACCTGTTCCAGCTGCACTGCCAGCTCCGTCGTGCCGGCGCGGCCGGGTGTTTCCACCATGCCGATGACGACGTCTTCCCCGCGACTGTGCCGCCGGATGCCCTCGCTGAGCATGCTGAACGTCTTGCCAACACCTGGCGCATAGCCAAGAAAGACCTTGAAGCGACCACGCTCCTTCTCCGTGTCCGAGGTCCGCAACCACTCTTCCGGAGACTTGCGTGTTGGGTCCAAAGCTTCCGTCACCCCGTACACTTCCTCTATGAATACACGGCGGTTTGAAGCGACCACTCGCTGGATGCTCGCCTTTGGCGCTCTTGCCGGAATTGTAGTCGCCTTCCACCAATGGGTGCATGCCAACCCCACCACGGTAGCGCTCACGCTGGTGCTGTTCGTGCTCCTCCTCGCTGCACGCTGGAGCCTTCGCTACGCCGTCGTGATCTCGCTGGCCGCTACCGCCTGCTACAACTTCTACTTTCTGCCTCCGATCGGCACCTTCACCATCGCCGATCCACAAAACTGGCTGGCGCTTTTCACGTTTCTCGCAACCAGCGTTGTCGGTAGCCGGCTCTCGCAGAGGGCGCGCGACGAAGCCGAGCAGGCCCGGACGCGGCAACGCGAGGTGGAGATTCTGTTCACCCTGAGCCGCGAGCTGCTGCAGGCTGAGACCGTCGCGGAGCTGGTGAATGCCCTGCCGGAGCGCATCAGCCGTGCCGCGCGCGCCGAGGCTGTCCTCGTCTTCCTGCTGGACGGGGATCGCCTTTACCAAACCGGCCCGCCGACGATGTCCCACGTGCAGCTGCCTCACTTCCGGCAGCTCGCGCTGAGCCTTGCCGCGCCGGAAACAACCCCGGACCAGGAGACGCGCATTCCGCTGCGGGCCGGCGTCCGTCCGCGAGGGCTGTTGATCCTCACCGGCGTACGCGGTTCCGCGGAGACCTTTGAAGCCGTTGGGGGGCTGGTCTCGATCGCGCTCGACCGCGCTCAGGCGCTCGAAACCCTGACCCGCAACGAGGCGAATAAGGAAAGCGAACGCCTCCGCACCATGATTCTGGACTCCATCACGCACGAGCTCCGCACACCGTTGACCTCCATCAAGGGCGCCGCGAGCACGCTGCTGACGACCGACAACGTGAGCCCCGAGGACCGGCATGAGCTGCTCACCATCATCGATGAAGAGGCGGACCGCTTGAACCGTCTGGTCGGTCAGGCTGTGGAGATGGCGCAGATTGAAGCCAACGAGGTGCACATGAACTTTGCTCCTGTTGCCATGACGCAGTTGCTGGAGCAGGCGCAGCAGAGCTGCGCCTGGGTTGCCAGCACTCATCCGGTGACGGTCGATCTGCCCGTGCTGCCGCTCGTCTCCGCGGACCTCGCGATGGTGGGCAAGGTGCTCTGCAACCTGCTTGAAAACGCAGCGAAGTACTCCAAGCCGGAGTCCCCGATCTTTATCTCGGCCGAGCACAAAAACGGACAGGTGCTCACCAGTGTCGCGGACCGCGGCGTCGGCATTGATCCTGCCGAACAGAGCCTTATCTTCGACCGTTTGTACCGCTCCCGCACGCAGGCCGAAAGTACGCCCGGCACCGGCATGGGACTGGCCATCAGTCGTGCCATCATCGAATCGCACAGGGGGTCGCTGACCGTAACCAGCCAGCCCGAACACGGTTCCGTGTTCACCTTCAGCCTTCCCGCAATCGAGTGACTACCCTGCAGTCGGTCTCGGCAAAGCTGAAGTCAGATGGCGGAGGGAGAGGGATTCGAACCCCCGTTGCCCGTTAGGGCAAAGCGGTTTTCAAGACCGCCTGTTTCAACCACTCACACATCCCTCCACAGGGGTGCGGCGCGCGACATCAACAGGCTATCAGCAACCCTTGTTTCGCCGGCCCTTCGTCGATCACGCGCTGGGGCCGCTCGAAACTCTAACCGCAGTGCCGGTCGTTAACTCCGCGGCCAGGCTCCTGCAAGGTAAACTCACTCAGAGCACTCGCCGCGCCCCGCGACCGGCGCCACCCACTGTAGCCGATGCCGTCCACTTCCACCCCAACCTCATCGGCACCCGCACCGGAACCGCGCAACGCCGTCCTTGAACCGCTTGGCCCAGCCAGTCCGCCCGGCGCCCCCGAGTGCGGGTCGCCTGCGCCGGACCTGCTCCTTTCCCCACCTGTCCGGTCCTCCTTGCTTCGCCGGCTTGCCGACACGCTTGGCATCGATCGCGCCGTCGCCTTCACCGTGCTGGCGCGCGGCTGGTCGTCGCTCGCGGGCATCGGCACGCTGTTGCTGATTGCGCGGTTTCTTTCTCCAGCAGAGCAGGGCTTCTACTACACCTTCTACTCTCTGGTTGCGCTGCAGATCGTCTTTGAACTCGGCTTCTCGGTGGTGATCCTGCAGGTCGCCTCCCACGAGGCCGCGCATCTGGAGATCGCCCCCGACGGCACTATCTCCGGACCCGCGCCAGCGCACGGACGGCTGGCCAACGTGTTGCAGAAGTCTGTGTACTGGTACACCGTGGCCGCCGTGCTGATGGCGGTCACGCTGGTGCCCGTCGGGTTTGCTTTCTTCCGGCATGCTGCCGCCAAACCGGGCGGGGCCGCCGTGCACTTCGGGTGGCCGTGGTTGCTGGTGGTGCTGGCTTCAAGCTGCACCTTTCAAATCGATCCGTTGTTCTCCTTCCTGGAAGGCTGCGGCTACGTACCCGAAGTCGCCCGCACGCGCCTGCGCCAATCCTTATGCGGCACGGTGCTGGGATGGAGCGTCTTTCTGCTCCATGCCGGGCTGTTTGCGCCGGGGTGCTTTATCTTCGGCCAGGCGCTCGCCGGGGCCTGGCTGCTTTGGACCGAGCGCGGGCTGCTGATGCCGCTGATGCGTCACGTTTCCGGTGCGTTTCGGATTGACTGGCGGCAGGAGGTCTGGCCGTTTCAGTGGCGCATTGCCGTCTCGTGGCTGGCCGGCTATATCACCTCGCAACTCTTCAATCCCATCCTGATGAACTTCCGCGGACCGGTCGAGGCCGGTCAAATGGGGATGACCCTGAGCGTCTGCGGAACGCTTTCCTCGATGGCCGTGGCCTGGATGAACACCAAAGCCGCGCCCTTTGGCCGCCTGATCGCCCGCCAGGAATACCGCACGCTGGACCGCTCCTTCTTCCGCGCGCTGTGGCAATCGGCGCTGGCCGCGGTCGTAGGCTGCGGGGCGGTCTGGCTGGTCGTGTTCGCCCTCGGGACGTGGGGCATCCGGTCGCATGGCGTGCTGCTGTCCAGCCGGCTGCTCGCGCCCGTTCCCCTGGCGATGCTGCTATTCGGGACGGTCGGCAATATCGTTGTCTTCGCGGAGGCGCTTTACCTGCGCGCGCACAAGCAGGAAAAGTTCATGATCAACTCCATCCTGGGCGCGCTGTATATCGCCCCGGTGGCGTACGGTCTAGGACGCTGGCAGAACCCCCACGGGGGTGCCTGGGGCATCGCGGCGGCGTATGCTGTGGGTACGTTGGTGATTGGGCTCGGCTACGGCACGTATACGTTTCTGCGCTGGCGGAGGATCTGGCATGCCGCCTGAGCTCGCTCTGTTGGAGCACCCTGGCGCGCTGCCCCAAACCCGGCCGCGACCGCTCCTGACCATTGCCATCCCTACGTTTAACCGCGCCGCCCAGCTTCGGGCGCTGCTCCAGGTGCTCGAGCCACAGATTGCTGCGCATCCTGAGGTCGAGGTCTTCGTCTCCGACAACGCCAGCACCGACGGCACGCCCGGCGTCGTCGAAGCCGCCGTCAGACACTTTGCTGCGGGAGGCGCCACGCTGCGCACCCACCGCCACGCCTTCAACGTCGGCTCGGACGCCAACTTCGCCTTTTGCTTCGCGCAGGCCGAAGGGCACTTCTTTTGGATGTGCGGCGACGATGACCTGATCGTGCCCGACGCTGTGAGTGAGGTGCTCGCCCTGCTCGCCACGCCCTCCGGGCAGCCCGCCGAGCTCGACCTGATCTACGCCACCAGCTACGGCTACCGTGACGATTTCCTGGCCGAGCGCACCGAAGATCCGCTCCGCCGCCGTGTCCACACCATTCGCGACGCGCACACCTTCGCCACCGTGGTGAACATCATGTTCACCTTTATCAGCGGCATCGTCGTGAACCGGGACCGGCTGAACCTGGTCGCCCGGGAGGCCCCCGAAGCCTTTGTGGGCACCAACCTCGTTCAGCTCTCCTGGAGTCTGCCCCTGCTGCTCGATCACCGCCGCTCCGCCGTGCTGTGGACGCGACCCGTAGCCGCTCGCGTGGGCAACGCCCATGGCTACTCCCTGGGCCAGGTCTTCGGCCGCCAGCTCGCCGCCGTGGTGGAGCGCCTCCTCCCCGGTCGCCCCGACCTGTCCGCGCCCATCGTGAACATCGCCCTGCGCCGCTGGCTGCCCTCCGTTGCTGTTGAGTTCCGCGCCAAGGCGACGGACCGGCTGCATCTGCAGCAAGCCCACACAGAGCTGCGCGCCGTTTACGGTTCCAACCCGCGCTACTGGCTGTTCACCTACCCCGCGCTCCGGTTTCCCTTGCCTGCCGCCAAGGCCTACACCCGGCTCACGGCCGCGGCCAGCAAGCTCATGTACATGGCCCAGGTACCAGGCTTCTGGCGCAAGGACACGTAACCGGCCCCGCCTGCGCGGATTCAGCCGGCCGGGGCAAGTCGCACGCCCACAAACATGTGACCTCTTCAGCCCTGAGGTGCCAAAGCTACACCGGCCCTAACTCCCGGCTTCGCCTAAAACGCCTCGCTGGGGAACCAGACTGAAAACACCGTCCCACTGCGCCCCGCGTCCTGGCGGCTACGCACCTTGACCGTTGCCTGGTGTTTTTGCAGGATCTCTCGACTGACCCACAGGCCCAGCCCTGTGCCGTGGTCCCCTTTGGTGGTGTAGAAGGCCTCGAACAGATGCTGCTGTGTCTTCTTATCCATGCCGCTTCCGGTATCGGCCACCGTCACCCGGACGCCCGGCCTTCCTGTACACCGATCGCTCTGCCGGTAGGTGCGCAGGGACAGGGTGCCGCCGCGTTTGGTGGCGTCGAACGCATTGCCGATGAGATTGGCGAACACCTGTCGCAGCTCTGACGCAAAGCAGCAGAGGCGATCCTCCGCGCTGTACTGCCGGTGAACCGTCACTCCGGAGCTGCGAATGCGCGCTTCGTAGATCGCCAGCGCCGACTCCAGCAGATCGGAAAGTCTTTCCAGCGAGGCCTCCTGGGTCTGCCGGTTGAACTGCAGCGTATGCGTCACAATCTGCGACACCCGGCCAAGCTCGTCCTGCGCCGTCCGGGTGAACTCGCGCAGCGTGGGGTCGCTCACCCCCTCATGCACCAGGTACAGCAGGTTGGTCACGGCTTCAAGCGGATTGTTGATCTCGTGGGAAATGGTGGCTGCTAAACGCCCCACCAGCGCCAGCTTTTCGCTGCGCATCAGCGCCTCTTCGGCGCGCTTGCGGGCGTCGATGTCCATGGTGGCCACAACGCCCCCGATGACGGCGCCCGCTGGATCCCGTATCGGCGCCCCGGTGAACTCAACCCAGATCTTTGCCCCGTCGCCACACTGGTACAGGAACTCCCCGCGATGTACCTCGCCGTCAGCCAACGCACGAGCCAGCGGGTACTCATGCCCTTCTACACGGCGGCCATCCGGATGGAACGCAATCCATTCGCGGTAGCTCGCCACATCGGGGGAGTACAAAATGGGGTGCCGGAGGATCCGCTCCGCCTGCCGGTTGCCGTTCACGATGCGTCCAGCCGCGTCGGCGAACACGAGGCCAATCGGCGCATTATCGAAGACAGCCGTCAGCCGGCGCCGTTCGGCATCCAGGTCCTCGCGCGTGCGGCGCAGCTCTTCTACGTCGGTGTTGGTGCCAAACCAGCGAACGATCGCACCGCTTTCATTCCGCACCGGCGCCACGCGGGTAAGAAACGACCGGAAGCTGCCGTCCGCGGCCCGCAGCGGGAACTCCATCTCGAAAAACTGGCCGGTCCGAATCGAGGCGGACCATCGTTCCATCACAGACGGCAGCATGACCGGATCATGCACCGCTTGCCAGCCCCAGCCCTCCATCTGCTCGGGTTGCGTTCCCGTGTACTCGTACCAGCGCTGGTTGTACCAGAAGATCCAACCCTCGGCGTCCGCCATCCAGGCCAGCGTGGGCATCGCATCGGCAAAGGTCGTCAACTGGTCTTCACTTTCACGCAGCGCCGCGGAGGCACGCTTCAGCAGAGTGATGTCCTGCGTCACCCCGTCGAACCGGGTAGGGGATCCATCTGCGGCATACGCCGTGCGGCCGATAGCGCGTACCCAGCGAAGCTCCCCCTCAGGCGAAACGGTGCGGTACTCCACGTCGTACCGCGTGTGGTGGACGATCGAAGCTTCAATGGCCTGCCGCGTTGGCTCGCGGTCGTCCGGATGGAGTTGCCGGTAAAAGAGCGCGATATCCACCTCGGCGTCTTCCGGCAACCAGAAATGCTCCTTGACGCAGGGGTCCCATACCAGCTTGTCGAAGGGCAGGTCGCAAAACCAGTAGCCGATCTGCGCCGCTGTGGTCGCAAAGGAAAAGCGTTCGCGCTGCTCCGCCAATCCTTGCTCGAAAGCTCGCCGGCTGGCCACCTCGTCCCGCAGCATTTGGTCTCCACGGACGCGGCTGGTGGTCTCGAGCGTGTTGATCAACACCCCACGAATTGTCCCCCCGGCGTCCCGGACCGGGCCGTAGCTGCAGGTAAGCCAGGCGTCCTCCATCGGGACCTCCGGCACCTGGGCAGCAAACAAATCCTCCCGCGAGCAGGTTTGGCCCTCGAGAGCAGCCCGCACCTGCGGCTCGATCTGGGGCCAGATCTCCGCCCAACACAAGCTGGCCGCCTGGCCAAGCCCGCGAGACTGTTTCTCCGCTCCCAACAGCAGCATCGCTGCATCGTTGTAGAACTGCGTCAGCTCCTCACCCCAGAACAGGATCATCGGGTGCCGGTTCGCCAGCAACGCGTTCACCAGAATGACAAGCGCATCCGGCCACTGCGCCACTGGCCCCAGCGCCGTTTGGTCCCAGGCGTGCTCCCGGGTCCGCTCCGCCATCTCGCCTGTCCCAAAGATGCGTTCGGTCTGTGCGGAACGCGTTTCCTCAACAGAGGAGGGGCGTTCGGTTGCGCGTAGGGTTGGGGTCAAGCGAACTCTTCCTGCGGTAGGCTTCGGTTAAACTCACACGCAAACGCATGCGACCGGGGGCAAGTGGAACGTCAGCTCGATCCCTTATTGTCAAACGCACGCGCCCTCAAATGCAAGCAGGACGGTCCTCCGTCGAGCCCCGGAAGCGGCACACGGTCTACAACTTCCGCGGCATGTCGCCATGGCAGCAAGCCGGACCTTGAGCCCCGGCGGACGGAACCGGGCCATGGCGCTGCGGAACAATTTAGCGGCTGTCGCCCGCCAGTACCTGGAGCAGCAACTCGTCTCCCCGGCGCAGCACCAGCTTGCCCGGCGAGGTCACGGTAAGCTCGTCGTCGCTCACCAGCAGCACAGCGCCTTCCCCAAAGCCATACAGCCCCTGCGCCTCGGCGGAAAACGCGCCCAGGGCCCGCGGTAACGTCGCTCCCACCCGAGCCTGCCTTTTGCCTGCGTAAATCCCGTTGAAGTCGGCAAAGCCCACCGGCTGCATGGCCCCGTTGTCCAACTCGCCCATCCAGCCGGAACGCATCAGCACATCCCCACCGATCTGCCGTGTGGTCCAGTTCGCCGGACCCGGTGTCTGCCGGTCGGCAATGCCGTTCACAGGCACATGGGTATCGTTCACGTCCGTGAAGTTCGCGACAGCCAAGCCCTTGACGCGCAAGGGCGTATCGGTTCCGTGCAGCTTCAGCATGGTGAAGCGCAGCGAAAGGCGGGCTGCGTGGGCGCCGTCCGCGCGGCTGGACGCCACCACCGTCCCCAGCACCTGCGCGCCCGCAGGGAGATACGTATCGGCGCTGAGCGGCACGCGCTGCGTGACATAGCCGATCACGGGCGTCCCTGGGCTCACCCCTCCCGCGCGGAGACCGCGGCTGAGCGCGACAGGCAGCGTTTGGCCCGCTGGCAGTGCCGTCACGGCCTGTACGGCCTTGCCGTTCTGCGCCCGGGCCGGGCAGCCCGTTCCCAGCAGCCCCAAGCCGAACAGCCCCCAGCCTAATAGCCCCCAGCCCAGCAAACCTGCCTGCCGCGGTGTCGGCAACAGCCCTTTCGCGCCGCTCTGACCTTGCCGCCGCTGGCCAATCCACCGCATACGAGCGATTAGACGCGCGCAGGACCGCGTGCGGCCTTGCGGACGCACGTATGGTATGCTGCAAGCGTACTCACCTGAGTACAGCGCACCGCGAGCAGACCGGGCACCCTCGTTGTTTGAGGCATCCGCATCTGGCCAGAGACCGCGAGCGCGCCTACCGCCCATCGGGCGAGCCGCCTCTGGATGTACCCACGCGGCCCCGCACGTTGGTTGCTCTGGCTTTGAGGCGATCCAAACCGGGTCAGTCTCGCCGTGCAGCAGCAGTGCCCGTTCACTCCATAGCATGATTGAACCCTCCGCAGTGCTGAACCCTAGACCTCCGCGACCGCACCCAGGCGTCTGTACCGCCGTGCCGGTCCGAGCGGCGGTCCACCCCCACCGCGTTTGTCGATAAGGAAATCCTTGAACTCCAATTCCCCCGTCTCTGAAGCCCCCAAGAAGCAGAACCAACACAAAGGGCATAGCCACTCCAACAAACAGCAGTCCCGGCCGCAGTCTAAGTTTCAAGGCAAGCCGGCCCCCAAGCGTCCCGCGCCGGACACCTCCAAGCTGACCCTCGAATCCATCCTGAACCCCGAGCCGCTCGCGCC
>CAXUIF010000124.1:0-9411 GCA_964250995.1 uncultured Acidobacteriaceae bacterium
GCCCGCCGAGCCGGATCTTCGCGGCAATTTGCGCCGCCCCTTGCGCGATCGCATGAAAGATGCCGCCCAACTCCGGATGCTGCCCGCATCCGGCCCATGCTGCGATCGTCGTTCGTTCCCCGCTCATCCTCGCTCCACGCCTAGACAAATCGGCATCTAGCCCGAACATAGCACCAACTGCGACCCCTGCCGCAAGAGAGACAGCTCGGCCGCCAGAAGCGCCGAGCCTCAAACGCCGCACCGTACAATCGCCCCATGCTTTCGCGCCGCCGCTTTGTTCTCACTGCTGCCGCCGCAGCTCCCGCGCTTGCCTCCAACGCCCAGCGTTCCCCGGCTCCTGCCGCGACGGCGCCCAGCGACGCCGCGTCGCTTCCCGCTCCGCTTCTCGCGCTCCCGGACCGCCGCCCCGACATCCACCCCATCAGCGCGGCCGAGCGCGCCGCTCGCCACGACCGCGCCCGCGAGCTCATGCACGAGTTCGGCCTCGATGCCATCCTCCTCACCACCGGCGCCTCCCTTTTTTACTTCACCGGCGCGCACTGGGGCCAGTCCGAGCGCCTGTTCGCCTACATTCTCCCGCAGGCCGCCGCGCCGTTCATCATGTGCCCTGCACTCGAACGCGACCACCTCGCCGAACTCCTGCCGCACTTCCCGGAGGCGGAAACGACCCTCACCTACCAATGGCTGGAGAACGAAGATCCCTACACCCTGCTGCGCCGCGGCTTTCAGGAGGTCAATATCACCACAGGCACAGTCGGCCTCGACGACCAGACCTCCTTTGCCTTCGCCAATGCGATCGCCCATGCCTGCCCGGCCTTGAAATTTACTTCGGCGCGCCCGGTCACTGCCGGTTGCCGCAGCCTTAAGTCTCCCGCCGAAATCGCTCTTCTGCGTCTCGCCAACCAGATCACCTTCGACGTTTATCGCGCGGTATACCAGTGCTGCCGCCCCGGCGACTCCGCCCAGCACGTCGAGGATCTGATCACACGCGCCTATCAGCGCTCCGGCGTGCGCGGGGAGGCCAGTTGCAACATCGGCCCCGCTACCGCCAGCCCGCATGGCTCTTCCGCGCCTCAGACGATCCATGAACACGAGATCGTCACCGTCGACGATGGCTGCTCGGTCGAAGGCTATACCTCGGATATCACCCGCTCATGGGTCTACGGCACGCCCTCCGATCCGCAACGCAAGATCTTCGACACGGTGCGCCAGGCGCAATCAGCTGCCCTCGCCGCCGCTCATCCGGGCGTGGAGATGCAGGCCGTCGACGCCGCCGCGCGCAAGGTCATCACCGATGCCGGCTACGGGCCCAACTACGATGCATTTCTGCATCGCGTCGGCCACGGCATCGGTCTCGATATGCATGAATGGCCCTATCTGGTTGGCGGCAACAAGGCCCAGCTCAAACCCGGGATGGTCTTCTCCGACGAGCCCGGCATCTATCTCCACGGCAGATTCGGCATTCGCCTGGAAGACTGCATGCTCATCACCGAATCCGGTGCCGAGCTCTTTACGCCGCAGAGCCCCAGCCTCGAGAACCCGTTCAACACCGCCGCCCCCACCTAAACCAGCCAGCGCGGCATTGCTGCAAGCCGTCCCTTTGCGTCACAGCGTACGGCTGTCCACCTGGGCGAGCGTCATATCCGGTGCGGCGCGACTGATGACCACGCGAAAGTCGCTCACGTCATGAAGCGCAAACGCCGGTTGCGCTCCCGGCGCCGTCACGGCCGTGAAGTCTGCGCGGTGCACGTCGCTGAGATAAAACGCGGGACGCGGGTCAGCAGCTGCGGCCTGCACCTCCACATGGCTCATCTCCAGATGCTGTACGTGGCGCAAAAAGAAGCCTTGCGCCGGTGTCGGCCCGAACATGGCCGGCTCAGGATACTTCGCTTCAAGCTCCGGGGGCTGCAGACCGAGCGTGCTGGTCGCGGCTCCGCCCGTATGCTGCACGTACATGTCGCTGATCTTCACATCTTCAATCCGATAGCCCGGGATGCCACTGATGACGGAGCTCACGCGCGAGGCGGTGTTGTAGCTGTTCACGTTGCTCACCAGCACACGCCGTAGCGTACCCACCTTCGTGCTTTCCCGGGGCCCGCGCAGCCGCGCTCCTAAACGGAAGAACAGAGGGCAGGAGACAACATCGCGCATGGTGATGTTGGAGATCACGATATCTTCCAACAGGGCACCGTCGACCGTCTCAAGCGCCAACCCCTGGCAGCCTTCGAACACGCAGTTGGTCACCGCAATGTTTCGAAAGCCGCCGTTCGACTCGGTACCGCACTTGATGCGCCCGGTGTAGAAGCCCTTCTCGCCGGCGCCGTCCGCAAACCTCTTGAAGCTGCCGTCCAGTACCGTACCCAGCTGGTACGTCCCGGTCACGTAGCAGTTCGCGATAGTGACGTTGTCGGTCGAACGCGCGTAGCCAAGCGCCAGGCTCGACTTGGGGCAGATCGCATCGTCCCACGGCGAGTTCACCGTGCAGTTGGACACGCGCACATTGCGGCAGCAGTCGATGTCGATGCCATCGCGGTCGGTATCGATCACCAGGCCGTCGATCGTCACGTTGTCGACGCCGGTGAGCAACAGGCCGAAGTGCCCGCCCTTCAGGATCGCGAAATCCCGAAACACTACGTTGCGGCAGTTCTTCAGGGCGATGGTCTTGTTCCCAACGCCTGCCTGCTCGGCGACAAAGGGAAAGCCGAGATCGTTACTTCCGCGCCCGTGGGATAGACCGCGTCCCCAAAGGAGCCCGGGCCCCGTGATGGAGCAGTTCTCAAGGTTCTCGCCCCAGATCAGGGAGTTGTGCCAATGGTTGTGCCCGTAATCCTGGTACGCATCCCACGCTGTCTTTGGCTCGGCCGCGTCGTAGGTGCCCCCGTTGTAGCCCGTCGTCTCGCCAGGCTTGGGCGAGTCGGCCGCGACGATCACGGCGCCCGGTCCAAGCTCCAATCCCACATGGCTCCGTAGCCGAATCGAAAAGCAAAGGTACGTTCCGGCAGCAAACTGCACCGTACCGCCGCCAGCCGCGGCCGCGGCTTCGATCGCGAGGTTGATGGCCGGGCTGTCGAGCGTCTTGCCGTCGCCGGTTGCGCCATACCGGCGCACATCGAAGCCGCCTCCTGCTCCCTGCCCGCCTGCCTGTGCCTGCCGTTGTGCGTGGATCTCGGGACTGCCCAAGGCGCTGGCGGTGGCCGTGGCTAAGCCAAGGCCGGAGAGCTTCAGTGCGGCGCGGCGAGCTGGGTCGTACTGCATGCGTCGATCCCCCGGGAACGTCGGCTCGAGCCACAGGGTGGATCCTTGAACAAGCACCGCCCTGTAGCTCCCGAAGCATCCCCCAACACCTTACCTGAGGAACTCAGGGAGGTGTGAGAAGTGGACTTTGTCCTCAGGAACTTCACCGCAGCGGAGTTGACACCGCTTCTGCGCCGCTGCTACAAGTGCAGCGCCGCACGTTTCGCCACTTCGTTCAGAGGTCTGGTCACGTGATCCCGAGCTTCTCCTTTCCCAAGAAAATCGTTTGGTTGGCAAACCGCACCTTGCTGACCCTGGCTCTCGGCGGCGCGTGCACAGCGGCCTCCTCCGCGCAGTCCGTTAACGTCGTCCTGACCACACCGGACCAGACGCATCTGCTGGCCGCTCAGCCTTCGCTTGCGTTCACCGCAGGCACCGCGAACAGCACTGCCATCACTATCGACGACACGGTGCGGTACCAGCGGCTGGAAGGTGTCGGTGCTTCGTTCACTGACTCGGCTGCCTCGCTGGTGTGGAACCAGCTCACCCCTGCTCAGCGCACGCAGCTCATGGCTGATCTGTTCAGCGCCAACGGCATCCACCTGAGCTTCTTGCGCCAGCCCATGGGCGCCACCGATCTCGCCCTCAGCGCCTATACCTACGACGACGTGGCCCAGGGCAGCACTGACCCGAACCTCTCGAAGTTCTCTATCGCGCACGATCAGGCGTACATCCTGCCCACCCTGCGCGCCGCACTCGCGGCCAACCCGCAGATCAAGGTGCTCGCGCTCCCGTGGTCGCCTCCGGCCTGGATGAAGACCAGCGACTCACTCAACGGCGGCACGCTGGACCCCGCCAACTTCGCCGCGCTGGCCCAGTACTTCACGAAGTTCGCGCAGGCCTACGAGGCCAACGGCGTTCCGATCAACTACGTCGCCGCGCAGAACGAGCCGCTGTACCAGACCACCGGCTATCCCACCATGTTCATGACCCCGCAGGACGAGGGTACCTTTATCGCCCAGTACCTCGGGCCGGCCCTGCGCGCCGCGCATCTCCGCAATCAGGACTGGAACTTCACCGACCAGAATGCCAACCCCAACGACGCCACGCCGGGCATCCTCGGCTACGAACACAACTGGGATAACCCGAAGTACGCCGAACTTCTGCTGCAGGACCCAGCCGTCCGCGCCAACCTGGCCGGTATTTCGTTCCACTGCTACGCCGGCAACGTCGCCGACGCGCAAAACGCCATCCACGACCTCTATCCCGGCACGCCGATCTACTTCACCGAGTGCACGGGCGGCTTCTACGCTCCGGACTTCGCCACCAATCTCGGCAACGACGTCGAGGGCCAGATCATCAACGTCCTGCGCAACTGGGGCAAGACCGTGGTGATGTGGAACATGGCGCTGGACCAGAACGGCGGGCCCACCGTGGAGCACGGTTGCAGCAACTGCCGCGGCGTCGTCACCATCGACACCAGTACCACGCCCGCGACCGTGTCGAAGAACGTCGAGTACTTCGCGCTCGGCCATCTCGCCAAGTATGTCCAGACTGGCGCCTATCGCATCGCCTCCAACAGCTTCGGCAGTGGCAGTCTCGAGGACGTTGCGTTCAAGAACCCTGACGGCTCCATCGCCGTGCTCGTCTACAACGGCGCGGCCACGCCCAGCACCTTCTCCCTCAACTGGCGCGGCCAAAACGCCTCGTACACCCTGCCCGCGCACGCCGTAGCCACCCTCAGTTGGGCCGGCTACCCCGGCAACACCTTCGACATCACCACCGGCCCGCCCGAGCAGACCGTCGTGCCGGGCAATGTCACCTACTTCCATGGCGCAGTGAACCATTACGGCGCGGATACAGCCGCTGTGCAGCTGGCCCTTGAAGGCCTGCCCTCCGGCACCACCGGCGCTCTGACCCGTGTGCCCTCCACCGACGACTTCATCCTGCGTCTGCTGCCCTTGCCCGGAGCTTCGGGCGGCTCCTACCCTGTCACCGTGACCGGCACACAGGGCAACACGGTCCGCTCCTCCACCGTGCACCTCAACGTGGCCGGGCCGGAAAGCCCCTTTGGCGGCACGTTCGCCACCCTGCCGGGCATCGTGCAGGCGGAGAACTTCGATAACGGCGGCAACTACGCGGGGTATTTCAACCTCGACCCCACCAACCAGGCCAACACCACCTATCGCGGCTCTGCCACAGTGGGGGTCGAACCCACCACAGACGTCGGCGGCGGCTATGACGTCGGGCACACGAAAGAAGGCGAGTGGCTGCGCTACACCGTCGATGTGACCCAGGGCGGTCTCATGACGCTGAGCGCTCGCGTTGCTTCACTAGGCCCCGGCGGCTACTACCACGTGTCGTTTGACGGCCGTGACGTGACCGGCACCATGTTCGCGCCCCAAACTGGCTGGTGGCAGAACTGGACCACGCAGGTCTCCCCACAGTTCAACCTCCCCGCGGGCAAACACCTCATGCAGGTCACATTCGACGGCAACGGACCCACCGGCGGCATGGGCAACTTCAACTGGTTCTCCGTGCAGCCGGTGACCGGCACAGGCACACCGTTCCTCCCCACCGCCGCCACCATCCCGGGCCTTATCCAGGTCGAGAACTTCGACCGCGGCGGCAAAAACGTCGGCTACTACAACGGCGCCGGCAGCAATGCGGGCGGCGCAACCTATCGTCCGGGGGAAACCGTCTCCATCGAGCCCTGCGCGGACACCGGGGGCGGCTTCGACGTAGGGCAGAATGAGCCGGGCGACTGGCTCAACTACACCGTCACCATCCAGCGCGCAGGAAGCTACACCTTCGCGGCGCGCGTTGCGACGGATGTCGGCGGCGGCGTCTTCCATCTCGCGGTCGACGGCCAGGCGGTCACCCCGCCGATCTCCGTCCCGCAAACCAACGGCTGGCAGACCTGGCAGACGATCCAGGTGCCCAACGCCATGCTGCCGGGCGGCGTCCACACACTGCAACTGGTCATGGATAGCGGCGGTTTTTACAATACGGTCGGCAACTTTAACTGGTTCTCGCTGCAGTAGACGTGCTTCGCACCCGGGGAGGCCGTGGCTTGCTTTGAAGCCACGGCCTTCGCTTTTGCTGGGAGCGTGTAAGCTGTGCCCAGCAACCGCGACGCCGCGCCTATTTACAAATCCATCGCAGGCGTTGCAACATCGTGACTACAAAATGTCCTTAAGCAAACGCTTGCTCTCTTCTCTGGCCCAAACGGCTCTGCTTGTTTGCGCACCTTTTTCGGTCGCGTCCCTTTCGCTCCACGCCCAAGCCCTCGCGCCTCCCTCGGATGCGGAGGTCGCCCGCTTCGTCGATGCCCTGCTCAGCAAGATGACCCTGGCCGAGAAGATCGGCCAGATGGAGCAGACGGCCGGCCAGCCGATGTATACGCCCCCAGTCCGGTCCGAAGAGCTGGCGCGCACCGGCGGCACCGGTAGCTTTCTCTTCTTCACCGACCCCGTACGCATCAACCAGCTGCAGCACATCGCCGTCACCGAATCCCGCCTCCACATCCCACTCATCTTCGGTTACGACGTCATCCACGGCTTCAGCACGATCGCGCCCATCCCGCTGGCCATGGCGTCCTCGTGGGACCCCGCCCTGGTCACGCGCACTCAGTCGATGGCCGCCCGGGAGGCCCGCGCCGCCGGCGTCCACTGGGCCTTCGCTCCCATGGTCGACATCGCCCGCGACGCTCGCTGGGGCCGCATCATGGAAAGCGCCGGCGAAGATCCCTTTCTCGGCAGCACCATGGCCGCCGCGCAGGTGCACGGCTTTCAGGGCGACTTCGTGGGCAGCCCCGACCACCTCCTCGCCAGCGTCAAGCACTTCGCCGGCTACGGCGGTGTCGTCGGCGGCCGGGACTACGACAGCGTCGACCTTTCCGACGAGCTCCTCCACAACGTCTACCTGCGCCCTTACAAAGCCGGCGTCGACGCGGGTACGGCCACCATCATGTCCGCCTACACCGACCTGAACGGTGTCCCCGCCACCGGCAACCGCTGGCTGCTCCACGACGTTCTGCGTGACGAGTGGGGTTTCAAAGGCTTTGTTGTCAGCGATTGGGACTCCGTCAAAAGCCTGGAAACGCACGGCTTCGCGGCCAACCCGGCCGATGCCGCCCAGCGCGCCGTCAACGCCGGCGTCGCGATGGAGATGACCAGCTCCACCTATCGCGACACGCTCCCGCAGGCCGTCCAGTCGGGCCAGGTCTCCGAAGCGGCTATCAACGAGGCCGTTCGTCCCATCCTCGCGGTCAAATACCGCCTCGGTCTGTTCACCCATCCCTACGTCGACCTCGACCACTTTAAGGCCGTCACCGGAGCTCACGAACAGCGCCTCGGCGTCCGCCAGGCCGCGGAACAAACTGCTGTCCTGCTGCGCAATGAGGGCCACCTGCTTCCCCTGCGCAAGGATCTCCGCTCGATCGCCCTCATCGGCCCGCTGGCTGACAGCAAAATCGACACCCTCGGTTCCTGGGCCATCCACGCCGATCGCGAACACGTCATCACCGTCGCCCAGGGCCTCCGTGAGATGCTCCCCAACGCCCAGATCCAGGTCACCCCCGGTGTTGAGATCGAGCGCGGCTCGCCCACCATCTTCGACGAGCAGGTCCCCCCGCCCGCTCCAACGCTCACCACAGACGCCGCCCGCACTGCGGAGTTCGACCACGCCGTCGCTCTTGCCCGCTCCGCCGATGTCGCGATCCTGGTCCTCGGCGAGGCCCAGACCATGAACGGCGAGCGCGCCTCCCGCGCCAGCCTGTCGCTGCCCGGCGAACAGGAGCGCTTGCTGGAAACGGTCACCGCCCTGGGCAAACCCGTCGTGCTCGTGCTGCTCACCGGTCGGCCGCTCGACATTACCTGGGCCTCCACCCACGTCCCGGCCATTCTCAACCTGTGGTACCCAGGCTCGGAGGGCGGCCATGCCGCCGCCAATCTTCTCTTTGGGGACGTCAACCCCAGCGGGCATCTGCCCCTCACCTGGCCGCGTTCCGCCGGGCAGGAACCCCTCTTCTACAACACCAATCTCACCCAGATCCCCGACGACACCGCCGGCCGCTACTGGGATCTCTCCAGCGCGCCCCTCTTCCCCTTCGGCTACGGCCTCAGCTACAGCGTCTTCCAGCTCAGCGACCTCCGGCTCGACACCCCCACGCTGCGCGCCGGGGGCACCCTGCACGCGACCACCACCCTTACCAACAGCTCCCAGCTCGCAGGCACCCAAGTCGTGCAGCTTTACACGCACCAGCGTGCCGGCACCACCTCCCGCCCTGTCCGCGAGCTAAAGGCGTATCGCAAAGTCACCGTCGGCGCGGGTGCCACCCAAACCATCGACCTCCCCCTCACCGCCGACGACCTCACCTACTGGAGCCCATCGCTGCACCGTCGCGTCCTCGAGCCCGGCACCTTCGACCTGTGGATCGGCACAGACTCCACCGCCACCCTGCACCAGACCTTCAACGTCACTGCCCCGTAATCCAGTTCTCCGCACGTCAGCTGAAGGCCTGTAGCCCTCCGCGAGGTCAGCCGCAGGAACGTTTCTCCTTTCTTGTTGTCATTCCCGCAGGGAATCTGCGGCTTCCGCGGGCGGGGGAATCTTGAAAGGACCCAAGCTCCTCATCACACCGTGCCGCCGAAACCGCACTCGACACCCGGAAAGGTCACGCCGTTCTACGCAAGAAGGCCCCCTCATGACCCCAGCCCTCAACCGCCTCAGCTACTTGGCCCTGCTCGGCGTACTAGCTTCTTCCACCCTGGTCGTTGCGCAGACGGCCCCACTTACCTCCCTTTTCGGCCCAAACGTCTTCGTCTTCACCCCCAACATGGCCCCGCAAGCCATGCAGACGAAGATCGACGAAATCTACGCGCAGCAGCAGCACAGCGAGTTCGGCCCCGGTCGCTACGCCTTCCTCTTCACCCCTGGGCGCTACAGCGTCGATGTGCCTGTGGGCTTCTATACGCAGGTCCTCGGCCTGGGCGCCAGCCCCGATGCCGTCCACATCGCCGGTAACGTGCACGCCGATGCTGCGCTTGGCCACAACAACGCCACGACCACGTTCTGGCGCACCGCCGAGGGCTTTTCCGTTACGCCCACCGAGGGCACCTTGCAGTGGGCGGTCTCGCAGGCGGTCTCGTTTCGTCGCATGCACGTGCTCGGCGA
>CAXUIF010000125.1:0-550 GCA_964250995.1 uncultured Acidobacteriaceae bacterium
GTCCGGGGTCGGGCATGGGCGGGACGTTTCGGATGGACAACCTGGACGCCCTTACGGCGAACGACGAGGTGAAGTTCGTCCTGCTGGACCGAGCGGATTACAGCTTTGCGCGGGACTTCATTCAAACTCACGATCTCGCAAGGCGGTGCGGGCAGATTCTGCTGTCGCCGGCGTTTCACAAGAACGCCAGCGAGGTACGCAGCGCAGAGAACATGGCGTTGGATCCCCGCGAGCTCGTGGAATGGATGCTGGCGGATGGTTTACCGGCGCGACTTAGCCTGCAGATCCACAAGTTCGTGTGGGAACCGCGTAAAAAGGGTGTCTAGCGACGCAGCTTGCTTCCGGGGTCGTGCCAACAGGGCAGTGCATCCAACGGCGTGGAGATCAAGACATGGCACAGCAGGAAACGCCCGTTTGGCTGATCACGGGTTGCTCAAAAGGGTTTGGCAGGGAACTGGCGAAGCTGGTCCTGGCGCGGGGTTGGCGGCCCCCGGGGACGGGGGGCCAGGGGGGGCCGCGGGGAGCCCCTGGGGGGGGCCCGGCGGCCCCC
>CAXUIF010000125.1:560-9372 GCA_964250995.1 uncultured Acidobacteriaceae bacterium
GGTGGCGCGCCGTGGTCACTGCGCGCCAGGTGGAGCCGGTGCACGACCTTGTGGCGGGCCAGGAGACGAACGCGCTTGCCCTGGCGTTGGACGTGACCAAGCCGGAGCAGATCCGTGCGGCGGTGGCCGCGGCCGAGGGCAAGTTCGGGCGCATCGACGTGCTGGTGAACAATGCGGGGTATGGCTATCTGGCGGCCGTCGAAGAAGGCGAGGATGCGCAGATCCGACAGATGTTCGAGACGAACTTCTTCGGATTGGTGGATCTGACCAACGCGGTGCTGCCGGGCATGCGCGCGCGGCGATCGGGCCATATCGTGAATGTTTCATCGATCGGCGGGCTGATGAGCTTTGCTTCGACCGGCTACTACCATGCGACCAAGTTCGCGG
This sequence comes from uncultured Acidobacteriaceae bacterium, assembly GCA_964250995.1. Lineage (GTDB taxonomy): Bacteria > Acidobacteriota > Terriglobia > Terriglobales > Acidobacteriaceae > Granulicella. The sequence continues at coordinate 948 of CAXUIF010000125.1, forward strand.
TGGAAGGGCTGTCCGAGTCGCTGGCGATTGAGCTTAAGCCGCTCGGGATCAAGGTGACGATCGTGGAGCCGGGACCGTTTCGCACGGACTGGGCCGGGAACTCGCTGCTGGAGTCGGAGACGCGCATCGCGGACTACGACGAGACAGCGGGCGAGCGGCGCAAGCGCAGTCGTGAGCGCCATGGCAAGCAGCAGGGCGACCCGGTACGGGGCAGCGAGGCGATTATTCAAGCCGTGCTGTCCGACAACCCGCCTCTGCGCCTGCTGCTGGGCAAGCCAGCATTTGAGATGGCGAACAAGAAGCTCGATGAGATGAAGCAGGAGTTTGCGGCGTGGCAGGAGACGACCTTCAGCGCAGACTACCCGGAATCTCAGGAGAAACCGTAGCGGAATGCTAGCTTTGTTGCTTGTACCGGCTGTCGGTTGCGTGCAGCACCGCAGATTCCCTTCGGGAATGACAACAAAGGGAGCGAGGGCGGCGGCACGAGCAAGGCTGCCGTTCCCTTTAGCTGCGGACCTCGGTGCCGGTACCGCTGGAGTAGGTGCGCTGACGCCAGCCCACGGGCTTTCCGATCAGCTTGCGTCCGAACGCATACCACTGCAGCGCGAGCAGCACGAGCATGCCGAGCGGATGCAGCAGCGCAGAGCTGAGCGGCTGCTGAAAATGCCGCACGGCAAGCAGGCGCGGCAGATAGCTTCCAACGATCGCCACTAGCAGGAACGCCAGCGGAAGGGCAGCTATGCGTGAGTGCACAGGATGCGCGTCCGTAGCTGGCGAGACTCCGACTAGAACACGCAGGCAGAGTGACAAGAGCAAAAGGCCGCAGACCAACGCGGGCAGCACCTGACCCAGGAAGAGCAGCAGCGACAACGGAACGATCTTGCCAGGGGTGGCGATACCCTCGGTAGCGTTTTTGGCGAGGCCCTGCCAGACTTTGGGCGCGCTGTCGTACATGCGGACTTCGGCGAGCGCGGTGATGTCGGCAAGGTCGGTGCGGAAGCCCGCAGTTCGAAAGGCTCGCGGCAGCAGGAGGCCGTCGTGCATCGTTTCGCGAATGGCCTTGTGTCCGCCTGCCGCGAAGTAGGCAGCGCGCTCCACGAACATGAATTGGCCACAACCGGCGGCCATGGAAGGCCGTGTGGAGCGGCGCATGGACTCCATGGGTAGAAAGCCGAGCAGGACGAAGTGAATCAGCGGCAGCAGCAGCTTTTCGAGCGACGTAAGCGTGATCAGACGAGGGAAACCGGAGACGAGCGCAGCGTCGGCCTCGGTCCGGAATGCGGCCATGCGCGCGAGCAGATCGGCGTGGATGCGAACGTCAGCGTCAAGGAAGACCAGCAGCGGACGAGACGCTTGTTGGGCGAGCACCCAACAGGCATGCTGCTTGCCGTTCCAACCCGGCGGCAGCGTGCGCCCTTCCAGCAGACGGACGCGAACGTCGCGTGCAGCAAACGCGCGGACCCTCTCGGCCGTGCGGTCGGTAGACGCGTCGTCAAGGATGAGCACCTCAAGATCGACATAGCGACTCGCCAGAACATGCTCCAGCGCGGGGCCGATATTCCCTTCCTCGTTGCGCGCAGGAATCAGCACCGATAGGCTGGGCTGGTCGCCGCGGGGGTGTTCGCGGCTGGGCTGCGGCATTGGGGGCGGCCGGAAGCGCCGCAGATTCACGCAGAACAAGGCTGCGGGACCGATCGCGCAAACAGCGGAGGCTCCGAAAAGCAAGCTGAACAGCATCGAAGTTCATTGTCCCACGCGGTACGAGCACGCCGGCCTGCATGGACGAGAAGGAGTGTGCCTGTGACCATGACGGCCGTGGTGGAGGGGTTGTACCAGGTGTCTTTGGGCATCTCCAACGCGTTTCTGTTTGATCGCCCGGAGGCCGATCCTGCGCAAGGACTCACGCTGGTGGACACGGGTGTGCCCGGAAAAGAGGGCCCCGTGATGCAGGCGCTTGCTGAGTTAGGTCGCAAGCCGCAAGACCTGAAGCGCATTCTGCTGACCCATGGGCATGCGGACCACATTGGCAGTGTGGGTGCGCTGCAACGGCTGACGGGTGCGGAGGTATACATTGGCGCGGCTGATGCGTCCATCGTGTCCACCGGTACGGGATTTCGTCCGATGCAACCCTCTCCCGGGTTGAAGAACAAGGCCATCTTCACGCTGGTACGGCAGTTCTTTATCAAGCGCCACCGCTCGGTGGAGCCGGCGAAAGTGGCGGGCACGCTGGAGAACGGTCAGGCGCTAACGTTAGGAGACAGCAGCCTGCGCGTAGTAAGCGCGCCCGGACACTGTGCAGGGCAGCATGTGTTGCTCTGGGAGCGACATGGTGGCGTGCTGATTGCCGCGGACACCTGTGGCCATCAGGGGCAGCTCGATCTCAGCATCGGCTATGAAGACCTGGCCCAGGGACGCGAGGACCTTCGCATGCTGTCCGCGTTGCGCTTCGAGGTGGCGTGTTTCGGGCACGGCAAGCCGCTGAGCGGCGGGGCGAGTGAGCAGTTCCGGGCCAAGTTTGCGGCAAGTGTGCCGTAGCGAGGTACCGGAGCGCGTCCATCTCCGCTCGGTGTCAGGCGGGCCGCTCGGTGTGGTCTGGGTTGAGGGGGCGGCGGGTGACCAGAGCGCGGGCGCGGCGGAACAGCGCGTAGATGCCGCCGGTGCCGCGCCGGCCGTTGAAGAGCGGCGTAAACGCGGCTGGATCGCGGGCAATGGCCGACTGTTGGAGCGTGTCCATGGCGCGGGTGAGGGCGGCCTCGAGGGTACGCGTCGCCTCCGCCATGACGGTGCCGGGGTCCAACTGCAGCGAGTTGCCAAAGTGAAGGAGCGCTTCGGGAAGGCGCTCGTCCCAAAAGGTGTACTCGACGGCGAGCGGCAAGAGGGTCACCTCGGGCAGGCGCACCGCGAGAGCCGCAAGGCCGGGCTTGAAGGCCAGGGGAAACTCACGAGGATCGGCAAAGCGGCCCTGGGGGGTGAGCCATAGGACGCCGCCGTCCCGCAGGACGGCTTCTGCCGTGCGAAGAAAGCGGGCGGCCCCGCGCGGAGACCCCATCTCGACAGGAAAGATGCCAAGCTTGCGCAATATTGGGTACCGGTCCAGCGCGCGGGCGTCAATCGGCGCGTAGTGGCGGCGATCCGGAAGGAGCAGCTGGCCGAGCAGAACGATCAGCAGCGGGTCCCACCAGGAACTGTGATTGCCATACACGATGAGCGGGCCCTTGAAGTCGCGAAGGCGGCCGGCGTTCTGAGCCAGGACCGCGCGAAAGTGCCGGCGAAAGTAGCGACGAACGATGCGGCGGAACAGGCGGAGCGTGACTCCGGAGATGGCAGGCACGTCGGATAGGAGCGGCACCCTACCTATGCTACGCCGTGAAGCGAACCCGGGGATAAAAAGCGGACCGGCAGGGCGGGAGCGAGTTGGACCTGCTCTGTTGAGCCGTTTGAGGAATGGGCGAGTCCTATGTGTAGCGCTTGGGCCCCAAGAGGTGAGTATGCAAGGATTCACTCCTACAGGTGCGCCGCCGAGCGACAGCATAAAACTCGAACGCAAGCATCCGTTGGCCATCCGCTGGATGCACTGGGTGAACTTTCCGGTGTTGTTCACCATGATCTGGAGCGGGTTGCTGATCTATTGGAACGACTCCGACACAGCGTATCAGCATGTCCATCGTGTGTACCGGGTCGGGGTAGGGCATTTCACGATCTTCCGCTTTTTTCCCGACTGGTTCTACAACCTGCTCCACGTCCCCTATCACGTAACCGAGGGGCTGAGTTACCACTACTTTTTCATGTGGATCTTCGCCCTTAATGGGGTGGCGTATGTGCTGTACACGGCCCTCTCAGGGGAGTGGCGATTTCTGCTTCCGCAGAGGCGGAGCCTGCGCGAGGCGGTTCAGGTCACACTGGTGGACCTGCATCTGCGCAAAGGTCTGCCGGCGCAGACCAAGTACAACGGAGCGCAGCGGATTGCGTACACCCTGGTGATCGCGATGGGGGCGGCCATGCTGGCGACCGGTGTGGCGATCTGGAAGCCAACACAGATGCACTGGCTGACAACCGCGCTGGGCGGCTATGAAATGGCACGGTGGCTTCACTTCTGGACGACGATTGCGTTTCTGGGCTTCTTCGTACTCCACGTTGGGCAGGTTGCCCTTGCGGGCTGGAACAACTTCCGATCGATGGTGAGTGGCTTTGAGGTGCAGCCTGCGGAGGCTCCGTCGTTGGAAGCGGAGCGAAAGGCATGGCGATGAGCGGCCAGGAACAGCAGGAGCAGACGGTGCAGGGCACCGAAGCTGAGGTGTTGGCGGCATCGCGCAGGCGAACGCGGCGATCGTTTGCCGTGGGAGCCGTGGCCACGCTGGCTGGATACGGTTTCTACCATTGGCTCGATGTGGGGCCGCAGGAGGACCAAGTACCCAGGCTGTTAAAGGACACATACGATCTGAATGCGGATTTTTCCCGCGGACTCTTTCAGGAGCGTGCCCTGGCGCCGACGTACCCGGTGAGCAGGGCCGAAACCCTGCGAGTGAACGGGGTGTATGGGCTGAAGCAGGCGATGCAGATTGACAGCTACAGGCTGCAAGTCGTGGGTGCTGACAAAGCCGCGCAGCATCCGCGGTACGTACCCGATGTAACGGCGTGGCAGTACGAATATGAGAACAAGCTCGACAAAGACGAGGGGCACGAGACCAAGGTCGATCCGAAGATCGAGAGCTCGGCCAAGATGGCGCCCGAAGCAGCGCTGGGCAAGGTTCAGCACGACGAGCGCCGTACCGGACGGCAGCTGCGTGGCACAGAAGAGGCCGGGGAGAGCTATTCCACGTTGCGGCCCGGTACGCCCGGGTTGTTATTGACGCTCGACGATGTGATCTCAAAGCTGCCCCGCCATGAGCTCGTAACGCAGTTCAAATGCATCGAGGGCTGGAGCCAGGTGGTGCATTGGTCCGGGGTACGAATGGTGGACTTTTTGGAACTGTACCCGCCCGCAAAGATCGGGGGTCGCGAGCCCCGCTTTGTGTATATGGAGACACCGGACGGCAACTACTACGTCGGGTATGACATGCAGGTGTGCCGGCATCCGCAGACGCTGCTGGTCACGGAGATGATGGGTGCGCCGCTGACGCAGAACCATGGGGCGCCGCTGCGCATGCATATGCCGACAAAGTACGGGTACAAGCAGATCAAGCGCATCGGGCTTATCGCGTATACGAACGATAAGCCCGATGATTACTGGACGAAGCTGGGATACGACTGGTACGCCGGGCTCTAACGTTCACGCGTAGGCAGGAAGGCGAGAGGCCTTCGCGTCGGCGTCTAGGCTATCGGCGGCGATCCAGCCGGACATCATCACCATGGGCATCCCCGGTCCCGGGTGCGCAGCGCCGCCGGCAAGATAGAGGCCCTGGAGTTCGCGGGAGCGGTTCGCGGGTTTGAAGGCACCGTTCATACGACCGTGAGAGCTGATGCCGTAGATGGCGCCGTTGAGCACGCGGTACCGGTCATGGATGTCCTGCGGGGTCAGGGCGTGCTCGTAGACGATGCGGTCCTCGATATCCGTGAGACCGGCAGTGCGCTTGAGTTTGTCGAGGATCACCTGGCGGTAGCCGGGGAACATCTTCGTCCAGTCCTGGCCTGGACGCAGGTAGGGCGTGTGCACGAGGACGTAAAGGGCTTCGCCGCCGGCAGGGGCACTCGCTGGATCAGTGCGCGCGGTCGCTGCGAGATAGCACGTCGGATCGGGTGCGGGTACGCCTTCGTCGTAGATGGCGTGGAACTCTTCATGCGGATCGCGGCTGAAGACGAAGTCGTGGTGCGCGAGGTGGTCGTAGCGCTCCTTCAGGCCGAGGTAGAGCACAACCCCGGAGCAGGCAGGCTCGTACTTGCGCGCGTGGTCGAAATGGCGCTGGGCGGCAGTCCCCTGGAGCAGTTCGCGGTGGGTGCGGACGGCGTCCTCGTTCGAGATAATGGCGTCGAAGCTGTAGCGCTGGCCGGTGGTGGTTTCGAGACCGGTCGCGCGGCTGTGGCCGTTGTTCCCGGACGTTGTGATGCGGCGCACGTCCGTGCTGGTGTGGAACTCGACGCCGAGCTCGCCGGCGAGCTTGACCATGGCTTCGGGCACCGCGCGGGTGCCGCCCATGGGGTACCAGATGCCTTCCTGCATCTGCATGTGGCCGATGGCGGTAAGGATGGCGGGTGAGGCATCAGGCGACGAGCCGACGTACTGGACCATATGATCGAGCATCTGCGCGGCTTCGGGCTCGGGAATGAACTCGCGGATCGTACCGGCGACACTTTTCCCGAGGCGCATGCGCATCACGTCCTTGAGGACCTTGACGTCGAAGGCGCCCTTGATCTCGAAGGTGTCTTTCATGCTGCCGACGGACTTCCAGAAGAAGAAACGGTCGGAGATGCCGTGGAGGTCTTCAGAGAGCGCCATCAGGCGCTTGTAGCCTTTGCCCATGGTGGGCCAGCGCGCTTCCAGCGTGGCCGCCATCTTGTCGTGATCGTCCACAAGGTCGAGGGTCTTTCCGTTATCGAAGAAGCAGCGCCACTGCGGGTCCAGGCGCACCATCGTGACATAGTCATCGAGGTTGCGACCGGCTTCGGCGAAGACCTTGCGGAGCACGGAAGGCTGGATGAGGATGGTGGGGCCCATGTCGAAGCGAAAGCCGTGCTCGTTGAGCTGAGCGGCCTTGCCACCGAGCCAGGAGTTCTTTTCAAAGACGGTGACCTGATGGCCGCGGGCGGCGAGGGTGCAGGCGGCGGAGAGTCCTGCGAGGCCGGAACCGATAATGCCTACGCGCATTTGTGTACCTCAGGGGCTCCAAGCCCCTTCTTCTGTGTTGCTGTTCGGCACGGCTGAACCGTGCCCTTCCAAGGGGTGCTCGCGGTCACGCAGCCTTCCGGCTACGTGCCGCCTTGATGAGGCGCTGCAGCGAGCGCCAGCGGTCGTGCAGCGAGCCGCCGTGCAGTACCCCGAGCAGGCCCGCAAAGAGCGGAAGATCATGGTTGCTGAGCGGATCGTAGTGCCGGGTGCTTCCTTTTCGGCGGATCAGGACAGTCTTGGTGGCAGTCAGGTCGAGCAGACCTTCCGCACCGCGGGTGAGACCGAAGCCGCTAGCGCCGCGGCCCCCGAAAGGGATGCGCGGGTCGGCAGTAGGAGCGATCAGGTCGTTGATGAGGACGGTGCCCACGCGGAGCTGGGCTGCAAGCGTTCGGGCCTCGCGCGGCCGGCCGAAGATGGCAGCTGTGAGCGCGTAGGGATTGTTATTGACGAGGTCGGCGAGATGCAGCGCGCTGGGGGCCTCGATGAGGCAAAGAACCGGAGCGAAGAGGTCGGTGCGGGTGATCGCCATCTCCGGGGTAGCGTGGTCGAGAAGGACAGGGCGTCGCTCCGAGAGGGCAGTGGGACCTTCGGGCCAAGAAGACACAGCTTCGAGGCCGGTGCGCGGCAAGGCAGGAACAGGGTCGCCGAGCTCGATCTGTACGGCGCCCTGATCCTCGGCTTCACGCAGAAGCCGACTCAGGGTCTCGACAGTGCGTGGGCGCAGGCATACAGCAGGAACCTTCGCGAGCTCGGCTCGGAGCAGCGGCCGAAGGGCGTTGAACGTCTCGCGGGTAGCGAGGAGGCGGCGCGGGGACATGCAGACCTCCGCGCCGTTGAGGCGGAGGCCGAAGGCGACGGCTTTGGCGGCGAGCGCGAGGTCCGCAGAGGGGAGGACGATCACGGCGTCCGCTCCGGAAAGCTCCATGGTCGCGGGCGTGGCGGTTTCGGCAAGCGTTGCAAGGATCTGGCGTCCGGTGTCGAATGAGCCAGTGAAGATGACCTTGTCCGGATGCCCGGCAAGGGCGGCCTGGGCGGCCGCGATAGTGTCGTCGGTGACATGAAGAACGCCGCGGGGAAGGCCGGCTTCGCGGAGGACGTGGGCCAGCAGCAGCGCCACACGCTGGCCACCGCTGCCAGGCTTCCAGGTCACCGCGTTCCCGGCAACAAGGGCCTGCAACACCTGCACGCCAGGAAGAAAAAGCGGAAAGTTCGCGGGCCCGATGACCAGGACGTGGCCGAGCGGGTCGTGGTGGACCTGAGCCTGAACGCCGGCGAGCCATAAAGGGCGGCCTTTGTGGCCGAGCCTGCGCGGCGCAAGGAGCCTCGACGCGTTGCGCTCCAGAAAGCGCATCGCGTCGAGCAGCGGGAGGAGCTCGGCAATCAGGGTGTCGGCCTGGGAGCGGGCGAGGTCGGGCGCGATGGCCTTCGCGAAGGCCTCGGGGTGAGCCGCCATCCAGTGGCGGGCCTGGCGCAAAGGCTGCAGACGTTCGATAAGGGGCCGGGCGGCCCAGCGACGCGGGGCGTGAGGCAGAAGGCGGTCGGGGGCCTCGGCGCGCACCCGGCTGCCAAAGGCGGCCTCGCCCGGGGCGGTTTGTGCGTCGG
>CAXUIF010000126.1:0-9278 GCA_964250995.1 uncultured Acidobacteriaceae bacterium
GAGCAGCTTGCCTAGGGGAACGCAGCCTTCAACGGCGGCGAGCATGAGAAGCGACCAACCGTTCTCGTTGGCGAGATTGGGGTCGAGGTGCTCGTCCAGCGCGGCGCGAAGGCCGGCTTCGTCCCCGCGCTTAATCAGATTCTGGGCTGCTCTGTAGGAGAGGGGCACAGGGCTACTCGGCCAGCTGCTGGGGTTTGCTGCCGAAATCTTCGCCGAAATAGCAGCGCTCGACGACCATGCAGAAGATGTGCTCCAGGGCGAGATGGGACTCCTGGATGTTCATGGTGGTGTCGCTGGGGACGATGACGTTGAGCTCAGCGAGCTCGGCCATGCCGCCGCCGTTGTTGCCGGTATAGGCGATGGTGTGGACCTGCATGTCTTTGGCTTTCCTGAGGGCCTTAATGCAGTTTTTGCTGTTGCCGGAGGTGGAGATGGCGAGCAGCACGTCGCCTGCGTTCGCGAGGGCTTCGACCTGGCGCTCGAAGACGTTGTCGTACGAATAGTCGTTGCCGATGGCGGTGAGGATGCTGGTGTCGGTCGTTAGAGCTACGGCGCGTAAGGCTGGGCGGTCGACCGTGAGGCGGCTGACGAACTCGGCGACGAGGTGTTGGGCGTCGGCGGCAGAACCACCGTTGCCGCAGACCATCAGCTTTTTGCCGGCCTTCATGGCTTCGGCGGTGACCCGGCCGGCTTCGACGACGGTTTTGTGGAGGGCCTCGTCGTTTAAAACGCGGGTCATAGTGTCGAGAGACTGCTCTAGTTGCTTGCGGACTAAGTCGGTCATGCGGTGCGGCTCCGTGCGTGGGCGCTGGGTTGGGGAAGCCTGCGTTAGTGCAGGTTGAGTTCCATGAAGACGTTGGCGCGGCTGTAGCCGAGCTGGGGAGTGTGTTCTTGTGGCAGGTGCCGGAAGCCGGCTGATTCGTAGAGCTTCACTGCGCTGGTAAGTTTGGTGTTGCTGCCAAGAAACAGGGAGTTGGCGCCGAGCCGTCGTGCTTCGTTGATGGCGTGTTGCAGGATCAGCCGACCGAGGCCAAGGCCGCGCAGATCGGGAGAGACGGCCATTTTGGACAGCTCGAAGACGCCATTGCCCATAGGGACGAGCGCAACGCAGCCGATGCCCTTTTCCTCGAGAGTGGCGAGGTAAATGTGGCCGCCTCGCTCGAGGAGCGTCTCGGGGTGGTTGAGCTGGTCGCGGTCTTTTTGCTCGAGGACGAAATGACGGGAGATCCACTCCTCGTTGAGGGTGCGGAAGGCCGACATATCCTCGCCGATTTGCAGTTCGCGGATGGAGACATCGGAAGATTGTTGCGGAGCGCCGATTGTGGATGTCATAGGCGGGACCCTAGCTGGGTGAAGGGACGGCCTGGGCGCTGGGCGTGGGCATCGTGAGGGGGTTGCCAGCGGAGAGGCCGGCAAGCATCACGGGTTCCTGACGGGGATAGCTGAAGGGCTTGTCGAAGTTGACGCGGTCGAGTTCGACGGCGTAGGGGCGGTGTTGAATCTGGGTGTAGATGGCGCCCACGTACTCGCCCATGACGCCGAGGAAGACAAGCATGAGGGACTGGAAGAAGAACAGGCCGATGATCATGGGCGCGACGCCGACCTCAAAGCTGTTCCAAAAGGCGAGCTTGGCGATCAGGTAGCCGATAGCGATGAAGAGAGCGAGAACGGCCCCCCCGAAGCCGGCGAACGTGGCCATACGCAGCGGGACTTTGGAGTAGTTAATGACGCCGAGCATGCCGATGTCGTACAGGGTGTACCAGTTGTTCTTGGTGACGCCGAACTTGCGGCTGGGCTGATCGTAAAGGAGCTTGACGGTGGGGAGGCCGATTTCGGCGATCATGCCGCGGAAGTAGGGGTAGGGATCGTCGAATTGGCGGACCAGCTCTACAACCTTGCGATCGTAGAGACCGAAGCCGGTGTAGTTCTGAATGGTCTCGATGGAGCTGAGGCGCTCGGCGTATTTGTAATACTGCTTGCGCGCCCAAAACATGAGGGAGTGTTCCTCGCTGGTGCGCTTGATCCCGAGCACGCAATACGCGCCGTTTTCCCACTCGCGAATCATGTCGGCGATCATGGGCGGCGGGTCTTGAAGGTCGGCCACGATGCCGAGAATGGCGTCGCCGCGGGCCTGCATCAGCGCATGGATTGGCGAGCGGATGTGGCCGAAGTTGCGCGCGTTGACAATCACTTTGACGTTGGGATCCTCGGCCGCGATCATCTTCAGGATGGGCACGGTTAAGTCGCGCGAGTGGTTATCGATGAAGATGTGCTCGTACTCGTAGCGGCCGATGCCGGCCATCACCGCCCGGACCTGGTTGTACAGGTTGAGGACGTTGGCCTCCTCGTTGTAGCAGGGCGTGATGATGGAGATGGTCTTTCGGGTCACTCGGCGGGGGCTCCTGAATTTCGCTAAAGCTTGGACAAGTTTAGCCGATATGGATGTTGGCAGCCTGTTTCAGGAAGTGGCAGCCGGGGTGGCCTTGAACGTAACTTTCTTATGCCCGACGAAGCTGAAGAGTGTGGTGAAACCCTGGACGAGGGCGCCGGCCAGGTATCCGGCAAGAGCGTGGCCCGAGGAGATCTTGTGTGTGAGCGCGAGGGCAGGGCCGTGCAGGTGAATGGTCATGCTGTCCAGCGTGCGATGCAGCGCAGCACTGTGCGTGTGCAGAAGAGTTTGGAAGAGACGCGTCACGGCCGAAAGGGCGAAGAGCCCAGGAAGCATGCCGATGCCATACACGCCGAAACACTTGAACCACTCCATCAGGTAGTTTCCGCGGGTCTTGAAGACGAAGAATTTGTAGCCGAAGTAGGCCACAGTGATATTTAACGGTGTGGATGTGAGGGAGGCTGCGATCACGGTGAGGTACAGAAAACGCTGCGGGACGAGGTGGTTGAGCAGATACAGCGTAAGAGCAAAGGTGCAGTAGCCGAAGACGGTGTTGAACAGGCCCACGCCGACGTAGCGTACGAACTGCCCGGCCGGGAAGGCGTCGACCAGCCGTTGCAGGGCTCTCTTCGGGAGAAAAGGGTCTTGCGGGATAGGAACGACGGGCGGGTGATCGGGGTGGATGTCGGCGGTGTGCGGTTCCGGTGTCATTTTGGCGCTTCGTCGGAGTTTAGCTGTTGGCGACCACGACCGCCTGGTTGCGATGGGTATCTGCGGTGAGTTGGTCGACAAGGAATTGGGCGAGATCGGCGCGGGTAATTTTATGGGCCTTTTCGGGGGCTGGGATGACGGTATAAGAACCCTTTCCGGGGTCGTCGGTGAGGATGGGAGGACGGGCGATGGTGTAGTCGATGTCGCTGCCGGTGATGGCGGCTTCCATGTTGGTCTTGTCCGGCGTGGCGCCGCGGAGGAAAGTGGGCATGAGCAGGTGTCCGTACCAGAACGGAGCTTGCCGCGCGCTATCGCCGATGCCCATCATGGAGATCACGAGCAGGCGCCGGACCCGTTCTGCCTGCATGGCCGTGACGATGTTCCGAGCTGCGGTGGCTTCGAGATCGGTGGTCTTGTACGGCGTTTTGCCGCCGATGGTGTCAATCACGGCGTCCTGGCCTGCAACGGCCTGGCGTACGTCGGTGGGATTACCGGCATCGCCCTTGACCACGCGCACGCCGAGTTTGTGGTAGTCCGGGTTGTGGACGAACGCGGTGACCGTATGGCCAGCGGCGCGGGCGCGTTCGACGACCAGGTTCCCGGTCTTGCCGGCGGCTCCAAAGACGAGGACGTTCATGGTGAATCTCCTTGAGTGGGATCTGTAATCGCCGGGGACTGGCTCGAACCTGCGGCCCTCGCGTTGTGAACCATAGGTTCCTTTCGGGAAGGACAACAAGTAAAGCGAAAGCAGAAGCGGTACCAACCGCAAAGCAGAAGCGAACTTAATCGCAAAGCGACCGCAATCGCTAAAGAACGGTGCGGCCGCCGTCCACGATGAGGTTTTGACCGGTCATATAGCTGCTGGCATCGGAACAAAGGAACAGGATGGCGCCCTGGTATTCGTCCTTATGGGCCATGCGCGCCATGGGGATCAGTTGGTGGAGTTTGACGGTGAACTCTTCGGGCTGGCCCGCGAAGACGCCGCCGGGCGAAATGGCATTCACGCGGATATTGTGTGCGGTCCAGTAGGTTGACAGGTAGCGCGTGAGGCCGATCAGTGCCGTCTTCACGACGGAGTAGGTGACCGGCTTCACAGGTTGCTGATCTTCGGGGAGGCCTGCTTTACGGTACAAGCGCTGGTCGGGGGCGATCACACCAAGGTCGGAGGCCACATTGACAATCACACCGGCGTTGCGCTTCACCATCTCTTGCCCGAAAAGGCGCGAGCACAGAAAGGCGCCGGTAAGCCCGACTGCTATGTCAGCATTCCAGATGTCGAGCGGGAAGTTCTCGAGGCGGGACCACTGCTTGGGCTCGCCAGAGGAGTCCGCTTCGACCTTGGGGTTGTTGGCGGCGTTGTTGATGAGGATGTCGACCCGGCCGAACCTGGCCAGGATCTGGTCGCGGGCGGCCAGCAGAGAAGCTTCGGAGGTGATATCGGCGGCCAGCCCGAGGCACGCGGGGCCATGGGCGGCTTGCAGTTGGTCCGCGCGCAGACTGGGGTTGGCCTGAGCGAGGTCCAGCAGGACGATATGCGCGCCCGCCGCCGCAAGGATGGCGCCGTGGTGGTATCCGAGCAGGCCCGCGCCGCCAGTGATAACGGCTACCCGGCCGGTGAGGTCGAAGAGCGAATGCGCGCGATTGGAAGAGTCTGGGACGATCTGGGTATCCGGCATGGCTGCTTCAGTATCGCAGGCTCTCAGGGGTGCTCACAGGCTGCCAGCGCGTCGCGATCGACCCGAGGTCAGAACGCTACGGGGCTACTCCGTCCCGGAGGCAATCTCCGATCGCTCCCGCTTGCCAAAGATCGCCGTCCCCAACCGCACCATGGTCGAGCCTTCTTCAATGGCGACCTGGAAGTCGCCCGACATGCCCATGGAGAGGTCTACCAGCGTGGGGAAGCGCGCGCGATAGCTGTCGCGCAACTCGCGCAACTGACGGAAGTAGGGCCGCGCCGCTGCGCCTTCCGCTTCGAGGGGCGCTACGGTCATCAGACCCGCGAGACGCAGGTTTTCCAGCGGCGCAACTGCCTGCAACAGGGCGTCGAGGTGATCCGGCAAGACGCCGTGCTTGCTTTCCTCGGAAGACAGTTTCACCTCGATCAGGACGGGCAGGACTTTGTTGCACGCCGCTGCCGCCGCATTGAGCCGCGAAGCGGTCTTTTCAGAGTCCAAAGTATCGACAGCTCCAAATAACTCGGCGGCCTTGCCCGTTTTGTTGTTCTGCAGCGGCCCGATCAGGTGCACTTCCAGACCGGCAAGGCCGGTCAGGTGAGGCGCCTTGGCCTGCATCTCCTGGACACGGTTCTCCCCAAACAGGCGTTGCCCCGCGGCGTAGGCTTCCTGCAGGGCGCTAACGGGATGCATTTTGCTGACAGCTACCAGCTGCACCTCGTGCGATGATCGGCCACTCCGGACGCACACCGTTTCCAGCTCTTCGCGGACCCTGTTGAGATTTTCGGCGATATTCACCATTTCAGTGTACGGAAGTGCGGCAGCAGGCCTGCAACCCGGGTCGACGACTGCATCCACTTCGACACTTTGCCCGTCTCACCAAGAGGTCGCTGGTCTCCCGGCAACTTTGTGAACCCAAGGGGGTTCAAGCCGCTGAGAGCCGCAATTGCACAAGGAGTTTCAAGATGTTTTCGACATTTTTCTCTCGCCACATGGTGCGCCGCAGCTTTGCACTGGCTGTCTTCGCTGGCGCCGGTCTCGCTGCAGCGGGTGCACAAACGGAGGCCGGCACTGGCGCCTCTGCCAAGAGCGTTCCCTCGCTGGCGGTGCAGCCACTGCACTTTCAGACCACGGCCGTGTCGCCATTGGGGGACGGCCCCGGAACGTATTCCAGCTCCTCGTCGCAGGAGAGCTACGATCCCACGGCAGCTGCTCAGATCCAGCTCGCCTCGCTTGAGAAAGGCATGAGTTTTCCCGGCGCCAATGCGATGCAGTACGGGCAGCGACGCCGCTACGGGGCTCCGCGCTACCGCGGCGGAAACACGAACGCGGACGGCTCGGAGAAGTACACCGGCTATGTTGGCGGCGGGTTCAGCTTGCCAGTAGGGACGAACACGAACTACTTGACCACGAGTTGGGGTTTGCAGGCGGGTGCGGGCCGCAACTTCAATAAAAACCTGGGCGTCAACTTAGAGTTCGACTACGACCACTTCGGCATGACGGCCGACACCATCAACAACCAGGCTATCCTTTACGACCCAAATAACGTGAACGGCGTGCAAGGCAATCTCGACGCAAACAGCCACATCTGGTCGCTTTCGCTTCAGCCGACCTACCAGATCTACTCCGGGCAGGGGCTTGGAGCCTATGTGACGGCCGGCGTCGGCTTCTACCACAAGGTGGCGAACTTCACCCTGCCGCAGCAGCAGCAGGCGTGCGACATCTACTACGGCTGCTTCATCTATACGGCCAATGCGAATGTCGATCACTACACCTCGAATGCTCCGGGATTTGATGGAGGCCTTGGGCTTACCTACAAGTTCTCGCGCTTCGCCAACCAGCGGCTCTATGCCGAGGTCCGGTACGTGTACATGAATAACCAATATCGGCCAGGCATAACTCCGGCGACGCTTTTAACCTACACGGGCTATAACTACTTTCCGCAGAACAGCAATACGACGTCCTACATTCCTGTGAAGTTCGGCATCCGTTTCTAGCGGTTCCGGAAGTACAACGAGAGCCCGCTTCCCCGGGCTCTCCTTGTTTCTGAGCGATAGCCTCCGGCTCTCACGCCCGTTGCTTTCCAGCAGTACTTGCCGCAAGCACGGGTCCGCTATACGCCTACAGGGTAGGGCTTCTCATGGAGCCCCTCGCTGCCGCTGCCCTTGCGCTCAAACAGGCCCTGCAGGAGGCTGAGCGAGCCTGTGTACCAGTAGCCCAAAACGAAAAGCAGCAAAAAGGGCACGGTGAAGTAATTCTCTGTGGAAAGCGCGTACCACACTGTCCAGGCAAAGTAACAGCCGATGGCCAGCTCGATCCAGGGAATCACCCCGAGTCGTTTGCGGTACTTCTTGGCCTGGCTTTGTTCCCCCTTCTGCTGCACCCGGTATTTGGGCGTGCGCGCGAAGGCACTCTTGATGCCGAACAAAGCTTCCATCACGGCCTTGGTGTTAGTGATCGCAAGCCCCGTGCCCATAGCCATCAGGAACGGAAGATAGATGACGGTCTTCCACCAAGTGCGCGGGTGCAGCTCCCTTTGACTCACAAGGTAAAAGCTTGACACGGACGCAGTGGATGCCAGAAACAGCGGCAGGTCGATCAGTAACATCTGTAGCGGTCCCTGCCAGGAGCGAATCACCATCGCCGGCATCAGCAGTGTCGATAACACAATCATCAACGGATAGCTGATATTGGCCGTGAGGTGATACCAGGCCTCGAGCTTGGTGTGAAAGGGCACATCGGAGCGCAGCACGCGCGGCAGGATTTTCTTGCTGGTCTGGATGAGGCCCTTGGCCCAGCGTGCCTGCTGCGTTTTGAAGGCCGTCATCTCAATGGGCAACTCGGCCGGGCACTCGACGTCCTGAAGGTACTTAAACTTCCAGCCCTTCAGCTGCGCGCGATAGCTCAGGTCGGTGTCTTCGGTCAGTGTGTCGTGCTGCCAGCCGCCGGCTTCTTCGATTGCCTCCCGCCGCCACATGCCGGCAGTGCCGTTGAAGTTGAAAAACACCCCTGCACGGGACCGGCCGCCATGCTCCAGCACGAAATGTCCGTCCAGCAGGATGGCTTCCACCTGCGTGAGGAAGCTGTAATCACGGTTCAAGTGCGTCCACCGGGTCTGCACCATGCCGATACCGGGCTCGGCGAAGTGGTGCACTACGCTCAGCAGCCAGTCGGGCGCGGGGACGAAGTCTGCGTCGAAGATGGCGACCAGATCGCCCTTTGCGGACTTCAGGCCTTCTTCGAGCGCGCCGGCCTTATAGCCGTGCCGATTGGTGCGATGCAGGTAGCGGATCGGTTGCGGCGCGAGCCCATCGGTGCCCGCGGCGTAGCGAGCGACGACGCCGGCGGCAACCGCCTGGGTCTCATCGGTGGAATCATCGAGTACCTGGATCTCGAAGCGGTCGCGCGGGTAGGCGATGCGGCAGCAGGCATCGATCAATCGGTCGATCACAAACTGCTCGTTGAAGATGGGCAGCTGGATGGTGACGAACGGCAACGCGGCTTCGTTGAAGCGCGCCGGCGGTTCGGTCGATCGCGAGGCGTTGCGCTTGTTGCGGTAGTAGAGCCACACCAGCTGATAACGATGCAGGCCATAGAAGGCCAGGATCACCATGACGATGAAGTAGGGAACTAGCAGCGCGACGTCAAAGCTGTTCCAGCGGTAAGCATGACGAAAGGTGCGGTCGGCGTAGTGCGTCTTCCAGTAATGCCCCATGCCACGGGACGCAAGGAAGGCGAGCGCATTGAGCGATAGGCGCAGAGACAAGCTCCTGAGTTCAGGAAGAACACCTCCTATCTTAACGGGCATCGGGGCAAGCCCGCGGAGACGTAACGGTCTAGCTCAACGAGCTGATGTACCGACTTAGCTCAACGAGCTGATTCAATGAGCTGCTCAACCGACTGATTCAACGATCTACAGACCCCGGATCCTTGGCCGCAAAGACATCGGTGGCGGGTGTGCGCCAGTTTACGACGAAGTATTGGGCGGGTTCGTTGCCGACGTTGCGCAGACCGTGCTTGGACTCTGAGGCGTTCAGGATGACCGAGCCCGGCCCGAGGCGCACCCAGCTGCCGTTGGACAGGGTTTCCAGCGTGCCTTTGTCGAGCAGGATGAGTTCTTCGTTGGGATGATGATGCGGCGGATGCGGGCTTTGCCCGGGGTTCAGCGTGGTGATGTGGACCTCCAGCTGCTCGAGTGTGGGAGAGGGGCTCCGCAGCACCTGCCGCACCTCGCCGAAGCTCGTCCTGGAGGGCTTCATTGTGTCCCAGGAATAGGTTGAGGGGCCCAGCATCGCGGGAGCCGCCACTTGCGCCATCGCGAATAGGCATCCGCTAGCTGCGGCCGCCGTACCGGCGACCAGCCTGTCCCGCTTTGTCAGGGTCAGTTTCACGCTTCCTCCCGCTGCTGCCGTCGCTTGCCATCGCGTGCGCCCGTGCCTTAAGGTTGCCGAGCCGAGGCACGCGGATGTTCGACGGAACTATACCGCACAGGTGCCGCTCGAGCC
>CAXUIF010000127.1:0-9106 GCA_964250995.1 uncultured Acidobacteriaceae bacterium
CACGGACGGACGCGGCGCGGCGGGCGGGGATGCCGGTTCTTCTGGGCGGGGATGTGTTTCCGTATGAAGCGCACGAGCGCTACTTTGCCGAGGAAGTCGCGCCACGACTGACGGCTTCCGGCGCGAGGCACGACGGACGGCAGGGTGCTGGGGAGTCGCCCAGCGCGCGCTTTCTGGGGCCAGTCGCTGGAGAGGAGAAACGGCGCTTGTTGAGCCGTGCGGCGTGTTTGCTGCTGCCCTCCCTGGCGCCGGAGACCAGCTCGCTGGTGGCAATGGAGGCGCTTGCGGCAGGTGTGCCTGTGATCGGCATGGCGGTGGGCGCGGTACCGGAGATCGTGGAGCAAGGGCGTACGGGTTTTCTGATCGAACCTGGGGAGCGGGCCACGGAAGAGATGGCGCGTGCGATTGGTCGTCTGGCAGAGCTCGATCGGGGAGCTTGCCGCGCTGCGGCGGAGGCGCGGTTTCCGCTGAACCGTATGGTCGAGGGATACCGCCGGTTGTATCGGGAGTTGGGGGGCGGGCGGAGTTCGCAGTCGCTTCACGCGGAGGAGGCGCAGGGCGTTCAGGATGCGGGCGAGCAGGGCCGTGGTCGAAGAGACAAACAGGTAAGCGCAGAAGAGTTGGTTGAGACGGCGGCACTGCAGGCGCTTGCGCCGGAATGGGCGCGCTTGTGGGCGCGGGATGGCTCGGCTACACCGTTTCAGCATCCGGCATGGCTGCTGCCGTGGTGGCGGCAGTTTGGACCGGAGGGCGTGCTGCATGCCGTGGCCTTGCGGGAAGAAGGCACGCGCGAGCTTGCCGGGTTGCTCCCGCTGTATGCGTACCGTGCGCCAGGTATGGAGGAGCGCAAGCTGATGCTGCTGGGCGCGGGGACGGCGGATTACCTGGGCGGGGTTTGGGCGCGAGACCGGGCGGAGCTAGCGCAGCGTGCCTTGCGGTTTGTGCAGGCAGCGGTGCGGGATTGGGATGTGGCCCACTTGCAGCAGCTACGCGCGGATTCGCCCTTGGTCGAAGTGGCGCGAAGCGCTTCCCTGCCCACCTCCTGTGCCGAGCCCTGTTCGGCCCTGGACGCATCCCGAGAACTGCCCGGGAAGATTCGGGTGAACGTGAACCGCTACCGGCGCCTGGCGGCAAAGGACGGTGTGCTGGCTTGCGAGGTGGCGACTACGGCAGAGGGGGCGCTGGCTTGTTTTGAAGAGCTTGTTGGACTTCATAGCCGTCGGTGGAAGGAGCGTGGAGAGGCCGGCGTGCTGCATGACCCGCGTGTGCTGGCGCACCATCGTGAGAGCCTTCCGCTGCTATTGAAGGCTGGCTTACTGCGGATGTTTCAGTTGACGCTTTCTGGCGAGACTATGGGAGTCCTGTATGGGTTGGCGGATGGAGCGGCAGCGGCGGAGCGACGGTTGTACCTGTACCTGATCGGGTTCGATGGGCGGTTCGCTGCGCTGAGTCCCGGAAGCTTGTTGCTGCAGGAGGCGTGGCTGTATGCACGCGCGAATGGCTTCAGATGGTTGGATCTGCTGCGAGGCGGAGAGGAATACAAGCAGCTCTGGGGAGCGCGGGGAGAAGCGACGTTCGCAATAGAGTTAGGGAGAGCTTGAGTGCCCTCGAGCGTGATCCACGGGATGGTGTACACGCCGGAGCGGCAGACGCTGGACATTGTATTTCGCGACGCGCGAGGGACTTATCGCTATTTCGAGGTGAGCGCGGAGCAGTGGCGAGCGTTCAAGAAGGCGCCCTCGAAGGGGACCTATTTGAATGGGGTTTTCAAGGCGCAGCACCCGCGCTACGTGAAGGCTGGTGACGTGCCGACGCAGTTTGTGGGGGCGTTGGCGGCGAGTGTGATGCGGCCTTTGCGGGATCTGCCGGATGAGAACGTTTGGGGGTTCTACGAGGGGTAGGAGGGATTGGGGAGCGAACGCAGATCCCTTCGGGAATGACAACCAAAAGGCGGAAATGAGAGTTCTTGCCATCATGCACAGGTCCCCCTCAAGAAGCAGAGCGAAGAGAAGACGGCGAGGGCTAGACGGCGAGGGGTTTGCGGCGTTCTGTTTCGTTGTAGGTGAAGCGGATGCGGTGGATGACGGTGATGGTGGAAAAGACGGCAAGCACCCAAAGGGCAGCAGGCATCATGTCCCAGCGTTGGAAGAGAGCGCCGAGGATGATGAGAACGATCCGTTCAGGGCGCTCCATGAAGCCAACCTTGCATTGACCGATGAGCGCCTCGGCGCGCGCGCGGGTGTAGCTGACCATAAGACTGGTGGTCATGACGAAGGCGACGAGGCAGACGTAGAAGTAGCGGTTGCCGCGGGCGTAGAAGACCAGCAGACCGAAAAAGAGGGCTACATCGGAGTAGCGGTCGAGCACAGAGTCGAAGAAGGCGCCGAAGACGGAGACCTGATTGGTCTGGCGGGCGACACGGCCATCGACCATATCGAAGAGTCCCGCGCCGATGATGACCAGGCCGGCGTAAAGGAACATGCGGACGTAGTTTTCCGCGCGTGCATAGCCGAAGAAGAACGCGGCGACTACGTTGATGAGGAGGCCGATGAAGGTGAGCGTGTTGGGCGAGATACGCGACAGAGCGAGACCATTGACGATCTTTTGCAGCAGCCAGCCGCTGCCTTTGCCGAATGCGCTTGTCCAGGTCACGTTGGAATGCCCGGTTTAGTTTAGCGCGATGAACAGGGGGACCGGCGGGCTGTGGATGACAAGGGATGTTCCGGTAGGAGGACCCGCGTCGAGGCGGGTGCGGAGGACGTGCCCGGACGTGGGTGCATCCAAGGTTGGAAGGCAAACAACCGTGCCGGATGGGTGCGGCTGGCCGAAAGGATGATGGAGACGTATGGCGAACAGCAAAGAATCGAAGAATGCAATGTCAGCAAAGACGGTCAAGCGCATGTACAAGAACCGCGTGGCGCTGCCGGACGACGTGAAGGAGAAGGTCGTGGACGCGATGAACGTGACCTTGGCCGCGTCGCTGGATATGTACTCGCAGGCGAAGTATGCGCATTGGAACGTGAAGGGCGTGAACTTTTACCAGCTACATCTGGTGTTTGACGATGTAGCAAAGACAATCTTCAAGCAAATCGACGCCATCGCCGAGCGGATTACGCAGCTGGGCGGGACAGCGAACGGAACGGTGCGGATGTCAGCGGCGAACTCACCGATTGAGGCCTACAACGTGGAGGCGCTGAGCGGACCGGACCATGTGACGGCGCTGGCCAATTCGCTTGGGACGTATGCAAAAGAGTTGCGCGAGGCTTCCGACAAGGTGGATGACTTTGGGGACAGCCCGACTTCGGACTTTTACAATCAGCTCATCATCGATGCGGAAGAGGAGTTGTACTTCCTGGAGTCGCACCTGGAGGCTGGGCCGGACGTACAGTAAGGCGGCTTGATGGGAAGGCGCCGGGGCTTGGGCTCCGGCGCTTTTCGTTTGCAACCAGAAGGAGAACGCAGATTCCCTTCGGGAATGACAACCATAGTTGGCGGCTAGGCTACGGGGGCGTCGTGGATGGTAGTGAGTTTCAGGATTTCGAGCTCGCGCTTGCCGTTCGGGGTCGTGACGATGGCGATGTCGCCGATCTCTTTGCCGATCAGGGAGCGGCCGATGGGTGAGGTGGTGGAGATGAGGCCGTTCGCGACGTCGGACTCTTCGCTGGTGACGAGTTTATAGGTGAGTTCCTGGTCCTTGTCGGTGTCAAGCACGACGATGGTGGAGCCGAAGCCAACTTTGTTGTGGGGGATGTTGGCCATGTTTACGAGGGAGAGCTCGGCCATGCGGCGTTTGAGCTGGCCCAGGCGCGCGTTGACGAACTCCTGACGCTGCTTCGCCATGTGGTATTCGGCGTTTTCGGAGAGATCGCCGAGGGCGACCGCCTTTTTGATCTCAGCAGGCAGCTCGGTAGTAAGTTCGTGTTCGAGCTGGCGGATCTGCTCGTCGAGGGCTTTTCGAATGTCTTGCATGGGTGGGCTCTGCTCTAGCGCCGGATGGGCGCTCGGCGAGCGCGGCGGCGGGAATGAAAACTCGATTATAGCGTCGTGGGAGTGCCGCAAGGAAAAACAGGAGGCGCCCTCGGGAGCACAGGCTTTCGCGTTGAGCCTTGCGGGCGCGCCGCACCACAGGTGCCGAAGCGCAACTGTGGTGGGAAGCAGACGTACTGGCTAGAGCTGCTGATCGGGGTCGGGGAGGAGGATGGGGCCGTTCTGTTGGCTAAGGAAGGCTTCGAGCAGGAGCATGGCGGCGACCTGGTCGATGAGGTCCTTACGGTCGAGGCGGTGGGCTGAGCTGCGCCTAGCGCCCCTCTGGTCGAGTAGAGCGTGAGCCTCCTGCGTGGTGAGGCGTTCGTCAAGAAGGTGGTGCGCGAGGGTGGGGTGCTCGGCGAAGAGCGCTTCAGCAAAGCTCTGTGTTTTGGCGGATTGAGTACCGGGGGTGCCGTTTGCGTGGATGGGGTTGCCGACGAGGAGTGTGGTGACCTTGTGCTGGCGGATAAAGCGCGCGATGGATTTGAGGTCTGCGCGAAGCGTGGTGCGGTGCAGCGTGAAGAGGGGCTGGGCGGTGAGATTCAGGGCATCGGTGATGGCCAGGCCGATGCGGCGGTCGCCAACGTCGAGGGCAAGAATGCGACCGAGGGACATGTGGGTAGTGTAGGGCTGGCTTGCACGTGAGGACTGTCAGGACGAGGCGGCTGCTTGCGCGCTGTGCATGTGTTGCCTTGCGCGGATTTTAGACTTGAGTTGAGGTGGCTGGCCGGTGCGAGCGGTTTGGATTGTTTTGGTTTTGCTTGTGGTTGCAGTGGCCAGTGTGGGCTACGCCGTGTTGACGCCATTTGGGACGGAGCGCGAAAGATTTGTGCAGGTGCCGCCCCACACGGGCACCGTTGGCATTGCGACCGCGTTGGAACGGGGTGGCGTCATTCGGAGCCGGTGGCTCTTCACGGCGTTGCGGGAGGTGGAAGGCGGATCGCTGAAGGCGGGGGAGTATCGCTTCGATGAACCAGCCTCGCTGGTGACGGTGTATCGCCGGTTGCAGCGCGGTGACGTGTTTACGGTTCCCGTGGTGATCCCAGAAGGCTTCAATCTGTTCGATGTAGCTGAGGCGGTAGACAGGGCGGGGCTGGGCAGCAAGGCGGACTTCATGGCAGCTGCGGCCAGGAACGTACGGCTGGTAAGGCCTTGGGATGCACACGCGACGTCCGTCGAAGGCTACCTCTTTCCGGATACGTATCGCTTTAGCCGGCACGCGACGCCAGAGATGATCCTTTCCGCGATGACGCACCGCTTTGGGCAGGTTGCCCTGCGACTCGGACTGGCCGGGCCGGAGGTGGCGCGCGTGGTGACCATGGCGTCGCTGGTGGAACGGGAGGTGCACCTGGATGCCGAAAGGGCAACGGTAGCGGGCGTGTTCGAGAACCGCTTGCGGCTGGGGATGCCGTTGCAGACGGATCCCGCTGTGGCGTATGCGTCGATGCTGCGAGGCACATGGACGGGGGTCATTCATCAGAGCGAGCTTCACTCGGATTCGCCGTACAACACGTACGTGCATGCCGGCTTACCCCCTGGGCCGATCTGTAATCCGGGGGTGGCGGCACTGCGCGCGGCACTGCACCCGGCGAAGACGGATTTTCTGTACTTCGTCGCGAATGCAGATGGGTCGACGCGCTTTGCGCGGGACCTACGAGAGCACGCGGCGAATGTGGCGATCTACCGTGGCGCGCGAGCGAGACCTTAAGCCCGAGAAGCGACGCGCCCGATTGTTGGGGGCGCTGCGGCGCAACGCAAGCCCTTGGGGAGCAGTAGGGGGCGCAAGATTGTGCAACAGCAGCAAGTTCCGCCGCAAGCGAACAATAGGCGAACACTCTCGCCTAGAGCTTCGTAGTTTGAGTGTAAGTTCTGGGAAAAACAATGTTTTTCTAGTGTTACCTACTGTGGATAACTATTTGTTGACTCACGGCAGGGAAGCCCGGTATAAACGCAGAACTGAAGAGATGTTGTTGCAAAGAAAGGAGTTATAACACGTTCGGGGTATGAGGGCGCACGATTGGGGGAGAGTCGCCCAGGGCTGGCGTTTTCAACAGATCAACATTTCTAGAGATGTGGAAGGGATGCGAGTGGCATCTGCTGACACGCGAGTACGGCCCGAGCTAGCCCAAAACGACCGCTGATACCGAGGCTGGCCGGCAAAGGATAGGGGACAGAATGAAGCAGCTGAGAGTTGAGTTGAAGGTTTGCGAGGGATGCGGGGCCTTGTGGGTCCGATCCCTGGTGTGTGGTGTTTACTGCAAGCGGTGCTCGGTGCTGCTATCGGATTTTCCGAAGCCGCAAAGCCGTAAACGGCGGGGACGCAGGGCAAAGACGCTGCGAGAGATAGCGTGCTCAGCAATGGCAAGTTGATGCATCCTGACGATCGTTACGGCAGAAACGTAGAGCAGAGCAAGAAAGAGTGGAGAGCAGAAATGGCAGAGCAGAGCAGGTTGGTAGTGGTAGCAAAGCGTAAGCCGGTGGCCGGCGTGGTGCGCATGGTGCAGGCTGCGGGCGAGGTTCGTGAAGCGACAACGGGACGCGTGGTGACACTTCCGCAAGTGTGGGCTGTAGCGGCGCCGCAGGCAGTGAAGCCGGAGAGCGCGCGGGCGCGCAAGCTGGCGCGGGAAGAGGAGGGCTCCGGGGTTCGGCGAGCGAAGCTGCAGGCGGCGGTGGCGGAGGAGCTGGGTTTCTACCGCAAGTACACGGAACGGCTCCTGAGGCGATATGTGCAGATGACGATGGAAGCAGGGCGGGTGTCGTCGATGATGGGTCGAGAGGTGCTGGGAGGAAAGGCCAGCAGCTACCGCATTCATGGGTTTGACGATGCGGTGATCTTTCGCCTGGATGTAGAGAAGTGCCTACGGCAGCTCGAGAGAGAAGAGCGTGAGGTGATTCGGCGCGTAGCCATTCAGGAGTACACGCAGATGGAGGCCGCAGAACTGATGGGCTTGAGCTTGCGGACGGTGGGAACACGCTATGGTCGCGCGTTGGATCGGCTTACGGAGATCCTTTTGCGGACGAAGATTTTGGAGCCGCTGAAGGGCTGTCAAGTAGGGAGGCGATAGAGATCTGGCGCAAGTAGAAGCAGGTGAACAAGTTACGAGGCAGACAAAAGTTGCGTGGCAATGTCGACGCACTTGGTACTCTGAATAGGCAGGCAAGAGGGCGGGAAGCGCCGCAACGGAGCTTCCCGCTTTCTGCTTTAGGAGGTGGGATGAGGGGCAAGGACAAGCAGGCTGTAACGCCGACGCGGCGAGCGGCAGTAGCGGCTCGGGCTAAGGACGCGACAGAGCCCACTGTGAAGGAAAAGCCTCTGCGGCCGGCGCAGTGCAGAGCGTTTATGCGCAACGCGCTGGCCAGTGAGTTTCCCGCGATTGTAAACGGCTTCGTGAAGGGCGCAAAGTCGGGGAGCTGCCAGCATGTGAAGCTGGCGACAGAGCTGCTCGCGCCGCCGCGCAAGGCAAAACAGCGGCAAACGGGACGACGCACGTTGGCGCGCTGGGTCGATGAGATGGAACGAGGGGTGTAGGGCGCTGCACCCGGCGTGGGGTGATGGGGGTTGGAAGCCGGCGGCGAAAACAGAGTATGAAGAGGACCTCGCTATACTTAGAAGCTGCTCATGCTGAGACGGCGGTTGTTGGCGACGTTGGTAGTGTTGGGGTTGACCGGGCTGACTGGTTGCTTCAGCAGTGTGCGCCGTGTGGCCAAGGTGCAGGTGCAGGCACCGGGCAGCTACCGGACGGCGGACCTGGGCGCGCTGGAAAAAGAGTTGTCCGAGCGGGAAGCAGCCGTGAAAACGCTGCACGCGGCAGTGCTGATTACAGCGAGCACGGGTGGATCAAAGACTGGGCAGGTAAAGACGTACACCTCCTTCCGAGGGTGGATCTATGTGCAGAAGCCGCGAAGTTTGCGGGTGCTGTTGCAGTTGCCGGTGATCGGGACACGAGCGCTGGATATGGTGAGCGACGGAAGCACATTTACGCTGCTGATTCCGCCGAAGAACCGGGCCATCACGGGGACGAATGAGGTTACGAACCCATCGAAGAACGGACTGGAGAACCTGCGTCCGGCGGTGTTTCTGGACTCGTTGCTGGTTCCGGGTGTGAGTGCCGACGAGTTGGTGACTTTGACGGAGTCGACGCGGGTGCTGCAGCCGGCACGGGGCCGGAAAGAAGCGATCGAGGAACCTGATTACGATGTCGCAGTGCTGAAGATCAAGAGCGGAAATATGCTGCACCTGGAACGGATTGTGCACATCAGCCGGCTGGACCTGTTGCCGTTCGAGCAGGACGTGTACGACGACCAAGGGCGCGTGATGACACAGGCTTTGTATGAGAATTACCAACCGGGCGAGCCGGAGGCGTTTCCGCGGCTAATTACGATACGACGCCCGCTAGACGCGTATGAGCTGAAGATTGAAATCACGAAGCTGACCATGAACGAGGCGTTTGAAAGCGATCAGTTCGAGCTGAAGGTGCCGCCGGGGATCAAGGTCGAGCAGCTGCACTAGGCAGGTAAGATTTCAGCGGCTTAGCTGGGTTCAACGAGTGGAGCTGGAGTCTGAACGGGACTTCAAACGTGAGCCTCCGCGTTTTGCAGCGTGCTCTCCGGGTGTGAGAGGCACGGCGTTCAGTGGCCAGGACTCAGGGTTCTCTTTGCCTTGATGAGCAGGGTTGAGGTGGGGACGACCGATCAGGATCGTGGAGCGAGGCCGGCGCGTTGAGCGTGGGCGATGATCGCGGTGTTGATGTCGAGGGCGAGCGCGAGAGCGTTACGGGCGGCCGCGGCGGTGACGCGGGGTGAGGTGCGGGTTTGGACGGCGCGCAGGAAGTCCTCGAGCTCGAGGCGGAGGGGTTCGGCGCGGGGCGAGGTGAGCTTCTCGAGAGACAGCCCAGGAGAGGGGTGCGAGGACCCGTATGCTGCCTGCGTTTGGTCGGGAGCAACGGCGGGTCTCTCCACTCCGCTAGGCTCCGGTCGAGATGACAGAAATGGGGAGGAGTGCTCCGGCGGTGTCTGCGGGCGTGGGGAGGAGTGCTCCGGTGAAGTTTGCGTGCGTGGGGAGGAGTGCTCCGGTGAAGTT
>CAXUIF010000128.1:0-9096 GCA_964250995.1 uncultured Acidobacteriaceae bacterium
CTTCATAATCGCGATGGAATCCAGACGCTGTGCCAGATGGGCGCGGATCGCCATCGCCACCCCGATCGCGCCCAGCACCAGCGCCACCAGTGACATCAGCGAAAGCAATCCCGTGGCGCCGTCCAATGCGCGTGTCAGCCCCTCGTTGGCCTCCCGATAGTCGGTCACCTGCGCATCAGGCAACTGGCTCTGGAGGTCGGTCTTGGCACGGGCGATCACGTCGTCGGACGCTGCCTTGCCGCGGGCTGCCCCCGGCAAACGCACCAGAACGCGCCGTGTTGCGCGCGACCCGGGAGCCAGCAAGCCGGTTTGCGCGAACGCATGCTGCGACATCAGCACGCGGGGACCCGCGGCAAACGCTCCGCTCAGCCGGTCGGGCTCTTCCTGGACCACCGCCGCAATGTGGTACACCCGATCGTTCAGGCGTATGGCTTCGCCCACCCGCAGATGCAGGCGCAGCAGCAGATCGTCGCCGACTGCCACACTGTTGTCGGTAAGCGCCTGCGACAGCGGAACGCTCGGCAGCAAGCGCACCGCGCCGTAGAACGGATACTTGGCAGGATCGACCGCCTTGAGCGACACCAACAGAGGATCGAGCGAGTTGGACGCCGAAGCCATGGACAACATCTCGGTCACGGGCGTCACCTCCGCCCGCTGTGCCGCCGCGAACCGCGCCAGTCCGGCCGCCTCCGCCGGGCCGAGGTCCTGATTCGATCGCACGGCCAGGTCCGCCGCCATGATGCCCCGCGCCCGCAGGAGCAGCAGCGAGCGAAACGCCGCCGAAAAGCCTCGCACGCCCGTCAGCGCGGCCACACCGATCGCCACCGACAGCACCACAAAGGCGAACTTGCCACGCGACGACCGCAACTCCCGCAAGGCAATGCGCCCGGCCGTTCCGAAGCGAAGGCGAGCCATGCGCTCAGGCCCCGGCCAGCGCCGCGGCGGCACCGGCGGTGCGCTCGTCGGCGATCACCACACCGTCCCGCAGGACGATACGGCGGCCGGCGTGCGCGGCCAGCGCCGGATCGTGCGTCACCAGCACCAGCGTCGTTCCTTCGGCCTGATTCAGGCGCAGCAGAAGCTCCAGGATGTGTTGACCGTTGGCCGAATCGAGATTGCCCGTAGGCTCATCGGCCAGCACAATGGGCGGCCGCAGCATGAAGGCCCGGGCCAGCGCCACCCGCTGCTGTTCACCGCCCGAAAGCTGCACAGGGTAGTGATCCGCCCGCGCGCTCAGACCCACCGAGTCGAGCAGCGTCCGCGCACGCTCCAACCCCGCCCGCAGATTGTTGCTCTCGTCATTCAGCTCATAGGGCAGCAACACATTTTCCAGCGCCGTGAGCGTGGGAATCAGCTGGTAGCTTTGGAACACAAAGCCCACCGTGCGCCCGCGCAACTGCGCCAGCTTATCTTCCTGCAGGTAGCTGATCACCGTGCCGTTCAGCGCGACCGAGCCCGTGGTCGGATTATCCAACCCGGCCAGCAACCCCAGCAGCGTGGACTTGCCCGAGCCCGACACGCCCATGATCGCCACAAACTCCCCGCGCTCAATGGTGAAGTCGATGCCTTTCAGAATGTCAACCGTCGAGGCCCCCGTGCGCAGCGACTTGCGCAGGTCCTGAACCACCACCATGGGCGTGCCTGCCGACGGGTGTCCTGCCCCGTTTTCTGCTGCCGTTCCTGGCCGTTGTCCGTTTGCCTGCAAAAACGATGTCCTCTGTCTAGAATTAAAGACGTGCGACGCTTGCCACTTGTCTCCATCTTAGTCACATTCGCTGCCGTTCTCGTGAGCATCGGTTCGCCCGTGCATGCGGTCAACGCCGCTTCCGCCGCTGTGGGCACGGCCGAACCCAAGGGCCGCACCGATGGGGCCACAACCAGACCCGTGCTGGTCTGCTTCGGCGACAGCCTCACCGCGGGCGCGGGAGTTGCGCCCGAAGAGGCCTACCCCGCCTATCTGCAGCAGCGCCTCGACCAGGAGGGCTACCCCTATCGCGTGGTCAACGCCGGGGTCAACGGCAATACCACCAAGGACGGCGTGGCTCGCCTTTCGCAGGTGCTGGAGCAACACCCGCAGGTGGTCGTCGTGGAGTTCGGCGGCAATGACGGCCTGCGCGGTCTGCCCACGGCGCAGGCCGAGCGCAATCTTGAAACCATCGTCCGCCGCCTCAAGGCCAACGGCGCCAAGGTCGCCCTCGCCGGCATCACGCTGCCTCCGCAGTATGGCGGCGAATACATCCGCAGCTTCAACGCGATGTTTCCTGCCGTCGCCACCAAGTACCGCGTGCCCCTCCTGCCATTTGTGCTGCAGGACGTCTACGGCATCCCCGGCGACATTCAGGACGACGGCGTCCACGCCACCGCACAAGGCAACAAACAGGTGGCCGTCAACATAGAGCACCTCGTGCTGCCCTTGCTGAAGAGATGACGGCTAAAGAAAACCTGCTTCGGGAAGGACACGGCTCCAGACCTGCCCTCCCGTGCGCCCGGAAGCCTCTCAGCCCAGCACCACCACCGGCTGCACCAACGTACCCGCGATGCGACGCGCAATCGCCAACAGCGCATGCGGTCCTGTGAACACCTTCACTAAGGGTGCGCGCGAAAACTCCGGCACATTGACCTGCATGCCGTTGCGCACACGCCCCGCAGTCATGTCATCCACCGTAACCGCCGGCATCTCCGGCAGAAGCAGGCGCGGCGGCACCAATCGCGCTTCAACCTCCTCTGCGCTAAGCGCCTTCACTGCCGTCAAGGTCACCGCCTCCGCCAGCGTAAACGGCCCCGCAGCCGTGCGCCGCAGGCCGCTCAGGTGCGCGCCGCAGCCCGCGAGCTGCCCGAGCTCATGCGCCACCGAACGCACATAGCCACCCGACGAAACATGCATGCGAAAGCTTGCGGTCTCGCCCTCGAGCCTGGTCAGCGCAAACGCGTGGATGCAGATGCGCGCCGACTTGACGGGCGCGTCCTTGCCTGCGCGTGCCAGCTTATAGGCGGGCACACCGTTGATCTTTTTCGCCGAATACACCGGCGGCATCTGCTCGATCTCTCCATCGAACCGCTCCGCCAGCAAACGCAGTTGCTCCAGCGTGCAGACGAGCGGCTCTGGTGCCGAAGCCGCCTCGCCTTGGGCGTCAAAGGTGTCCGTACTCCACCCGAAGCGGATCGTGCCCTCGTATTGCTTCTCCGCCGCGCTGAAGAACTGCGCCAGCCGTGTGTACTTGCCCAACATCAGCGGCAGGACGCCCGTGGCCATCGGGTCCAGGGTGCCAAGGTGACCGACCGAGCGCTCGCCCGTGACGCGACGCACCACCGCCACCACGTCATGCGACGTCACGCCAGCGGGCTTGTCGATCACCAGAAGCCCGTTCATGGCTGCAGCTCGCAGAAAGACACCCTTTGGCTCATGCGCGGCGAGGCTCGATCAACGACATCAGTTCATTGCGCGTCTGCGCCTGCGTCTTGAAGACACCGAGCATGGCGCTGGTGACAGTTTTGGAATGCTGTTTCTGCACGCCCCGCATCATCATGCACAGATGGTGCGCCTCCAGAATTACGGCTACCCCTTGCGGTTGCACGGCGGCCTCAATGGCCTCGGCGATCTGTTGCGTCAGCCGCTCCTGCACCTGCAATCGCCGCGCAAACACATCCACAATGCGCGGAATCTTGCTCAATCCAATCACCTTGCCCTGCGGCACATAAGCCACATGCGCACGGCCGAAGAACGGCAACAGGTGGTGCTCGCACTGCGAGTAAAACTCAATGTCGCGCACAATCACCATCTCGTCGTAGTCCACGTCGAACAGCGCGCCGTGAATGGCCTCCTCGGGTGTCTGCAGATAGCCGCGGGTCAAAAACTGCAGGGCTTTTTCCATGCGCAACGGCGTGTTGACCAAACCATCGCGCGCGGGGTCCTCACCGATGCGCGTCAGAAGCTCCGCACAGATCTCGCGCAGGCTGGCCTCTTTCAAGGTCAGATCCGCCGCGCGCTGTGCCTGCGCCGCGGCGGTCTCTCCAGGGTGTTCCGGGCTGGGTGCCTCGATCGGTGCTTTGGTCGTCATTGCGGCTTGCGTGCAGCCTTTCTTTGGGGCCTCAAGCGACCGAGGGCGCGGGCACACCTTCGCCGAAGTAGTCGAAGGCGTTGTTGTTGGTCTCTTCTACGCGAACGCGCTCGAGGCGAACGGGCGCATGCTGTTCAGCGAACCTGCCCATGATCGTCCAAAGCTCCATCGCCAGATTCTCCGTGCTCGGCACGCAAATCGCAAACGCGGCGTCGCTGTTCAGGTTGGCCTGGTCAAAGCGCTCCAGCACCTCGCGCTGCACGAAGCCATCCAGAGTGGCCAGATTCACCACCATGCCAGTCTCCGCGTGGACCGGTCCAGCCAACGTGATCTGCACGGTGTAGTTGTGCCCGTGCCCGAACGGATTGTTGCACTTGCCAAACAGCGCACGGTTGCGCTCAGCGGAGAAGTGAGGCACCTCCAGCCGGTGCGAGGCGCTGAAACGATAGCGCCGGCTCAGGTGCGCCTGCGGTTTGCTGGTCATGCCCGAGCTCACGCGCTTCCCTCGTACACATCCGCAAACAGGTCGGGCGCCTCGTACACCCGCACCCGGTGCAGCGTGGCTCCCGGCACCTTGCCGTCCAGCCTGCGCCAGATGGCCAACGCGATGTTCTCGGTCGTCGGCTGCGCGTGGGCGAACTCCGGGACCTCGTAGTTCAAATGGCGATGATCGTAGACGGCGACCACCTCGCGCTCCATGATGTCCTTCAGCTCTTTCAGGTCCACCACAAAGCCGGTCACCGGGTCCGCCTCGCCCTTCACCGTGACCTCCATCGTGTAATTGTGCCCATGCCCCTGCCGGTTCGCGCACTTGCCGAACACACGTCGGTTCTCTTCCTCGCTCCATGCGGGGTGCCAATAGAAGTGCGCGGCGGCGAAGTCGGCTTTGCGGGTAAGCAGGATCATCGGGAAGGTTTGTTTTGCAGTGTGTTGGATGCGAGGGTCGGGGCTACGATGCGCCGCCTAGAGCCGATACTCCCTTCCCTTCCACACGACGGAATGCAACACGCGGTGCCGCACATAGCTTGCGATCAGCAGGTAAATAAAAAGCGGCAGCCCCAGCGGCGCCAGGGCTGAGGGCAGCAACGGAAAGTGCGCGCGCGCCACACGTTGGTAAAACCGCAACAACGTCCGCGCCCACAGGGCCACAATGGCCACCCGCTGCCACATAACCAGATACGGCAGCATCCAGATCAGCAACGGCAACAAGAGCAAGAGAAGGTCCAGCACTCTCCAAAGTGCCAGGCGCAGCGCGTGCGGGAACAGCAGCGCAAGGTTTTTCGTCCAGCCCTCCATCATGTCCGCAAACCCGCGGTACATGTGCGTCGATAGCGCGTCCGGCGCGTAGCGCAGCCGGAGGCTGTGCTTGGCCCGCTTGAGGTTCCGAGCCAGATTGACATCCTCGAGCACAGACCGGCCCACCGCACGGTGTCCCCCTACAGCGAAGTACGCCTCGCGCTCCACCAGCAGGAACTGCCCGTTTGCCGCGGCCGTGCGGTCCGCCGGATCGTTCACCTTCGCCGGCGGGTACACGCTGGCGAGCTCTGAAAACACCAGTGGCATCAACGCCCGCTGCGCCAATTCCGTCAGAACCTGCCCCGGCGAGTACGAGAGCAGCGCCACGCCGTTCCGCTCCGCCTCATGCAGCGCCCGGCGCAGGTCGCCCGGCTCGTGCCGGGTGTCCGCATCGGTAAACAGCAGCGAGCGCCCCCTTGCGGCCTGCGCGCCCGCCCAGCACGCATTCGTTTTGCCTGTGAAGCCCCGCTGCGCCCCGCGCAGTTCCAGGGCTGGCGCGCTCATCACGGTGATGCCCGGCAACCGGGCCGCGAAGGCCTCCGCGATCCCCCGCGTACGGTCCCCGGAGTCATCGTCGATCACAAGGATCTCCCAATCCTGGCCGAGTGAGAAGATCGGCTCATGCTGGGCTACCAGCGTCTCCAGGCAGGCCCCGAGATTCCTTTCTTCGTTACGCGCCGGCACGATGACCGAAAGCTCCAGGGACGCTTCGGCGTGCGGCTCGGCAGCGCGGGCGGCCAGCGGCGCCGGGCGGGGCTCCTCCGCGCTGAAAAGCCCGAGCACGGGCGTGTACCCTGCGCCTGCCGGACCCGCCGGTCGGCCCTTGTTCCCGTCGGTCTCAGCCCCGCGCCGCACAGCTTCGTATTATAGAAAGCGATGCGATCCCGCACACAGACGGCCTGGCTCGGCACACTGGCCCTCGTCGCCTGTCTGGCCGGCAGTGGCTGCGACCGTGGCGATCGCCCCGAGCAGCTCGGCCGCGCAGCCCCGCTCTTCGCGCTCAACGACGGGCAACAAGCCGTCGACCTGCGCGCCCTGCGTGGGCAGGTCGTCGTGCTGAACTTCTGGGCCAGCTGGTGCGCGCCCTGCCTCGCCGAGATGCCTTCGCTCGAAGCCCTGCAGGCGCAACTCCCGGCGATCAAGGTGGTCGGCGTGGCCTTTGACGAGGACGCCTCCACCTACCAGAGCTACCTCGCGCGCCACCCTGTATCGTTTCCGAGTGTGCTCGACGCTGCCGGAACCGCCCACGCCAGCTACGGCACCTTCCGCCCGCCGGAAACCTATGTGCTCGACAAAAAAGGCATCATTCGCCGCAAATTTATCGGCGCTCAGGACTGGACCAGCCCGGAGATCGTCAACAGCCTCCGGCAGCTGGCGGGCCAGTCATAGGGTTGTACGTTCTACGTTGTAAGTTCTACGTCGTTTGCCTGGGCACCGCCTCTGCTTCTCCGGTCCCGGGAGCCTATCTACATACAACTTAGAACCTACAACGCCTCCGTCAACCCTCTGCTACCATCCGTGCTATGACGCAGTTGGATACCCTGTACCGCTTCGGCCAGCCGCCCGGCGAGGCGACGGGAATGGCCCTGGCCAAGGTGCGCGAGGTCTACGGCATCCGTAACCTGGCCGTTAACGAGACCGCACACACCGTGCGCGTCGAATTCGACGCTTCGCGACTCACGGAGGCCGTCATCTACGGCCTGCTGCGGCGCACCGGCCGCGATCTCCTCGAGCGCGGCTCGCTTCTGCCTGACCAGACCCCGACCGAGCCCGCCACCACACCCGCCGTCGCCAAGTAGCGCTTCCTCTTCTCCATGACCAAGCTCCTCCAGGTCACGCCGTTCCTCTTCGTGCAGGACCTGGACGGGGTCGTGCGCTTCTTTCAGACCGGTCTCGCCTTCAGGTTCCTCGTGCGTTACGACGACTTTGCCTATCTGCAACGCGACAACGCCGGCATTCGCCTGCTCCAGCGCGAAGACGCTGCCGCGCCGGCCCACGCTTATTTCGACGTGGAGGCGGTTGACGAGCTTTGGGCTGAGTTCCATTCCCGCCTCACCACCGAGCTGCGCAACAACCCTGACGGCCCGCGTGACCAGACCTATGGCCAGCGCGAGTTCACCGTCTTCGGGCCGGAGGGCATCACGCTCTTCTTCGGCCAGGACATCTTCCGCGATGCCCCGGCATGGCAGCGTGCCGCACACGAGTCCGATTCCGTCCAAACTTAGTTGTTAGCCACGCCGCAATACGATAAACTCGATGAGTTGCCGTCAGTGCAATGTGCGCCCGTAGCTCAGCTGGATAGAGCAACTGGCTACGAACCAGTAGGTCGGAGGTTCGACTCCTTCCGGGCGCACCACACTCCCCCCTTTGTCCCCCATACACTCTCTCACTTTCGCGCGCACCCTCTGCCGCGGTGGGACATCTGTAAGCGTATGATTGGAATCAGGACCGAACAGGTCTGGATTCGAAAGGGGCAGCCCCGTGACGGCACTCAGCGACATGAAGGTGGGCGGTTCCGGCGTTCTGGAACGGCTCGAGCTTCCGGAAGAGGTCAGCGACCACCTGGCCCACCTTGGCTTTCTGCCCGGAGCCAGCCTGGAAGTGCTCCGCCGTGCCCCCGCCGGCGACCCCACGGTGTATCGCGTAGACGGCGTTGAGGTTGGACTCCGCAAGGAAACGGCCTCCCACATCCTCATCGAGGCGGCCGAAACCGTGGGCACCCAGGCCAAAGCACGTCCATGAGCTGCCACGTTGCCCCCGGTCCGCTCGTTGCGGAACCTCCTGCCGCAGCCCACTCGCCACGGAGCGGCGTACGCACCATCGCCCTTGTGGGCCCACCCAATTGCGGCAAGTCGACGCTCTTCAACCGGCTGACCGGCCTCCGCAACAAGGTCGCCAACTACCCCGGCGTGACCGTCGAGCATCACTCGGGCCGCATGAAGGGCATCGGTCGTCCCGACCTCACCTGCATTGACCTCCCTGGCATTTACTCCCTCGCCACCTACTCGGAAGACGCCCGCGTCGCCGTGGACGTGCTCACCGGCCGCATGCCCGGTGTGCCCCCGCCGGATGTTGTCCTCCTTGTGCTCGATTCCGTGCACATGAACCGCCAGCTCATGCTCGCGCAGACCGTCTTCTCCCTCGGTCTTCCCACCATGGTGCTGCTGAATATGAGCGATCTGCTTCAACAGCGCGGCGGCAAGCTCGATCCCCTGGCCCTCTCCCAGGAGCTCGGCCATCCGGTCGCGCTGATCTCCTCGGCCCGCGGCACGGGCATGGACCTGATCTCCAGTTTTCTGCACTCCGTCTCCGACGCCGCGCGTGGTCCCGAGGCCCGCCCGCAACCCCTTCGCCTCCCTGTGCTGCAAAGCCCCGCAGCCAGCCGCAAATGGGCCTCGCAGGTCTCGCAGCGCACCAACTACCAGGCCCCCGACGCCCCGCTCTGGACCAAGCGCCTGGACAGCGTGCTGCTCCATCGCCTTTGGGGGCCGCTCATCTTTCTGGCCGTCGTCATCGCCGTCTTCCAGGTCGTCTTTTCGCTCGGCCAGCCACTCTCCGACGCCATGGGCACGTGGCTCACCAACTGGGGCGCCCACGCCGCCAATGCCCTCCCCGACAACTGGCTTCGCCCGCTGCTGCGCGACGGCCTTTGGAACGGCGTCCAATCCGTACTCGTCTTTCTTCCCCAGATCCTCTTGCTCTTTCTGTTCATCGGCATCCTCGAAGACTCCGGCTACCTGGC
>CAXUIF010000129.1:0-9026 GCA_964250995.1 uncultured Acidobacteriaceae bacterium
GAGCTGATTCGTTCGAGTTGGGAGAAGCCTTCCATCGCTGAGGCGGAGCAGCGACCGCCGCGCAAGTACTACAAGCTGACGCGCGCAGGCGAACTCACCTTGGAAGCTTCACGAAAGCGGTATCCGTTGCTGGCTCGTCTGCTCCCTTCCACGCAGGAGCCTGCGTGACACGGCGCGGTACGCGGCTCGGGTACGGCCTGAGCATCCTTGTGCTGCGGGCCGCTTCCCTGCGCGTGGCCAAACCTGTGCGTGCTGAGTGGCTTGGTGAGTGGAGGGCGGAGTTGTGGTACGCGCGCGCCGCGCACGCGGCTCGTAGAACCCGGGCTATCGGGCTCCTGGGCTTCAGCTTCGGTGCGTTTCGGGACGCGCAGGCACTTCATGGCTTCCAGCGCCCTGGGCGGGTCGTCTCCCCGGAAGTGAGAGGTTCTGCCAGGGAGTGCCTTGGTATGCTCGCGGCGCTGCTGGCCATCAGTCTGGGCATGGGCTTGCTGCTACCCAGGGTGCGGGCTCATCTTGTTCCCGCCACCTCGCATGGTGCGCCGGGCCTGGTCGTCATAGGGAACACCGATGCCGCGGAGCACAGCGTGTACACCCTTCCGGAGTCGCAGTATGCCACCTGGAGGCAGCGTCGCCAGAGGATCTTCCAGAGCTTCGCCTTCTATGCAGTGAGTGCAGCGTCCATGCGGTGCAGTGCAAAGGCCGCACCCTCCGCGCCCATCCGCCTTGCTCACGCCAGCCGGAATGTTTTTGAGCTCCTGGGCTTGCCTGCGGCCCCCATACCCCGGCCCGCGACAAACCACGGCCCAGGTCTCGTCGTAAGTCGCGAGCTTTGGCAAAGCTGCTTCGATCAGGTACCAGCCCGCGCGGGCAACGTTGTCTGGCTTGGGTCGCAACGGTTCCTGGTGCAAGCAATCGCCCCGATGGCCGCGGCGCAACTGCCCGAGCACCCCGACGCCTGGCTCCTGGCCGGGGAGGCTCGCCAGGAGCCCAATCAGCAAGGCTTTGTGCTCGGACGGCTCAACCCAGCCTTCCAGACGGCTTCCTGGGGTGACCAGTGGCAGCTGACCGCACCGTTGCCGGACGGTTCTCCGCGAGATTTCACCTGTTGGGCGCTCGCGCCGCAACTACGGCAGCCCTGGGATCTCTATGTGTTTTCTGTGCTGCTGGCCCTGGTTGCCCTTCCCGCCACGACCTCCTTGCCGCTGGGCGACTACCCGGCCGCCCCCCGTCAAGTGCCGATCACGGCCTGCGTGGGACGCTGGGCATTCCT
Source organism: uncultured Acidobacteriaceae bacterium (assembly GCA_964250995.1). Classification (GTDB taxonomy): domain Bacteria; phylum Acidobacteriota; class Terriglobia; order Terriglobales; family Acidobacteriaceae; genus Granulicella. Next base: position 1,271 of record CAXUIF010000129.1, read on the forward strand.
GCTAGGCAAGCTGGTGGGGGTTCTGGCGATTGTTTACTGCACGTCCCTGGACCTCGCCTTTGCGGGCCCGCACACGGCGGCTCACGCGACGGAGTATGTGCAGCTTCTCTCGTGCTTTGCGCTCTGCCTTTGGGGACTGCGGTGGGCGCTGCGCGATCAGCGGCAGCGGTGCCCTGTCTGCCTCGGCAAACTCACGCACCCGGCCCGTGTGGGCCACCCCTCGCGCAACTTCCTGGCCTGGAACGGCACGGAGCTGATCTGTGCCGGCGGTCATGGCCTTCTGCACGTCCCGGAGATCGCCACCAGCTGGTTTGGGACGCAGCGTTGGCTCTACCTCGACGCCTCCTGGGCGGGACTCTTTCCAGAACCAGCCTTTTCGCTTCCCGCATCCAGGTCTCAGCCTTGAGGTGCAGACTGTAAAGCACAGCCGTAGCGGCCTTCAGCCTGGCGCTAGGCAGCGTGCGGGATGTTGGCCTAGCTGGCGGCCGCTGTCGCCTGCATCCAGCTGAGGGCCTGGGCCAGGTAGGCCTTGAGATCCTTTCGCGGCACGACGGCATCCAGAAAGCCGTGTTGCAGCAGGAACTCGGATCGCTGAAAGCCTTCGGGCAGCTTTTGGCGGATGGTCTGCTCGATCACGCGAGGGCCGGCGAAGCCGATGAGCGCGCCGGGTTCTGCGAGATTTAGGTCGCCCAGCATTGCAAAGCTGGCCGTCACGCCCCCCGTGGTCGGATCGGTCATCAACGAGATATACGGGACTTTGGCGTCGTCCAGCCTAGCCAGCCCGGCGGAGATCTTGGCCAACTGCATCAGGCTCGCGATCCCTTCCATCATGCGGGCGCCGCCCGAGGCGGAAACGATGATCAGGGGTGTCCGGGTGCCCAGCGCGCGGTCAACTGCACGAGCGATCGTTTCGCCGACCACCGCGCCCATGGAGCCGCCGATGAATCCGTACTCCATGACGCTGAGGACGACTGCCTGGCCGGAAAGGGTGCCAACGGCGTTCACAATGGCGTCATCGAGCCCGGTCTTCTTCTGAGCTTCGGCGAGCCGTCGCTTGTACGGCTTCAGATCGACGAAATCCAGCGGATCGGTTGAACGAAGGCCGGTATCGACGATCTCGAAGCCAGGGTCCAGAAGCTGAGTGAGGCGCTCTTGCGAGCCGATTCGGAAGTGAAACCCGCAATGCTGGCAAACCTGGAGGTTGCCTTCAAGATCGGCCTTCCAGATGAGTTTGCGGCAGCCGTCACACTTTACCCACAGCCCCTCGGTGCGGACCTCGTGGTCGGGTGTGGGCTGAATCTTATGTTCTTCGCGGTGAAACCAGCTCATAGGGGGCTTTGGCAGCTACAGGTGCGCCCACGAAGAGCTCAAAGGGACGCCGCCCTCCATTGTAGCGGAGCCGTCAGGAGCGGCGTCTTCGCCTCAGGTATAGGCTGGCGGGTCTGCGCCTCAGCTATAGACCGGCACGCCCACTTGCGTGACACTTCGGGGCCGGTGGTACGGCAGGGCGGCCCTCTGTTCCGGAACCTCGAACGCAGGCAAGTGCGCTTCGCTGGTGCTGGTGGCGCCGCCGTGCTGCTCGCGGAGCGCCTGTTGCAGGGTACCGCGCTGCTCTTCTCGCTCGCCGGCGCGCTGGCGCGTCCAGTACACCAGGAACTCCTGCCCACACACCGGGCAACGCACATCGCCGAACAGGGTGGACACCTTACAGAGCATTTGCATGAGCGAACCTCGCAAGGTGCCGCCCTGCGCTGCAGGCTCACCCGACGTATCCCACGGTACGACCGCCCGGCAGGGAGAGCGATGCCTCAAAGGCGGGAAGGTCCTACAACATTTCGGGAGGCTTGCCCCGTGCGGTCCAATCAGCCTGCAGCATAGCCACTTCCCGGCGCGAGGTCTTATCCTTGGTGGGGTGAACTCCCCTATTCGTGTACAGCTTCCGGACGGCTCCCAGCGCGAGGTGGCGCCGGGAACGACGCCGCTCGACATCGCCAACAGCATCTCCCCACGGCTGGCCGCCGCGGTGGTCGTCGCACGCCTGCGACCGCTGCAGTCGCCCGATGCTTCGCGGGCCGCCGATACAGAAGCCGCGGCCGAGGGGACGGAAGCCGGTATGTATTCGGCTGCGAACAACGTAGGCGAGCGGCTGGTCGACCTGCGCGCACCGCTGACCGAGGACGTGGCGCTGGAGTTGCTGAAGGAGGCTGATCCGGCAGCTTTGCGCGTTGTGCGACACTCGGCGGCGCATGTGATGGCGACGGCCATCCTGGAGCTCTTTCCGGAGACCAAGCTGGGCCACGGGCCGGCCACGGACAACGGTTTCTTTTACGACGTGTATCGCGACGTGCCCTTCACCGAAGCGGACCTGGCAGCCATCGAGCAGCGCATGGCCGAGGTCGTCAAGCGTGATGAGCCGTTTGAGCAGGTGACGGAGCCGCGCGAGAAAGGCCTGGAGGTCTACCGCAACCACGGCGAATTTATGAAGGTGCACTTTATCGAGCGCTTCACGCAGCCTGGCGAGGCGATTTCGCTGTATCGCAACGGCAGCTTCACGGACTTCTGCCGCGGGCCGCACGTGCCTTCGACGGGGCGCGTCAAGGCCTTCAAGGTCATGTCGATCGCCGGCGCGTACTGGCTCGGCAAAGAAGATAACCAGCAGCTGCAGCGCATCTACGGCACCGCCTTCTTCTCGCAAAAGGAGCTCGACGCGCACTTCAAGCACCTTGAAGAGATCAAGGCGCGCGACCATCGCGCACTGGGCAAGCAGCTGGACCTGTTCAGCATTCAGGAGGTCGCGGGCGCGGGGCTGATCTTTTGGCATCCCAAGGGCGGGCTCATTCGCAAGACGATGGAAGACTGGATGCGCGAGGAGTGCCTGCGGCGCGGGTACTCGCTGGTGTATACGCCCCACATCATGCGGCGCGAACTATGGAAGGTCTCCGGGCATGAAGGCTTTTACGCCGAAAATATGTACCCGCCGATGGAATTGGATGATGCCGAGTACCGGCTGAAGCCGATGAACTGCCCGGGCCACATACTGATTTACAAGTCCACGCCCAAGAGCTATCGCGACCTGCCGCAGCGCTATGCGGAACTGGGCAACGTGTACCGGTATGAGCGCTCGGGCACGATGCACGGGCTGCTGCGCGTGCGGGGCTTCACGCAGGACGATGCGCACATCTTTTGCACGCCCGATCAGATCGTCAACGAGATTGAGGGCTGTCTGGACTTCGCCGAAGCGGTGCTGAAGACGTTTGGCTTTGAAGAGTACCGGGTGGAGTTGTCGACCCGCGACCCGAAAAAGGCGGGCGAGTTCGTCGGCACCGAAGAGGATTGGGCGCATGCAGAAGGCGCGTTGCGCGATGTGTTGACCAGGCGCGGGCTCCCGTTTCAAAGCTTTCCGGGTGAGGCCGCCTTCTATGGTCCCAAGATCGACATCAAGCTCGTCGATGTGCTGGGGCGGCTTTGGCAGCTGAGCACCGTGCAGTTCGACTTCAATCTGCCTAAGCGGTTTGAGCTCGAGTACGTGGGTGAAGACGGCGAGCGGCATCAGCCGGTGATGGTGCACCGCGCGCTGTTCGGTTCGGTCGAACGCTTCTTCGGCGTCTTGATCGAGCACTATGCGGGAGCCTTCCCCATGTGGCTCGCTCCGGTTCAGGTGGGTTTGGTGCCGATTTCGAATGAGAAACACCTCGCGTACGCCGAAAGCGTGAAACAGCGCTTGGAGGTGGCCGGGTTGCGCGTGGAACTCGATGCGACCAACGGCAAGATGCAGGGCAAGATCCGCGACTTCGGCTTGCAGAAAGTGCCGTTCATCCTCGTTGTCGGCGACAAGGAGATGCAAACGGACGCAGTCAGTGTGCGCGTACGCGGCAAGGGGGATGAGGGGTCGAGCGCGGTTGCGGCATTCACGGAACGTGCAAGGCGCTTGGTGGTGGAGCACGCCATGGCCTTGTAGGGCTGGACGCACCGATCGCAATCTGAGCGAGCGAAAGCTGCCCGTCCCTCAAGGACCCAACCGGGGCTCGGGGCTCAGGCGTACCTCCTGCATGCGCATCAGGCCAAGCCGTTGGAGTGCTTTGCGGGTCAGGCCGGTGAGTGGAAGGCCGTGCAGCCGCGGTGTGGCCACCCAGCGAAGGTCGTCGTCTTTGGCCGGCACCTGGGCCCGCAGCGTGAAGCCGCGGCCAAGCTCGCCGGGTTCCGCCGTGTAAACCGCCTCATCTTCATTGCGGGCTTCGGGATCGTCGGCGAGGGTAGCCTCCGCGAACAGGGCCGACTGATCGCTCTCATCGTGCTCGCTGGCATCGATCTCGTCATAGGTATGCCGCACGGCATCGGTAGCCGCTTCCGGAAAGACCTCCACGTAGTAGTTCGTGTCGGTGATGCTGTGCCGCAGGCGAAGGATGGGCTCACGGTGGTTGACCGCCTCGAGCGGCAAGGGCGGCAGCTCCAGCATGCCGGGCATCAGCGACGCCTCGGCGGGGCGGCGCTCCAGCATCACCTCGGTGCGGGTGCCGCGCTTGCGCGTGGCGAGCAGGCAGGCGATGCGGCGGCTGCGCAGCTGCTTGCGCGCGGGCGTGGGGTGCTCGCCGCGGGTCTTGCAGAACTGGAGCACAGGGCACTGCAAACAAAGCGGGCCGCGAGGCAGGCAGATCGTTGCGCCGAGCTCCATCATCGCCTGATTGTGATCCCCGGCAGGGTTGGCCAGACCGCGGCGCGGCGGCGTGGGCGGGATGAGGTCGTTCGCGGTGCGCAGCAGCAGGGCGCGACTTGCGGCGGAGCGTTGCTCCGGCAACCCAAGCAAACGCAGCAGCACGCGTTCCACGTTGCCGTCGAGCACGGCGATGCTTTCGCCGAACGCGATGGAGGCGATGGCGGCTGCGGTGTACTCGCCGACCCCGGGGAGCGTGCGGAGCGCCACGGCAGTGTGGGGCAGCTCGCCGCCAAGCTCCCGAATGACAAATTGCGCGCCGCGGTGGAGCATCCGGGCGCGGCGATAGTAGCCCAGGCCGCTCCACAGGGCGAGCACGTCTTCTTCGGGCGCGGCGGCCAGTGCGGCGACCGTCGGAAAGCGGCGCAGAAACTGCTCGTAGCGGTCCAGCACGGTGGCGACCCGCGTCTGCTGCAACATGATCTCGGAGAGCCAGGTGGCGTACGGGTTGCGGATGCCGCGCCAGGGCAGGTCGCGGGCGTGCTCGCGGTACCAGCTGCCGAGTGCCTCACGAAAGGGCTCAGGGACGAGCGGTTGTACACGGGGAGCGCGATCAGGCTCGGGGGGCGCGGGGCGAACCATCGGGCCTTAGTGTACGGAAAAGCGGCGAGCTCAGGCAGGGCGCGCGCGCTCCCCGAAGCGACTCTTGCCTTCCGCGATGGACGCGAGGGCCATGGCGATCCGCCGGACGCGGGTGTCATCGCGCTTGGCCGTCGCGATCCAATCGGCGTACTCGCGGCGGCAGCTTGGGCTTAGCGCGACGAAGTTCTTCGCCGCCGCCGGATGAGTCGCAAGGGCCTTTGCAAGCGCTTCGGGAATGGCAGCTTCCGCGCGGGCGGGCTTGGCGACCCTCTGGATGGACCGGGTGCGCTTGCCTTCACTGATGAGTGTGGCTGCCCGGCGAATGTAGTCTTCCAGCTGCGGCGTGGGCGGAAGGTCGGCGACCGCGGTGAGCCGGCCGAAGGAACCCATGTTGCCGCCGGAGACGACGCCGGCCTCGCGCAGGTTGGCGACTACCTCCCGGCCCCAAAGTCCAAATGAGGCATGCTCTTTGAAGGCCGCCATGTTGGCAAGAAGGACCCCGCGATACACAAAAAAGGGCATGGACCACTTCATCGCTTCGTCAACCTCGGGCACGACGCGGTGAACTGTCTCGCGGAGGTGAAGAAGGGTCGGCTGAGCGAACGGCCGGGCGTTGGCGATGTACTCGTCGACCTCGGCGAGGCGTGCGGAAAGAAGAGGAGAGGCCATCACGCGCCTAGCATACGCCTCTTCCTGCAAAGTGAATCGTAATTTGTCCAACGCGCCCCGTGCTGCGCTCGCAAGGGGACGGAGACCCCCTGGCCTATTACATGTTGGTCAAACCCGACCGCATATCTTCGTTGAAAGTGGGCTTGATGAAGCTGAGCGCGTCGGCGATCTCCGCCTCGAACACCTCGCGCTGGGCGACCAGTGTCTTGGTGGCGATGGCCCAATCCGCTCCCTCGCGTGTCTCGATCATGCCCGCGGCCACGAGCCCGGCTGCCGCGGCGCGGAGCTCGTCCACGCTCGTATTCAGGTATTGCGCGTCGCGCGGGTCGGTCACCCACACCGGGGCGTCTGCGCCCAACACATGGCTCAGCCAGAAAACGTGCCGAGCCATCAGCTGCTCGCGCTGTGCTGCATCCGTGTCGTTGAAGACGAAACGGTTCTGCTTGGCCGAAAAATAGCGCGTGGTCACCGGCACCGGCTGCCGATTGCCGCTCTTCACCAGCTCCAGCTGGCCTTGATCCAGGGTCTTGCGCACCGCGTTATAGATGAAGCTTTCGGCGAAGGGCTGCTCCATGGCACTGAGGATCTCTGCGAAGGTGCGGGTCATTGAAGCCGAAATTTTCGCATGCAGCACGGCCTCCGTCCCTGTTTCAAGACGTACCTCGCCGTGGACAATGGAGGTGTCGGCGCCGCTGGTGGAGCCATGGAACGGCCAAGCGAACTTGCCGAAGGACAACGGCAAACCCAACACCGTGAGAAAGCAATCCGGACGTGGATTCCTGAGCCGCTGCGCGGTCTCTGTGAAGTAGGTTCCAAGCTCGCCGGCGTAGCGTGGATCCGCTGCGTCGAAGTCCTGCCCCAGCTCCAGGGTTAGCGCTTTGCCTGCATCATGCGGCAGGCTCATCCGGAAGCGCTCAGTCGCCTCACCGCTGAAGCTTGTTCCGGGGGCCAGCGGTTCGAGGGAAAGACCGGCGGTGTGCGCCGCGAGTTGAAGCTGGGCCTGTGCGTCCGTTGCAGCTGTGCTCATAGAAGATTCCTTGCGAACTGATCTTTCATTCTAGATGCCGGCCGTCCTCGCGTAGACCCAACGCGCCCACCACCTAGGGCGCCCTTTTTCGCAGCCCACCTTGCACGGCACCACTACACTCGAGGCATGCCCTCGCCCCGCGCCCTCGCGAGCCTCATGTTTTTGCTTCTGGTCCTCGGCGGTCCCTCGCGCGCTCAAACCTCCGTCCCGGTCGCGATGCTTTCCGATGTGCACTTCGATCCCTTTCAGGACCCGGCGAAGGTGGCGGAGCTCCGCGCCAAGCCTGTGGAGCAGTGGTCTGCGATCTTGAACGGCAAACCCTCAGCAACGCAGGCCGCCGACCTCCAGGCCCTGCAGGCCGCCTGCCACACCCGTGCCCTCGACACTGGTTGGCCGCTGCTAGGGACAACACTCGCCGCAACGCATCAAGCCGAGCCCCATCCCCTGTTCGTTACGCTTTCGGGCGATCTGCTCACGCATGCGTTTCCTTGCCGGCTCCAACACATCGTCCCCGAAGCTTCGGCGCAGGACGTATCGTCCTTCGCTGCCAAGACGGTCGCGTTCCTTTTGCTCCAGGTGCGGCAAGCGTTTCCGCGCACCCGCGTCTTCGCCACGCTGGGCAACAACGATTCCGGCTGCGCCGACTACCGCGAAACACCCCACGACACGTTTCTGCAAAGCGCGGCCGGCTCCCTGGCCACGGCCGCCGGCCTGAGCGCCGATGCGGTTACGCCGGAAGGGGACTACGCGGTTCTGCTGCCCGCGCC
>CAXUIF010000130.1:0-8908 GCA_964250995.1 uncultured Acidobacteriaceae bacterium
TGCCGGAGGTTGTGGACGCCGGGATGCGCAAGCCGGTACGGAAGGCGCGGTAGCGACTGTCTGGCGGGTCGATCGGGTCGATTCTGCCGGAGAGTCCGAGCAAGTACGACCCCTGCGTCAAAGAGAGCCTCTCACGCTGCTCCGTCAGCTCGGTTGAGCCGAGCAGGTTGTCGGCTGCGCAATGCTGACAGGGTACGTCCCAGGAGACCTGGACTTATCGAAACTGCAGGACCTATTCAAGAGAGAGCTCATGGCTTTGACGGAGGAGTTGCCGTGCTGCGGCGGAAAACAGGACTACCAGAAGGCCGCAGGCAGTGTCCTTCCATACGATCCAGCTCCGAGACGCAGCGACGTTTAGCAACACGAAGGCAGTGAAGACGATAGCTGCGCGAAGCCAGCTTCTTTGGAGCCCTGGGAACAGTCGCCACACAATGAGGGCGAGTGGGAGACTGAGGATAGCTAGATCGTATTCCTGTATCCGGGGATTGAGGAGAAGGACTCCTGAAAGCAGCACAGGAATCCATAGGGTAAGCGGAAAGGATCCCCTCATGAACTTACGGGAGAGATAGCTCAAGAAGCCGCAAAGAGGCAATGCGTAGGCGAAATACAGGATGTAGTTGCCGCGTAGATATCCCAGACTATGATCGGAGAGGTAGCCCGCGAACATACCCGCTGGCCCAGCGCCGAAGTCTCGGTTGTACAGCATTTGAACTTTGATTGCTTGAATGCAGTTTCGGAACAGCACGGGCCAGAGGATCGGCTGGGATAGAAAGAGCAAAGTTCCCGCGCAGGCGGTGACTCCTGCGGGTAGCCATTGCCTGCGCGTGGAGAGCATGGGAATGGCGAGCAGCGTGAGAAGGTGGGGCTTGAAGGAAGACGCAACAAGGACCGCACCGTAGAACCAGGTCCATCGACCTTGCCTCCAGCCCACGGCGGCGGCGGCCAGCACGGCGCTGTAAAGAATGTAGGCAATATTGCCACTAAGAATCACCCCATTTACAAGCAAAGCCGGAAAGAACAAAGCACATGGGGCAAAGAAAGCAAAGTAGTCGCGTTCCTGTTCTTCGACGGCCTGCATGCCGACCCACACTATGGTTAAAGCACCTACGGCATAAGCCAGCCAGTAGCCGATGCCGCCGAACCATGCAGGGAATTCGCCCAAGAAGCGCAGCAAAGGAAGGGTGATAGGGAAGTAAACGTAGTTATAGGGAGGGCTGGCCGCTGTACCTGGATGGAGCGAAAGCTGGTTGTAATAGGCGATCTGTTGAGCCATCGCATCGACATAGGGATCATGCCCGTTGCTTAGTGATCGAATCGCGGCACGGTAGACGGCGAAATCCCAGCCCGAGCCGCCGAGATGCGCCCAGAGGGCTATGGCTAGGAAAGCCATCGTCCAAAAGATTAAGGCAATGCGGTTTGCACGCGACGAATGGGGTAACACTCTATGACCTGGCCCCGCTCCCGTCCAGGTTCGTCTGCAGGTGTGAGGGTCTCATGCTTTCAGCTGGCGGAACCAGGAGAATGAGCTCTGGGCGTGTGACCGGAGTCGCTTGCGTTCGAAGAACAAGCTGGGAGACTTCAGGCACGGGTAAGGGTGATGTGGGTGATCTCGGAGGGACAGTTGAGGCGGAGCGGAAGGCCTACGGTGCCGATGCCTCGGTTGACGTAGAGCTGCATGTGGCCGATCTGGAAGTGACCCTCCACGTACTTCTTGCCCATGGGCGGGAGGACAAGGGGGCCGATGAGGGGGAGACGAAGCTGGCCGCCGTGGGTGTGGCCGGAGAGCATGAGGTCGACGAGCGGGAAGCGGGGATGGTGCTGGAAGACATCGATGTAGTCGGGCTCATGGACGAGGTAGATGACCGGGGCGCGAGGCTCGCGGGGGATGGCGAGGTTGGGGTCAGGGGTGCGGGTGCCGGCGTCATCGGAGCCGGCGATGTAGAGGCGCTGCATCTTGCGCTCGAGGGGGAGGAAGCTGTCGACCAGGACGGGGGTGCCGTGGGACTCGAGCTCGTGCACAACGAGGTCGGCGTCCACCGAGACGTCGTGGTTGCCCAGGATAGCGACGCGCTGGGGAGCTTTGAGGCCGGAAAGGATCTCGGCCGCCCGGCCAGCGGCGCGGACGGAGATACGGCGGGGGCCGGGACCGCGGCTGATGAAGTCGCCAGTGAGTAGAACCATCTCCGGCTGGAGCGCGTTGACGCGATGGACGACCTCTTCGAGGTAGCTGGGCTCGGTGTACTCCTCGAGGTGAATGTCCGAGATTTGGACGAGGCGCATGCCGAGAAACGCGTCAGGGAGGTCGCGCAGGGCGAAGGTACGGTCCGTGACTTCGATCTGATGGCGGCCGTGCGTGCCGGCGTACAGGCCGACCCCGAGAGCCGCGGCGCCGGCGCCGGAAAGAAAGGTGCGCCGCGTGAGATCGGGTATGGTCTTAGCGGGCGCGGGCGCGAGTTCGGCGACGGGCATAGTTCATTTTAGCGGGAGCAGCCAGGGAAAGGGCGCAAGGCGGAGCAGGCAGGTAGGTGGGTGAAGGCCTAAAGTTTTGGCGCGAAATGCCGATATGATCGGGAGATGCTCCCAGGGCTTAGACGGACGGAGGCGATGCGCGTTGCGGCCAGGGCCGGGGCAGATGCGTTGCTGGTCACCTTTGGGCCGGATGTGCGGTGGTTGACAGGATTTACGGGGTCCAGTGGAGCGGTCGCGCTCCGGGCCGGCCGTGCGGCGCTATTTACGGATGGGCGCTACACGGCGCAAGCCAAAGCGGAGGCGCCGGACCTGCGGGTGTTTGTGAAGGAAAAGCGATCCGCGGTGTCGCTGGCGCTGGAATGGCTCGTGGCGCGGGGCGCGGCGCGGTGTGCGTTTGACGCGCGGCAGACCACGGTGGCAGCGCTCCACGGCATGCGCAAGGCCTTGCCGAAGACGATGGGACCAGGACGGCGCAGCTTCTTTTTGGCCACCGAAGGACTTGTCGCGGGGCTGCGTGAGGTAAAGGGCGCTGAGGAGGTGAAGCGGATGCGGCACGCGGCGGCCCTGGGGTGTTCACTGTTTCAGGGGGTGTTGCAATTTCTTGTGCCGGGCGGAACGGAGATCGGCGTTTCGCTGGAGCTGGAGTCGGCGGCGCGGCGGGCCGGCGCGGAGGGTATGAGCTTCGAGACCATTGTGGCCAGCGGCGAGCGGAGTGCCTTGCCGCATGGGCGCGCGACGGCCCAAAAGCTGCCCAGGCGCGGTTTTGTGACGATGGACTTTGGCGTGGTGTTGGAGGGGTACTGCTCCGACATGACGCGGACCGTGCATTTGGGCAAAGGCAGTGCCCGGGAGCGCGACGTGTATGATGCGGTGCTGGAAGCGCAAGAAGCGGCGGTCGCCGCCGTGGTTCCGGGATCGATGTGCGCGGCGGTGGACGAGGCGGCGCGGAGTGTGCTGAAACGGGCCAAGTTAAGCAAATGGTTTTCGCATTCCACAGGGCATGGGGTGGGTCTGGAGATTCATGAGGGCCCGCGGCTAGCGGCTGGGGTGGAGCAAGTATTGCAGCCTGGCATGGTGGTGACCGTGGAGCCTGGCGTTTACCTGCCCGGAGCCTTCGGCGTGCGCATCGAAGATATGGTGCTGGTGACGGAAACGGGCGGCCAGGTCTTGACGGCAGCGAGTCCGAAGGACTGGATGGAACTTTAGGGAGTGAAGGTGCAGGGAACTGGGATGGGGTTGGAGCGAAGAGCGCATGGGTGAAGGCGATTTGAAGGAGCTGCGGGAGCTGGTGGAATTCTTGAAGGCCAGTGGCGTGGCGGAGTTCGACATGGAGCGGCCGGAGCTGAAGGTGCGGCTGACATTCGCCGTGGCGACGGTGGCCGGGGCAGCGGGTAGTGCCATGGCACCGCTGGACTACGCCCAACTGGCGCGGTTGATGAACGCTGGTGCGGCACCGCTGGTGCCGACCTTGGCGGCGGTGCCCCCTGAGGTCGCGGCGGCGCCCTCGATCAGCGCGCCGGGAGAGTCCGTCTCGGCAGGCGCGGGCGCGGCAGCTGTGGACGAAGACGCGGGTTTGTACATTGTGAAATCGCCGCTTGTGGGGACGTTCTACGAGGCGGCTTCACCCGGGGCTGAGCCGTTCCTCAAGGTCGGGGATAAGGTGGCTACCGGGAAAGTCATGTGCATCGTGGAAGCGATGAAGATCATGAACGAGATCGAAAGCGACGTGTCCGGCGAGGTTGTAAAGGTGTACGCCAAGGCTGGGCAGCCAGTGGAGTATGGGCAGAAGTTGTTCGGGGTGAGGGTGTAGGAAGAGAACGGGAGAAGGCAATAGCAGGTATCCGTTCGTGGAAGGACAAAGTAGAAAAGCAGAAGCAAAGCTGAGCAGAGGCGGCGCAAAGCGAAGGTACCGGCCCAAGGGTAAGAACAGCAGCGGATACCTCCGTTTGGCTGCAGGATGACAAAGAAGCAGCAATAGCAACAGCGGGAGCGCATGTTTCGTAAGGTATTGATTGCAAATCGGGGGGAGATTGCGCTGCGGGTGATCTCTGCCTGTAAGGAGATGGGCATTCGCACGGTGGCGGTCTATTCGGAGGCGGACCGGAACAGCTTGCATGTGCGGTTCGCGGACGAGGCGATCTGCATTGGACCGCCGCGGTCCTCGGAAAGCTACCTGAATGTGCCGGCGGTCATTTCCGCGGCGGAGATCGCGGGGGCGGAGGCGATTCATCCTGGGTACGGCCTGCTCAGTGAGAACGCGAACTTTGCGGAGGTTTGCCGGGCGTCGAACATCAAGTTCATTGGGCCGCCGCCGGAGGTGACGCGGATGATGGGCGAAAAGTCCACGGCACGGCAGACGATGAAGAAGGCCAAGGTGCCCATCCTGCCGGGGTCCGATGGCGTGGTGGAGAGCGAAGGCGCGGCGCTGGAGTGGGCGAAGACGGTAGGGTATCCCGTCATCCTGAAAGCAGTGGCCGGCGGCGGTGGGCGCGGGATGCGCATCGTGCGCTCCGCGGGGGAGCTTCCGTCGCTGTACCAAAGTGCGTCGACCGAGGCGTTGAATGCATTCGGGAACGGCGACCTGTACATGGAGAAGTTTATCGAGCGGCCGCGGCACATCGAGTTCCAGGTGCTGGCCGATGAGCATGGCAACGTCATGAGCCTGGGCGAACGCGAGTGCTCGATTCAACGGCGGCACCAGAAGCTGATCGAAGAGGCACCGAGCCTGCAGGTGAGCCCGAAGTTGCGTGAGCAGTTGGGCAAAACGATCGAGCGCAGCCTGAAGGAGATCGGCTACTGGAACGCGGGGACGATTGAGTTCCTGATGGATGAAGATGGGTCGATCTATTTCATCGAGATGAACACGCGTATCCAGGTGGAGCATCCGGTAACGGAGATGGTGACGGGCGTGGACCTGGTGAAGGCGCAGCTGCGGATTGCGGCGGGCGAGAAGCTGGACGCCATTGTGCCCGAAAGGCCGAAGATCATCGGGCATGCGATCGAGTGCCGCATCAACGCGGAGCATCCGGAGAAGTTCATCCCGAGCCCGGGCAAGATTACGGTGTACAACGTGCCAGGCGGGAACGGCGTGCGCGTAGACACGGCGCAGTATGCTGAGGGCGTGGTCCCGCAGTTTTATGACTCGCTGATTGCGAAACTGATCTGCCATGGCAAGGATCGCGAAGAGGCCATGGACAAGATGCAACGGGCGCTGAGCCAGTTTGTGGTGCAGGGAATTCATACGACGATCCCGTTGCACCAGCGGATCTTTGCGGATGCGGAGTTTCGCTCGGGGATGTTTGATACGAAGTTCATGGAGCGGTTTCTAGCGCGGGCGAAGGAAGAGCGGGCGATGGTTGGGGCCGGTTGACGACGCTCGGGTGGTTTGGGTGCATTGGCTTGGCAGAGAGGTTGGCCGATACACCAGAACGCAGGTCTCTCCACTGCGCGAACAGTATCGCTGTTCGCTTCGGTCGAGATGACAGTGTTGTTGCGCGGCAGTGGTGACGCGTAGAGAAACAGTGACGCGTTCAGGTGACAATGGTGTTGCAAGGGCGGTGATGCTCGGGATGACAAGGGTTGCGAGCTAATCCGTTTGGATGCATTGCTCTGGCAGAGAGGTTAGCGCCACACGCAGAACGCAGGTCTCTTTGCTGCGCGAACAGCGTCGCTGTTCGCTTCGGTCGAGACAACAGGTGTGTTCGGCTATGGCTTTTAGACAGCTACTCGGTCCCGTGTTGGGGTGATGTGACCTACAACGAGCAGGGCATTTCCGTTCTAGATTTACAGCCTGCATACTGCTGTCATCTCGACCGGAGCGAAGCGTAGTGGAGAGGTCTGCGTTCTGCACGTGTTCCCGCGCACCCCATGCGTGAGCACCGTTACTACGTCTATATCGTCGCAAGCCGGAGCCACACGCTGTACCTAGGGGTCACGTCGGCTATTGAGAAACGCATTCAGCAGCATCGGGATAAAGCTTCGAAGGCTTCTCCAGTCAGTACAACTGCAATCGGCTGGTTCATCTTGAAATCTACAGCGATGTGCATCGGGCGATCGCTCGTGAGAAGCAGCTGAAGCGGTGGTCTCGTTCGAAGAAGATCACGTTGATTGAACGTGGCAATCCGACCTGGCACGATCTAAGTGAGGATTGGGGCAGACCGCTTCCGACCTGGAGCGAAGGGTGTGCCACTGCGCCTGCACGCAGGTCTCTCCACTGCGCTACGCTTCGGTCGAGATGACAAGTCCTACAAGCGCTCAAACGGAACGGTTGATCGATAGAACTGTCTTCTCGACCGGAGTCGAGAAGATGCTAGTCACGAGCGACAATCCGTTCATCGTTGAACCGCCGTCTACCGCAGATCCTACGCTGGAGGGTACAGGAGCGCTTTCGCCGGGCGCGACGAATCTCATACCACTGAGTAGCACAACGCTCCTGTGCGCGCGCAGCGACGGCTCCGGTTTGCTGAGGTTTCTGCAAGCGAATCGTGATCTTGTGCGATATGTCAACCAACGTGTTGCGTCGGCCAGCGATTGCTTCATCCTAACGCGAGACGAGCCTCTTCTGAGGAGGGTGGTCAAGGTCACAAAAGCAGATCAGTGGAGAAACGCCTTCATGCCTGCCGTAGTCGCGCCTGAGATGGAGGCAGAATAGCCCGTTAAGCGAACCGTTTGCTTTGGCGATAGATCTCAGACGCAATCAACTCGGCAACTATGTCCTAGCGCGGATTGTTAGTTCTGCACTAATGCAGGCGTAGACTTGGGGCGATCGTCGCGCGTCTTTTTAACGGCAATCAGGATGGGGGCGGCTTGAAGCGGATTGCGCGACTGCTGCGGTATATGCGGCCGTACCTGGGCGAGACGTTGGGGAGCGTTTTGTTGATGGCGGTGGTGGGCGCGATGCAGGCGTTTCGCGTGCTGCTGATCAAGCCGATTGTGGACAATGTGTTGAGTCCGGCGGCGTCGCCGGCGAAGGTGCTGGTGTTCACGGTGCCGCATACGGCGGTGCGCTTCGATTTGCAGCGGTGGCTGCCGCGCTATTTTCACAATGCCTGGACCGTGGTGGCCATGGCGTTGGTGGTTTCGGCGCTGGTCAAGGCCGTGTGCGATTATGCGGGGACGTTGCTGGCGAATCAGGCTGGCTTTGGCATGATTACGGACTTGCGCAATGACCTGTATGCGTCGTTGCTGCGGCGGTCGGCGGGTTTTTTTCAACGGCACACGACGGGCACGCTGGTTTCGACGTTGATCAACGATGTGGAGCGGGTGCAAAACGCAATGTCCACGGTGCTGAGCGACTCGCTGCAGCAGCTGTTTACGTTGGTGTTCATGATCGGCGCGGTGGTGTTGGTCGGGGGCAAGCTGGCGTGGGTGCTGCTGCTGTTTGTGCCGGTGATTGTGACGTCCGCGCGGCGCATTGGGCGCAGTGTGCGGAAGACGACGCGGCGCGGGCAGGACAAGCTGGCCGAGATTCAAAACATCGTTCACGAAACCATCACCGGCAATGGCATCGTGAAGGCGTTCGGGATGGAGTTATGGGAGCTGAAGCGGTTTCGCCGGGCAGCGCGGCGGTTGCTGAGCGCGAACATGCGCGCAGTGGCGGTGCAGTCGATCTCGTCGCCGCTGATGGATGCGCTGGGGGCGGTGGCGATTGCGCTGTTGCTGTATCTGGGGCGGGAGCTGATTGTGCACCATGGCGGGACCGCGGGGAACTTCATTGCGTTTCTGGCAGCGGTGATGATGCTGTATGACCCGGTGCGGAAGATGCCGCTGTACTACAACAGCTTTCAGCAGGCGACCGGGGCGAGCCAGGAGATCTTTCGCTTCATCGACGCGCAGGACGAGGTGCCGGAGCGCAAGGATGCGGTGGTGCTCCCCAGCTTTTCCCAGGGGATTGAGTTTCGGGAGGTGCGCTTTGCGTATGAGATCGAGGGCGAGCGAACGGACGTGTTGAAGGGCATCTCGTTAACGCTGCGGCGGGGTGAGGTGGTGGCGCTGGTGGGCCCGAGCGGGGCGGGGAAGTCGACGTTTGCGAACCTGGTGCCACGGTTCTATGACGTGACCGACGGGGCGATTCTGGTGGACGGGCAGGATGTGCGCGCGGTGACCCTCGCTTCCCTGCGAAGCCAAATCGGCAAGGTGACGCAGGAGACGGTGCTGTTCAACGACACAGTGCGGAGCAACATCGCGTATGGGCGGCCGGATGTGCCGATGGAGCGGATTGAGGCTGCGGCCAAGGCGGCGCTGGCTCATGACTTCATTGAGCGCTTGCCGGAGGGATACGATACGGTGATCGGGGAGCGCGGGATGCGGCTTTCGGGGGGCGAGCGGCAGAGGCTGGCGATTGCGCGGGCGCTGGTGAAAGATGCACCGATCTTGATCCTGGACGAGGCGACATCGGCCCTGGACACAGAGAGCGAGGCGGCGGTGCAGGCGGCGCTGG
>CAXUIF010000131.1:0-4650 GCA_964250995.1 uncultured Acidobacteriaceae bacterium
TCGCGCCGATTCCGCTCGCCTCGGTCCAGATCGAACTCGAGATTGCAGTACCCGCGCGCTACCTCCGCGATCTGCTCAATGGCAGCCTCTGAAAGCGGCGCTCGCCCGAGATTCGTCTGCAGAATCACCCCGGTCGCGTTCAGGACGCGCCGTAGCGTTGGGCGCCTGCGCACCGCGACATCCTGCTCGAGGGTGACGGCAAGCTCCTCAATACAGGCCACCAGCCTCTGCTCGTCTACTTCCCCCGCGCGCACCCGCTCGCGCAGGTCCGCCACCGCCCTGCGCGCAGCCGAGGTCACCAGCTCGCGCGGGAACTGATCCAACAATTGTGCTACGCCGGGGCGCTGGAGCACCTCGTTCACACCCGGCAGCAGCCGGTATAGGTTCTTCTCTGGGTTGCTGGGCATGGCCGCCGGCGCTACCCTCGCCCCAGCACGATCTTTGCCGGCCCGGGAGCCACGGCTCCGATGACGCCAGAGGCAGCATAGCCCGCGGTGCGGAGCGCCTCCACCAAAGCCTCGGCACGCTCCGGCGCAACGGCTATCAGAAGTCCACCCGCGGTTTGCGGATCAAACAGCACGGTGCGCCGGTCTGTCGCGACCGCAGCCCCCGGCGCGTCTTCCACGACACACTCGGCGTAGTCCCGGTTGGCCACCAGCCCTGCCGGCACGCAGCCCAGAGCAATGGCCTCCAGCGCCCCGGGCAGCACCCTCACTGCGTCCGCGTCGATCCGAAGCGCCACCCCGCTGCCGAATGCCAGCTCGCGCGCGTGGCCCATCAGCCCGAACCCGGTCACATCGGTCATCGCATGCACCCCCACCTCGGGCAGAGTGGCCACCTCGGCCGCGCGCCGGTTCGAGGTCGTCATGGAGGCAATCGCCGCCTCTACCCACGCCGGCTCGGCCTTGCCCAGCTTCAGCGCCGTCGTAATTACGCCCGTTCCCAGCGCCTTGGTAAAGACCAGGGCGTCGCCTGCACGGGCCCCTGTGTTCGTCAACACGCGCTCCGGGTGCACCAGCCCGGTCACGGCGTAGCCGAATTTGATCTCGGCATCGCGTACGCTGTGGCCCCCCACAACGACACAGCCAGCCTCCTCCATCACGCTCAGGCCGCCGCGCAGAATCTGCTCCAGCACCGCCGTGTCACCGTCCTGGGGAAAGCACACCAGCGCCAGCGCCGTAGTGGCCCGCCCGCCCATTGCGTACACATCGCTCAAGGCGTTGGTCGCCGCGATGCGTCCATAGGTGAAGGGGTCGTCGACCATGGGGGTAAAGAAGTCCACCGTCTGCACCAGGGCCTGTTCCGCATTCAGCCGAAAGACGCCCGCGTCATCGGAGGTCTCAAACCCTATCAGCAGGTCCGCATTCGTCTGGCGCGGCAGCCGTCCCAGCACGGCGCTCAGCGTGCCGGGCGCCAGCTTGCTCGCGCACCCGCCGGCCTTCACCTGCTGCGTCAAACGAACCGCCGGTGCCCCGCTCGAAGTCTCCACGTCCAAAGCAGATGCCATGCATCCCATAGATGCCCCGGAGCCGCGATTCGGCTCCGGCCCTGCGTGGAAGCGCAAAGGATCCGGTGGTCCTCCCGGTCTTCAAAACCGGCGGTCGTCCGACAAGGGCAACGGTGTGTTCGACTCACACGCGCTTCCGCCACGTTGCTGCCCGCGCGCCAGACCCTGACCACCCGGGCGAGGCGTTCAGAACGTTCTTCAGCCAACCTTAAGCAACTCTGTCGTAGGCTTAGGGACGATGTACCCCGCACGTTTCACCCCTGTTCTTCTAGGTCTGGTATTGCTCTGCGGCTCCGGGCAGGCCCGCGCCCAAGCCGCTGCAGCCCCGGCAGCCGCTGCAGCCCCGGCCGTGATGCCTGATGCCCCCGCACCGCCGCCGGCAGCTACCGTCGCGCTGCCTGACGCCAACGCCGGGTCGCCTGCCGCGCTGACGCTGGACGAGGTAATCCACCGCGCTGAGGCCAACGCGCCGGCTTTTGCCGCCGCCGCCGCGGAAAGCCGCGCGACGGCGCTGCAACGCAAAGACGCCCGCGCGGCCCTGCTGCCCACGGCCGTGTATCACAACCAGTACCTCTTTACGGAGTCCAACCACACCAGCACGGTCCTGGGCGGCGGGAGTGGCACCTTCTCGACGCAAGGCGGCATCCGGCAGTCGCTGCCGGTCTTTATTGCGAATAACACCCTCCACGAGTACTTCAGTCAGGGAGTCGTCAACGAAACACTTGGCTTTGCGCAGGTCGCCGGCGTTCGCCTGGCCGACGCCACTGCCGCGCTGGCCAACGCGCAGCTGGAAATTGCGCGGCGCGGTCTGGTCGCCACGGTAGTCAACCTCTTCTACACAGAATCGGCTAGCAACAGCAAGATCCGGATCGCCCAGAGAGCGCTGGACGAGGCCAATCGCTTCGTCCACATTACGGAAGAGCGCGAAGCCGGCCGTGAAGCGGCCCACGCCGACGTCCTCAAGGCGCAGCTGCAACAGCAGCAGCGGCAGCGCGAACTGGCCGACGCCAGCCTGGCCGCCGAACGGGCGCGCCTGGAGCTCGGCGTTCTTCTGTTTCCGGCTCCAACCACCGCCTACGCGCTGTCCTTTCCGGAAGCTCCGCCCCTCTTGCCGGACCGCGCCGGCATCGACGCCGCGGCGCGCAGCAACAATCCGGAGCTGCGCGGCGCCCTGGCCCAGCTTGCGGGCAACCAGGCGCAGACCTATGCCGCACAGGCTGCCCTGCTGCCCGATCTGGCCTTGAACTTGACGTACGGCATCGACGCCCCGCAGTTTGCCCGAACCGGCCCTGACGGCGCGCGCAACCTGGGCTACTCTGCCAGCGCCACGCTGGACATCCCCCTCTGGGACTGGCTCACTACCGAGCGCAAGGTTAAGGAAGCGCGCCTCCGGTCGCAGGCAGCCAAGGTGGCCCTGTCTGCCGCACAGCGACGTCTGGTCGCCGACCTCGCCGAGTTCTATGCCGAGGCGGACACGGCACGGCAGCAGCTTGCCTCGCTGGACACCAGCGTGGTCGCCGCCCGTGAAAGCCTGCGCTTGACCAACCTTCGGTATGTCGACGGCGAAGGCACGGTGTTGGAGGTCGTCGATGCTCAGAACACCTTGATCTCGTCGGAAACGGCACGAGCGGACGGCGATATACGCTATCGGCTCGCGCTCGCGCAGCTTGAGACGCTCACAGGAAGGCTGTAACGCATGCACTTTGTTTGGCGAACCCACTCGCTTCGGCCTCACCTCGCGGCGGCGCTGCTGCTCAGTGGCAACCTGATGTTCAGCGGATGCAAAAAGGCCGACACCTCGGCGGCAGCGGACGCCGCCGAGCCGGTGGCGGTCCAGGCGGCGCACCCCACCGTGGGCCCAATCGCCGAGGAGATTGCCGCCGACGCGATCCTGGCGCCCCTTGCACAAGCCGCCCTGGCCCCGCGGCTCAGCGCACCCATCCGGGCCGAATACGTGCAGCGCGGCGCTCACGTCCGCAAAGGGCAACTCCTCGTTACGCTCCAGGACAGTGATCTGGTGGGCAACGCGCAGGACAGCAAGGGCGCCGTTACCCAGGCCCAGGCCGCCTACACCACCGCCGTGCACGCCACCATTCCCGAAGAAGTACAACGCGCGGAGCTCGACGTGGCCCAGGCCAAGGCCAATCTCGATGTAGCCAGCCGTACCGCTGAAGAACGCCAGCGCCTGCTCCGCGAAGGTGCAATCGCCGGCCGCGACACCGACACCGCCATCGCCGCCGCCGTGCAGGCGCAGGCCACCTACGACGCCGCCGTGAAGCACCTTTCCAGTGTGCAGACCACCCTGCGTACGACCAACGCGGAGACGGTTCAGGGCCAACTCACCTCCGCGCAGGGACGTCTCCTCAGCGCCGAAGCGCAGGTGAGCTACGCCAGCCTGCGCAGTCCCATCAACGGTGTGGTCACAGAACGGCCCTTTTTCCCCGGCGAAACGCCCGCGGCCGGCACCCCCGTCATCACCGTCATGGACACCACCTCCCTACTCGCAAAGCTCCATGTCGCCCAGGCGACCGCCCAGCAACTGAAGCAGGGCGGCACGGCGGAGCTGCACATCCCCGGCGTTCCGGCAGCACAGCCGGGCACGGTCAGCTTCATCAGCCCCGCGCTGGACCCGGGTTCGACCACGGTCGAGATCTGGCTCAAGCTCGCCAACGCCGACGGCCGTTACAAGGTCGGCAGCCCCGTCCATGCCGTGATTCACGGTCGTACCACGCAGAATGCCGTCCAGGTGCCGACCTCCGCGATCCTTCCGGCTGAGGACGGCAGCACAGCTGTTCTGGTCGTCAGCCCGGACAGCACGGTACACAAGCAAGCGGTCAAAGTCGGCCTGCGCACGTCCGACTCCGCCCAGATCCTGAGTGGCGTGACGCCGGAAGACACTGTCGTCACCAACGGCGGCTACGGTGTCGATGATGGCTCCAAAGTGAAGATCGGGGCGGCCGATGCACCCGATCCCACCGACAAAGCCGCACCCGACGAAAGCAAGCCCCCCGGCACGGCCAAAGGATCGGTCGCCAACAAACCAGCGGCGGGAGGCACGAAGTAATGGCTACCTCCGCCGCGCCGCCGCCCACCGCACCCTCCTCCGGCCAAACCGCCCCGCCGACACAAGCTGCCGACTCACC
>CAXUIF010000131.1:4660-8882 GCA_964250995.1 uncultured Acidobacteriaceae bacterium
CACCTACCTCCTTCTGGCTGCCCCGCTGGGTCCGGACCATCTTCTTCGCGGCACTCGCGCTCACAGCGGCGGGCGTGTATGCGTTTTTCCAAACCCCCATCGCCGTCTTTCCGGAGACCAACTTCCCGCGCGTCGTCATTGGCATCGACAACGGCGTGATGCCGGTCGATCAGATGGAGGTCACCATCACGCGGCCTATCGAGGACGCGGTGAACAGCGTGCCTGGCCTGCAAACCGTGCGCTCCACCACCAGCCGCGGCTCTGCAGACGTCAGCCTCTTCTTCGATTGGAGCGTCGACATGTTCCGCACCCTGGAACTAGTCAACGCCGCGCTCGGCCGCGTGCAGCAGACCCTGCCCGCCACCGCCAAAATCACCGCGAACCGGCTCACCTTCGCCACCTTCCCCATCCTCGGCTACAGCCTCACCTCGAACACCCTGTCCCAGCGCGATTTGTGGGAGCTGGCCACCTATACCCTGCGTCCTCCGCTGAATCGCGTCAACGGCGTCAGCACTGTGATCGTCCAGGGCGGGCAGATCCCAGAGTTTCACCTCGTGCCGAACATGGCCAAGCTCCAGGCCACCGGCGTCACGGTGATGGACCTCGCCAACGCCGTAGGCACATCAAACATCATCGATTCGCCAGGGCTCTATGAGCAGAATCATCAGCTCGTGCTGGCGCTCGTCGGCGCCCAGGCCCACGATGTGGACGGCCTCAAGCAGCTGGCCGTCAAAACCACCGCCAGCGGCGCCCCTGTCCGGGTCGGTGACGTCGCTGATGTCGTGCAGGCGCCCATGCCGGTCTACACCTATGTGTCCGCGAATGGGCACCCCGCGGTGCTGCTCAACATCTCGCGCCAGCCGATCAGCAACACCGTGGCGGTCGCCGACGGCGTGGCCGCCGAGATCGCCCAGCTCCGTGCCAAGCTGCCCAAAGGCGTCGAGCTGATCCCCTTCTACGATCAGTCCGAACTCGTGCGCGAAAGCATCAAGAGTGTGCGCGACGCCATCGTCATCGGCCTGGTCCTGGCCTGCGTCATCCTGTTTCTCTTTCTGCGCGACTGGCGCTCTTCGCTCATCGCCGGCCTGGTCATTCCCGTCACGGTTGCGGTTACCGTGCTGGCCCTTTGGCTCCTGGGCGAGAGCTTCAACCTGATGACCCTCGGCGGTCTCGCCGCAGCCATAGGCCTGGTCATCGATGATGCCATCGTGGTGGTCGAAAACATCGTCATGCATCGCGATGCCGGCGAGGGCCCCGTCGAGGCCGTGCGCAAGGCGTTGCACGAGATTGCGCATCCGCTGATCGGCTCCACGATCACCCCTGTCGTCGTCTTTCTTCCCCTGATCGCCGTTACGGGCGTGACCGGCAGCTTCTTCCGCGCGCTCGCCACCACCATGGCCGTGTCGCTGCTCACCTCGCTGCTGCTGGCGGTAAGTTGGACCCCCGGCCTGGCCATGCTGCTGCTCAAGCCACACCCGCAAGGCGCCGGGCACAAGCCGGAACCGACCGCACCCGCTGACGCCCACGGAGAACCCGGGCATCCCGCTCCGGGTCGCTTACTCGGCCGCGTGATGCACTGGCACAAGACCGGACTCGAGTGGTCGCTACGACGACCGCTCTGGCTGGGTGTGCTGTGCCTGCTGCTCGTGGTCGGTACCTATTTCGCGTATCGCGGGCTCGGCTCCGACCTGCTTCCCGCCATGGATGAGGGCGCCTTCATCCTGGACTACATCATGCCCCCGGGCAGCTCGCTCGTCTCCACCGGCAAGGTGCTCGATCGCGTCGAGCAGATCCTGCTCAAGACGCCCGAGGTGGAAAGCGTGACGCGCCGCACCGGCCTGCAGCTCGGCCTCGCTGCGGTGACCGAGGCCAACACCGGCGATATCAGCGTCAAGCTGAAGACCAAGCGCAGCCGCAGCATCGACGAGATCATCGC
Organism: uncultured Acidobacteriaceae bacterium; assembly: GCA_964250995.1. Taxonomy (GTDB): domain Bacteria; phylum Acidobacteriota; class Terriglobia; order Terriglobales; family Acidobacteriaceae; genus Granulicella. The sequence continues at coordinate 6,597 of CAXUIF010000131.1, forward strand.
CGACGTCCGAGGGCAGATCAAAAGCGAAGAGCCCGTCCTCGATATCGAGTTCACCCAGGTACTTCAGGACATGATCGGCGATCTGTCCAACTCGCCCGAACCGATCCAGATCAAGCTCTTCAACCCCGATCCCCTGCTGCTGAACCAGATCGGCCCGCGCGTGGCCAGTGAGATCAAGAAGGTGAACGGCGTGGTCGACGTGCAAAACGGCGTGGACAACACCCTTAGCGGGCCCGCGACCAACTTCGCCGTTGACCCGCAACTCGCGGGCAGGCTCGGCTTTACGCCCCAGGAGGTCGCCGAAGACGCTACCTCGATCCTCGACGGGCTCGAAGTCGCCAATCCGGTCATCTCCAATGGCCACCCCTACACGGTGCGCGTGCGCCTCGGCGAGGAAACGCGGCAGTCGCTCAGCGCCATCCGCGACACGGTCTTCAACTCCAGCTCAGGGCATCTGGCTTCGCTCGGCGCCATGACGGCCATCACCGAACTGCCCCCCCAGAATGAGATCCGCCGCGAAAACCTGCAGCGCCTGGTCGTGGTCACGGGCCGGCTCGAAGGCACGGACCTCGGCACCGCCGTGAAGCTCGTCCAGGCGCGCGTCGCGGCCATGCACCTGCCGCCCAGCATTCGCGTGGAATACGGCGGCACCTACCAGGAGCAGCAAAAATCCTTTGCCGACCTCGCGCGCGTGCTCCTCATGGCGCTCGTGCTGGTCTTCGGCGTCCTGCTCACCGAGTTCCGCAACTTCGCCGCACCCGCCGCCATCCTCACCTCCTCCGTGCTCTCCATCGCCGGCGTCGTCGGCGCACTCATGATCACCGGCACCAACTTCAACGTGGCCAGCTTCATGGGCCTCATCATGGTGATCGGCATTGTCGCCAAGAATGGCATCCTTCTGCTCGACGCGGACGAGCGCTATCGCGCCGAAGGCCTCGACGCCCGCGAGGCCATGCTCATGGCCGCCCAGCGCCGTCTCCGCCCCATTCTCATGACCGCGCTAGCCGCCGTCAGCGGCATGCTCCCCCTCGCCCTTGCCCTCGGCGCCGGCTCCCAGATGCTGCAGCCGCTCGCCATCGCCGTCATCGGCGGCATCGCGATCTCGATGCTGCTCAGCCTCGTCGTCACCCCCGTCATCTACTTCCTGCTCACCCGCCACCACGCTCCGGAACAAGCCCCCGCCACCGCCTGAAATTCTCTATGCATCAGCTTTTCGCTCGCAGGCGGACGTCTTGGCAACAAACAGAACATCGATTGGTAGAAAATTCCCTCGCTCAGGAACGGTCGTGCGCAAACAAGCTGTTGTTCTTTCTCTTGCGTTTCTATGCGGCATTCGGTTTGTCCCCGCGCAAACGTCCGCTTCAGTCCAACTAACCATGGACACGTCTGAGGCGGAGCAGGCGTTGCACATCCTCGACAAAGAAGCAGCTCACCAAGCCGTCACTCCTGAAGATTGGCGCGATCTCTTTGCGACCATTCCATACCAATGGCTAAAGGAGCGCGAAGCTGCCATGGGGCGAGCTTACACAGACCGAATGTTCGAGCACTTTCTCCTCCAGCCTGAAACTCTCAACAAACGAGCAGAGTGGCATGACACGCTCGCCAATTTTCAAAAGGCGAACATGACTGCGTTAGGCATTGGGGTGCTGTCGTGGTTGCCTCCTGGCGCAACCATCCGAGCCCGTGTCTTCCCGGAGGTCAAGCCCGTAAACAACAGTTTCGTCTGGGCGAAACAGGGCGAGAGTCCCGCCATCTTCCTCTATCTCGAAAAGCAATCTCAACAGAAATTCGAAAACACCGTCGCACACGAATGCCACCACATCGGGCTAGCAAGCCTAGAGAAACAACAGCAAGCTCTCGAGGCTGGACTGCCGTCCAATGTGAAGAAGGCAATGGAATGGATTGGGGGATTCGGTGAAGGCGAAGCGATGCTCGCCGCCGCAGGATCGGCGGACCGCCATCCGCACTGGGAAGATGATGGGATCGCACGAGCCCGGTGGGACGGCGACTTAATGCACTTCAACACCGACCTGCAGGCAATACAGCGACTCCTGATGGATATTCTCAACGGGCAGTTGACCTCCGACGCAGAGATTCAAAGGCGGGCCGCTCCCTTCTGGGGTGATGTTCAGGGAGCCTGGTACACCGTCGGCTACGAGATGGCAGCCTTGGTCGAAAAGCAATACGGCCGATCCGCATTCAACCAATGCCTGCTCGATCCCCGGAAGCTGCTCGTTCTGTACAACCAGATTGCGGAGCAGGCGGATGCCAAAGGAGCGACGCTCG
>CAXUIF010000132.1:0-8867 GCA_964250995.1 uncultured Acidobacteriaceae bacterium
CTGCAGAACTGCGCCTTCGTCTGCCCGTCCACACCCTACTCCCTTCAGCCACTTGCGACGCATTCCTCACAGCCGCTACGCGATGAGGTCACCTTCACCCTGAAGACCTCTGCGAACCTCCATGCAGAGCTGCTCGTGCGGCAGCTTGCGCGAAAGAACTCTTGCCCTGGCGCGCCCGCCGTCAATGGCGCACGCCTGATCCGCACGTGGCTCCTGCATCTCGGCGTAGCCGACCATGATTTTGTGTTCTACGACGGCTCCGGCCTCAGCACCAAGGACCTCGTGACGCCACGGGCCGAGGTGCAACTACTCATCTATGCAGCCACACAGCCCTGGTTTGCTCAGTGGAAAGCCGCGCTTCCGGTGGGCGGCGTGGATGGCACACTGGCCACTCGCTTCACCGATGCGCCCCTGAAGGGGCATGTGTTTGCGAAGACCGGCAGCCTCGGCGAGACGCGCGCTCTGGCGGGCTACGTCCAGTGCGCCAGTGGACGGGAGCTGGCGTTTTCCATTCTCGTGGACAATCACGAACCCGGCTCGGCCGACCGCGTCGCCATGGACCGAATCGTCGCCGCGATCGCGGCCTTGGACTAGAAGGGCTAACGAGGCGTATGCGCCTTGATGTACTCGCGCAGTTGTGAGTTCAGCTCCAGCGCCTTGTTTACACCGGAATCCAGCATGCGCAGCCACTCCGCTGCCGGCTCCTTGAGCTCCGCCATGGACAGCAGGTAGCTCGTTTGCACAATCACCTCGAGCGAGTTGGACAACTCATGGGCAATGCTTCGTATCTCTACCGCGACCTCTTCGGGGATGGGCGCGTTCGAAGCAGGAAATGAGGCGGACGATTCACTCATGCAGGCACTGTGCTCCAGAAAAGTTGAACTGCCGTAAGGACGGGCCCGCGTGCAATCAAGCTTCGTGCACCCAGTGTACCCGGCCCAACCCGATTGACAGCAACGGCGGGGTCTGGGAGACTAAATTGTCACAGCGCGGATGCCTATGCATCGGCGAGTGAGCCGAAGTGGCGGAATTGGCAGACGCGCATGGTTCAGGTCCATGTACTCGCAAGGGTGTGAAGGTTCGAGTCCTTTCTTCGGCACCAACTAGATCTTACTTTCCTGCAGAAATCAGCCTCAAAGGGCGACGTTAACCCACACGCCGTCACACGCATCTGACCCTCTGGAGCTCACGGCCGGGACGGCCAGAGCTGAGGATCGGGCAATGGCAGAAAAGTTTGCAGTAGTTACGGGCGCATCCAGCGGTATCGGTTTCGAACTGGCGAAGGTGTTCGCCGAAAACGGCTACGACGTCCTGATTGGCGCAGAAGATGCCGGCATCACCCAGGCAGCTTCCCAACTGAAGTCGCTCGGCACCACCATCACCCCCGTTCAAGCGGATCTGGCGACCTTCGACGGTTGCCAGCAGTTCTGGCAGCAGGTCGAGTCCACCGGACGCAAGCTCGACGCGATCGCGATCAATGCGGGCGTTGGTGTAGGCGGCCTGTTCGCGGAGACCGAACTCCAGAAAGAGATCAACATCGTTCGCCTGAACTGCGAGAGCACCGTGCATATCGCCAAGCGCGCCGTGCAGCAGATGGTAAAGCAGGGCGAAGGCCGGATCCTGATCACCTCGTCGATCGCGGCCGAGATGGTGGCTCCCAAGGAAGCCGTCTACGCGGCGTCCAAGGCCTTCGATCTTTCCTTTGCGAAGAGCCTTCGCTTCGAACTCAAGGACTCCGGCATCACCGTGACGGCGCTTCAGCCGGGACCAACCGACACCAACTTCTTCAACCGCGCCGACCTGGGCGACACCAAGGTTGGCACAGAGGGCAAGAAGGACTCCGAGCCGTACGAGGTCGCCAAGCAGGGTTTCAAGGCCCTGATGGCCGGCAACGAGCACGTCTACTCCGCCAGCCTGGGCACCAAGCTGCAGGGCATGATGGCCGGCGTCGCCCCCGAAGCCCTGGTTGCGAAGATGCACGAAAAGATGACAGCCCCCGCAGAGAAGTAATCAGAAGACAGACGCGACGCCCCGAACTAGCGTTCGGGGCGTTTTTCTTGCAGTCCACTTTCAGCAATCAACGCGCTACTCGGTTTCACCAGGCGTCAACTTCGGATTGATCTTCACAGGTTTGCGATCGTAGGGCCGCGGCTTGGCCAGCTCATCGTTGAGATTCTTGTCGTAGCCGTAGATGTCGTTGAAGAAGTGCATCGTGCCATCCTCATCCGCATTCGCCGTTAAATAGGTGATCACAACCGGCAGCTGTGTCTTCAGATTCACCTGCTTGTTGTCCTTGACCTCGCTGCTGGTCGAGCTCGGTCCGGAGTCCGCAGCGCTGCTGCTGTGCTGCCTGGCAGCGACCCCTGCGTCCGTGTCATCACCCTGCAAGGGCTGTCCGAACATGGCTTCGTGGATCTTGTTGGCATCCCAGTCGCCCTGCCCCTCCAGCACCCAGTTGGCCATCTTCTCCGCATCGTTCAGCCGCACACAGCCATGCGAGCGATCGCGCCGTGCCAGGTTGAAGAGGTTGATCTCCGGCGTGGAGTGCATATAGATGTCGTACTCGTTCGGGAACATGAACTTCACCAGTCCCAATGAGTTCTTCGGCCCCGGCTTCTGCCGCACAAGATAGCGCGAGTGCTCCAGATCATCCGTCGTCCAACTGCTCACGGGCTCGCCGCTGGCGTTGGTCACCTCATAGCCATGGGCCTCCAGGTAGCCCTTGCCGGCGCCGCCCAAGTGCTTCATCAAGTCCTTCTTCACGATGGATACGGGCAGGTTCCAGAACGGCCGGAAGATCATGTACTTCATGGTCCGCACAAACACGGGTGTATCGTGATTGCCTTCTGCCTCGCCGTCAACCACCTTCATTTTGAATGCCAGGTCGCCCCCCGGGTTATAGGCCCGCACGTAGAACTCCGGCAGATTGACCAGCAGGCGCGGCTTCGCATACTCGTCCGGCAACCAACGCCACTTCTCCAACGCATCGTCAATCTGCTGCACGCGCACGCTCATCGGCACATTTAGTGCAGCGACCGTGTCTTTGGACAGCTTGCCGTCCGGGGTCAACCCCACACGCGCCTGGAAGTGCTGCAAAGCCTGCGCGAGGTCCGGCGTGTACTGACTGCCGTTCGCCTGCGTCGTGCCATCGCCCTCCAGGGCGAGCCGCTGCGCCAGTTGCGACAACGCCGGGTAGCTGCCGCCCGGAGCCACGGGCTTGTCTACCGTGGGCAGCACCGGTTGGGGCTGTGCCGCCACCTTCACGGCCAGCTCCAGATAGTGCGGCAGCGCTCCCTCGGTGGCCTTGTACAAAGGGTTTTGCGGTTCTACGCTCTGCACCACGCTCGCCACGTCGTCCGCATCCACCACCTGCTCGTTGAGCAACGTGGGCAGATCGAAGGCCGCGCGCTTGGCGGGCACATCAACGTCGAAATTCAGCGACTGCGGATTGATCCGGCCCAGATGCAGATCGTTGAGGTACCGCACCGCCGCGACGGTAACGGCAACATCGAACTGAGCCACCGCGTTCTGGTCGTTCTCCGCTGCCGTGAGCCCATGCAAATGCTCCTGCCAGTGCTGCCCGTCGTAGTCCTCGGGACGCAAACCCTTCTTATCGGCATCGGTAAACAGCTGGATCAGCGCCGTCGCTGTGGACGTCGGCTTGCCGTCGCGAGTCCAGGCGAGTTCCCAGTCACGATCCTCGTAGAACTGCTGCACGGTCGGCTGGTCGTCGCCGAAGTTGCTGTCCTTCAGCAGCGCGCTTTGCGGTGAGGCTACCGTTTGTTGCAGATTGTCACTGAACTCCGCGGTGTTCGCTTTGGACTTCGACTTGCGATGATGGAACAGGCTGGACAAGCTGAGGTGATGATTCTTGCAGCCGCTCAAAGGAAGCAACAGGCAACTGCCAAGCAGAGCGGCTATCACGGGGCGGCGGAGCAAGGGATGCGTAGGCGTACGAAAAGGGATCGGCAACGTCGTCACGGCGTTCTGGGGCCTCGATAAGCTCAGCAGCTGAGCGGGTGTGTTTGTGGGTTTGGATGCACAAACGGTGGTTGACGGGGCCAAAGCGCCGTACAGCTTTCGGGTCACGGGACCGTGCGCCTACCCTGCAGCGGCGCTGCGCAACACGGTCCAGCACAGCGTCGCCTGCGCCACAACTGTGGCCCCGGATAGCAGCAGAAAGACCCGCCGTTGCCGGGACTCCAGCACGTCGGCAAAGACGCCGCCCACGAAGGTGCACAAGAACGGCAGCGCCCACAGCCACGGCGCACTGAAGACCTGGGTCGTGTAGAGCGGCGCGAGCGCGAGCACCATCAACAGCGGCGTCGTGTTGCCGAAGTATCGCGAACGCCGCGCCGCGGCATACACCACCAGCGCGACCGCCGTGGCGATCAGGAGGGGTGCATTGGCGGGCTGATGCGCGAAGCGGCGGGCATCCTCCAGAGAGAACCAGAACCGCCCCGCACCTCCCGTAAACACATACGAGAAAGGCGCCAGACGAAAGGAAAAGCTCGCAAACAACAAAGCGACAGCGCCAAGCGCCGCAAAGATCATGATCTGCGCCACGTAGGCGCGGCGACGCTCCGCAAGGTAGTAGAAAAAGATGGCGCCCGCCGCAAAGCCCACCATGGCGGTGACCAGATGCGCGGCAGCCGTCAGTCCGAGCGCGACCGTCAACAACGCGATCCGAGGCCGCCACTTTCGCCGGGGACCCTGCAGCGCATGCGCGACGCCGATGGCCGTGTACACCAGGCCATAGAGCCCCCAGAGTGCCAGAATCTCGTTGTTTGGCGTGGTGGCATAGTGCACGATCGCCGGGGAAAACACATACAGCGCCAACGCCAGGGCTCCACCCTCGTTGCCGTACAGCCGCCGCGCCACCCACCAAAGTCCGCCCCCCAACCAAACGGCGCACAGCGCAAACGGCAGACGCACCAGCCACTTCACGTAGGCAAGCTCGTGCCGTGCCTCCCATGTGCTGCCGTTCAACGACCCGCCGCTGTACAGCCGGTTTGCCGGCTTGCGGAACTGGTCTATGCCCAGCAACGTCCACCGTTGCACCGTAAGCGGCAAGCCTGCGGCCCGGTAGGCGAGCGTGCCGTCACCGTGGAGGTTGCCGCAGGTCGTGAAGTACCCCTGCAACGGCGAAGGTCGTTCCCACATCTCCCGCCCACACCGCGCATACCGGTAATCATCCGAGTTCAACGGCTGGTGCGCGATCGTCCACAGGCATTCTCCAAAGAGAATGAGCAGCAGCAATGCCGCGACCCTCTGGGCAGGGCCAATGAAAAAACCGTTCCAACGCATCTACAACAGGGTACTGGACACAACCACGATTGCCTCTCCCCCGTGCTCGTCATGCGGCTGCGGGCATGTGTTCCGTTCGGATACACGCAAAACGGATTTCTTGGTCTGCGTCCAGTTGCGCCCCAGTTTTTGCGCTGTGCCAAAGAACACCTGACCAACTCGCGCTAATACGCGTCTCCCCCGAAGTCCTCGCTGTTGGCGAGGTTTTCAAACCTCGTGAAGTCGCTCAGGTACGCCAGCCGCAGCGAGCCTGTGGGCCCGTTGCGCTGCTTGGCGATGATGATCTCTGCCTTGCCTTTGACGTCCTCGTTCTCGCGGTCGTAGTACTCCTCGCGATGAATGAACGCCACCACGTCCGCGTCCTGCTCGATCGACCCCGATTCGCGCAGATCGCTCAACAGGGGCTTCTTGTCGCCGGTACGCTGCTCCGACCCGCGCGACAGCTGCGACAAGGCCAGCACGGGAATCCCCAGTTCTTTCGCCAGCGCCTTGAGCCCGCGGGAGATGGAGCTGACCTCCTGCGTGCGGTTTTCGAACTTCTTTTGGGCGCCGGTCGTGGAGCCCGTCATCAGCTGCAGGTAGTCGATCACGATCAGATCGAGCCCGCCCTCCTGCTGCTTCAGCCGCCGCGCCTTGGCGCGCATCTCCGCCAGCGTAATGCCGGGCGTATCGTCCACAAACATCTTCGAGTTCATGAGGCGATCCAGCGCGGCGATCAGCTTGCCCTTGTCCTCACGCGGGATGAAACCCGTTTGCAGCTTGCGGCTGCCCACCATGGCCTCGCTCGCCAGCATGCGCCGCAGCAGACTTTCCTTACTCATTTCGAGCGAAAATACGGCCACGACCTTGCCATCGCGCACCGAACAGTTCTGCGCGATGTTGATCGCCCACGCCGTCTTACCCATGGAGGGCCGCGCCGCGATGATGATCAGCTCGCCGTTCTGCAGGCCCGAGGTCATCTTGTCGAACTCGATGTAGTGCGTTGCTAGCCCGGTGACCTCGCGCCCCTGCTCATACAGCGCGTCAATGGACCCAAACGACGCAGCCACAATGTCGGGAATATTCGAAAAGCCGCGCTGGATAGCAGAATCGGCTACCTCGGCGAGCTTCACCTCGACATTGTTCAGAACCTGCGTCGCATCTTCACTCTGGTCGCTTGCCAGCGCCATGCCTTCGTTGAAGATGCCCAACAGCTGCCGCAGGAGGCTCTTGTCCTTAACAATGCGGACGTAACTCTCGATGTTCGGACTGCGTGGAATGCCCTCCGTGAGGTACGCCAGGTACGCCGCCCCACCGACCGCATCCAGTTCCTTGCGGCGGCTCAGCGCATCCATCACCGTGATCAGATCGACGGCGTGCCCTTGCGCCAGCAGGTCCGACATGACGCGGTAGATTCGCTGATGCGAATCCAGCGCGAAGTCTTCCGAGCGCAGCTTGGCCGTCGCATCCGTGATTGCGACCGCGTCCAGCAGCATCGCCCCCAGGACCGTAATCTCTGTTTGGATCGAAGACGGCAGGCCGTCGTTCGACGGCATCGGCATTGCAAGAACAGCCATTCCCCCTAGTCTAGGTGCTGCCCAGACGCTCCTTGTGGAAGCCTTTGTGCAGGGCCGGCAAGGGCTGCGGAAAACGAGACGGTGACCCGAACGCCTTGCGAAGCCGTCGACCTCGGCCAGTAGCTTCGCGGCACCCCATGGCCGCTGCTCTTGGAGTCTCACGCAGTCGGATGATCATACTGACGGATCCGCCTTTGACCATGACGGACCGGCCAGATTTACTGCACGATGAGGCCGGACATTTCCGCTGCTAGAAGTGGCCACACCGGCGACGCAACGCCCAACGTCTGCACGATGCCATATTTCCCGGCGCCACTGAGGTACCACATGGCTCCGGCGCTATCGATCGCCATGCCGTGCAGCGTGGCGCTGGTCGGGTCGTCGCAGGCCGAGCCGCCCGCCGGAATGTAGCAGGGCAGAAGGGTGCTCGCCGTTGTCGTCGAGATGTCGTTCAACCCGCCGGCGTTGGGCAGGTAGAAGATCTTGCCTGCGCTCTGGTCTGTCCAAAAGAGGTTCAGGGACCCGTCGAACGCCGAGCCGCCTGGGGTCGCGGAGGTCGTCGTCGCGGTGCCTGCTGGATTGACCTGGTTCGAAACGCCAGCACAGGCGTCCGCATTTGATCCGTTGCCTCCAAACGCGTTCATGGTGCCGACCTGGTTTTGCAGAGGCACGAATGCATTCAGATTTCCGCCGTTATTGTTGATGGCCAGGCCGAAACCGCCTGTAGTCGCTAGCGCAGTCGCAACGGAGTTGCAGGTGGGATTGCCGCCATAACTGCCATAAGCGTTGATCAGCCATTTCGTGGTTGCCCCTGAGCTCCCCACGGCGTAGAAGTTGTGAAGGTTGTCCACGCCTGCCTTCTGGAAAGGAAAGCCCAGCTTGTTACCTGTCAGCGCCGAGCTATAGAAGCCGTTCGCGGCCGTGTAAAGAAAGGCAGTCTGATTGGCGTCGCTACTATCGCGCGTAACGAACAGGTTGTTGAAGGCGTCGATGGCCAGACCGGCGGCAGACCCGTTGGCGACGGCGATGGACTTATATAACAGGCCGTTACTCTTCAAACTCCCACTGGAGTTCACGCTGGTGTAGAAGCCGCTCACGCCGCCCGTCCTCGGTGTATCGTCGGTTACCCAGGCGAAGCCGTTGGCGTCCAGCGCTACGGATGCAGGGTTCGTCAGCCCCGTTGTGAATGGAACGTTGAAGACACCTGTCCCATCTGCCTTCAGCTCTTCCATGCCGCTAACCCCCGCAGTGCGGCCGCCGTAGATCACATACACGTTGTCCAGCCCATCCAGAGCGACGTCGACAGGGTGAACCAGACCGGTATCTCCGGTCAGGCCCGTGCCTTTATAGAAGATCGACAGGGTGAGGGACATGACTTGCGAGCCGCTGCCCATCGTATCCACAGACATACCCGGCGTGAAGAACACAGCGCGCGGTTGCAGTCTGAACAGCGCGTCCACATTGTGATTTGGATACGCTGCCATATTCAACGCGACCTGGAGCGTGTTGGTTGGCGCTGTGGTGCTGCCCGGTGGCGTGGCGTAGTAGAACAGGTCGCCGCAGTGCGTGCTGGTCGCGTTGCCTGGGACATACCTGGAGAAGTTGCCGACCGTGCCACCCGCCGAGTCCACGCAACTCTGCAGAATGTTTCCCATCGTATTGATCATGGCTTGGGGCACCACGCTCTGGTTGTTACCCGGTACCGCTTGGCGGGCTTTACCGCTCGGAAACGAGCCGTCATAGCGGACTGAATCCACCAGGTTGTAGGCATTTGCGAAGGCGTGCGCCAACCCCGATGCCGTGCAGGTGAAGGGAGGGTTGCCGGGACTGCCCGTATCGACGCAACCCGGAGATGGGTTGGCTGCACTAAACGGCGCCACATCGTTATTGTTATTGCTCGTTGCAGACTTGATATTTACGTACGGTTGGCCACCTACCGTCGCGAAGGAGATGAAGTTGTTCAGCGCATAAGCCGCGGCCACCGTGCTTAGGTCAGAGATAAAC
>CAXUIF010000133.1:0-8810 GCA_964250995.1 uncultured Acidobacteriaceae bacterium
GTTTCAATCCACGCGCCCGCGAGGGGCGCGACCCGAACTTGTTTATGAAGGTCCCACCGTACCATCCGTTTCAATCCACGCGCCCGCGAGGGGCGCGACGGCCCCGCGCACCCGCAACATGCGGGAAGGGCGGTGTTTCAATCCACGCGCCCGCGAGGGGCGCGACGGCCACGAGCTGGACGGCTACCCAGTCGATGTACTGGTTTCAATCCACGCGCCCGCGAGGGGCGCGACGCCCTTCCGCCGCCGGGTGTAGCCCCCCATGCTGCGGTTTCAATCCACGCGCCCGCGAGGGGCGCGACCTCGCCTTGTAGTTATCTCATTCATCCTTATATGTTTCAATCCACGCGCCCGCGAGGGGCGCGACGACGATAAGGTGCAGACCCTTACCAGAAGGCGAGTTTCAATCCACGCGCCCGCGAGGGGCGCGACGGTTCGGGCCGCAAGTTTTTGTGTGGCCAGAGCTTAGCTGCCATTATCGCGCATGGTCCGCGAGGAAGAGAGCGGCCGATTGCTCGCTTCCAATTTTGTTGGAGATTTGCATTGCACACTTCCGGAGTGCAGCAGGTGCGCGATGTGGAAAAGACCTCTTTAGAAAATGAGCGGGCCCTGGGGGTCAAGCGCCGATTTCACACCAAAGTGTTCGACGCGTCCCTGCCAATGTTCGCCAAGGAAGTAGATGCGGAGACTGTCTTCTGTCAGCTCGATTACATCCAGGACACGCTTGCGAAGCATTAGAAGAGATTCCGTGCTCAACCAGCACTCGAAAACAGAGTTCTGGACGCGCTGGCCGTAGTCTTCACAGGCACGTGCCACCTGCCTTAGCCGGCGCCGCCCCTGAGGCGTGCGAGTGCTCACATCATAGCTCACGATTGCGAGAAACAAGACGGGCCCTCCTGTGCTGCTGAGAATGTCACTTCCAAAGCATTGGGGGATAACCGTCCAGGTCCCCGCGAAGATGACGAGCCAGCAGAAGAGCCTGTACATGCGGCAGCAGTCCCACCATAACGGTCTCGTTCAGGAAAGGATGCCGGAGCTCCTCCGCCTTGCGGGACTGCCATTCAGCGAGCACGGCCTTGCGGGTATCGTCCGACATAGTGACGCCGCCGGTCTCGTTTCGATGGAAGCCGCTGGCGCGCACCTGTTTGCGATTGATCAGGCTCAGCGCAACGCGGTCTGCCAGCGGCGAGCGCAACTCCTCCATCAAGTCCAGCGCTAGACTCGCACGCCCTGGCCGGTCGCGGTGCAGAAAGCCTACTTGCGGGTCGAGCCCTACCGACTGCAGCGCTCCTGCCACATCGCTTGCCAGCAAAGCATACAGGAACGAGAGCAGCGCATTTACGTTATCCAGAGGCGGACGGCGGCTACGGCCTGTAAAGCGAAATGCACCAGAGCTGTCGGAAATGAGAGCGTTGAAGGCGCCGAAGTAGATGGCCGCCGCGTCACCTTCAAACCCGCGCAATATGTCGAGATCCTCGGCACGTGCGAGATCAGGAACTATGCGTGATAGCCGTAGCGCCGCGTGATTCAGCACCTCCTGGGCCTGGGGCGAAGTTGCTTCCCGCGCACCGCGCAGCATCACCGTGCGGCTGTTGTGCAACTTGCCCACAAGCATCGAGCGGGCAATGGCTGCAGAGGCGTGGAGGTTATCCGCTATGCGGAACTGTGTGCGGCGAAGCAACACGTTGCCACTCACGGGTCCCTGCATACGGGCAATGAACCGGCCGTGCTCCGTCAGATGAACGAGGGCGACACCATGCTCGCTGGCCAGTTGCAGAACGAAGGCGCTGCACGTGACCGCCCCGAAGCAAACGATAGAAGACAGTGTATGGACCGGGATGCGCGCGCGTACCTCGTGCTCCAAGGAGACCGCCACTGTTAGGCCATCTCGCGAGAGGTAGGCCCCCTGCGTTGTGACAAACAAGGTATTCAGCAGCGGTTTCATGCCGCAGATTCCTTGATGGCGCGTGCCAAATGACGCTCGACTAGACCATTCTCCGCGGGCTCGCTTCCGACCGTTCCGGGCAGGCACACCTGGCGCAGTGAGCATTTTGTGCAGGCTGGCTTTTGCAAAGCAGGCGGTGTCTCGCCGGTGCGGTACATGGAATGCATAAGCAAAGCAAGCCGCTCTACCTCCCTTCGGACCTCCTTAGCGAACACGACCGACGTGCGGCGATTTGCACTCACGTCGTAAACGATGCCGCTGGTCACCAGCGTGCCAAGCATCTCCTCCAGGCACATAGCCTGGGCGCACAACTGCAGCCGGTACGCGATGCTTCCAGCCTTGTCGCGGCTGCGCTTGAACTCTACAGGGACCGCCCGCCATCGGCCAGCGCGCCCAAGAAGCGGCACTGCGTGTTCTTCGTCAGACGCGTGGAACTCCACCACGTCACTCTGGCCGCACAGACCCAGGCGCAGCGAACGCAAGGGCAGCGTGCGCCGGACCAACATCCCGGGGCGGCTTTCCGCCTCTCCGCTGTGCGCGCGTTCGTGCCCTTGCGTGCCTTCCACGGTGTAGCGGTTGTCTGCCCACTGCTGCTCCACATGCACCAGTGCCCACCGCCGCTCGCAGAAAGCCATGTGGGCCAATCCCGAGAGCGGCAGCAAATCGTCTTCCGTGTAGAGCGCCGGCTGGTCCATCGCACCTCGGCTCAGGCCCGGCGCAAGGGGTACAGGACCTCGACGCCGTACCCCGGCAACAGACCGGGAGCAGGGGCGGAGAGGTCGTAATCAGCATAGCTGCGCGGGACCGTGATGCCGTCCTTCTTTTTCGCCGACACGGTTTCGAACAGATGCTGCGCGGGCGCTTCCCCGAGCCGTGATGCGTGCTTGAAGACCACCAGTTCGCGCGGGCTCATCAAACCACGCGCGGCCGAATGGTCCAGGTCCAACATGCCGCCGAGCGCCTTCCACAACAGGGCAAGATCGTCCTCGGTGAAGCCCGTTCCCTTGGCCTTTGCGGGGTCCGCGCCCGGATCGGCAAAAACAGGATTGATGAAGCCGTGCATGCGATAGAGGCCATATGCAAGCGTGTGCTTTTTGCCAAAGGTGCCGGTGCTGTTCTTAATGTCCTTCTCGCCGGTGAACGCCTGCCGTGCGATGGTGTGTTCCGTCGTGAAGACGGGATCGACCGAGCGTGCAAACGTAAACTGCACCGGACCGCGGACCTGGCCGCAGTTGAAGTCCGTAGTCGACATCACCGCACCGAAGGCGCGTACGTCGAAGAAGTTCTGGCACATCCAGGTGCGCGCCACGGCGACGTTGGATGCCTGCTTTTCCTTCGTGTTGTCGAGCTTCAGATTGTCGTACGGCATGCGCTGCCGACTTTCGAGAGTGTTGCCCGAGAGCACGAAGATGTCATAGCCATGTTCCTGGGCGCCATTGTGCTGTTTGGCGTGGAAGACGTAGTCCCGCACCTTGCGCTTCAGGCAAACGTCGGAGACAAGGCCATTTGTTGTCTCAGGATCGGTACGGGGCTGGTTGTCTGCATCGGGATCGCCGTTCGGGTTCCCATCCTGGCAATCGAAGTAGTAGACGAAGTCGTAGCGGTTCTGGATCGTGCTCACTGTTTGTCCTCGTTGGTGACGTTGGAATTGGAGTCGATAGCGGGTTCCGCGGAAACGTCCACGGTCTTGCGAGACTTAAAGCGCGGAGCCTTCTCGTGATAAAAGCCGAGCGCAAAGCGTGCCTTGTCATGCAGGTCGAATTGCGCCGGTGGTACGCCGTCAAGCCGCTCTTCCAAATCACAGATTCGCCGCGTGAACGAATCTGCAAATTTCGTTCCCACCTTCGCGTCGAGCTTGCGCAGCTTGGAAAGGTGTTTACGTCCAAGATCGAAGACCTTCGCAAGTCCAATGGAAGGCGAGTTCATCACCAGCGTGTAGTAGCGATCCTCCACGGTTGAGTTCGGCTGCGACTCCCCTGCAGTTTCAAACGTGCGCCATTGCAAACTGTCGTGCAGCGCCAGAAGTCGCCCGCAAACATATGCGGGATGCTGATGGGGATCGTTTTCGTCAAGAGCGGCAGGCATGGGTTCTCCCTTTCCAGAGGTGGCATACAGATCGTTAAGGCAGAGTCGAAGGAGGCCGAGCGCGGCAAGATCACGCCGCTTGTCCTTGTCCGCGCGCATGCGGGCAAGGACCTCGGAGAGGATGCGGTATCCCAGTGGGTTACCCCGGCCTTCCAACGCCCGTTTGCGAAGCGCCACCGTCCGGCTGGCCGGCGGCTTGCCCTCTCGATCAAGCGCATACAGCAACTTCCAGAACGGGTCGGCCCTGGGCGGCTGGTCGCGGGTCAGCGGCTGCATCTTCAGCTGCTCCCAAAAGTCGAGCAGCGCTTCCAGGGCATCTCCCAGCGGCCTGCTGGACCACGACCGCAGCACCAGCCGGCTACCCGTCGCGGAGACGGCGGCAAGATACAGCTCATTCCGCTCTTCCTTGTTCAGGAAGGCGTTGTGCTCCAGGCTCATGATCGCCTTTGCCTGGTCCAGCAACAGCTCTCCCGGCGGCTCCTCCAGGAGGGAGCTGTACGCGATGTCTACGTCCCGCTTCAGCCAGAAAAGAAACGCAACGCCCTCGAAGTCCTTCCGTTTGCGGCTGCCCGGCTTCAGTAAGTCGTTCAGCGCAAGCACATAGGCCATGGCCCGGTCGGCAGAGACGGGACTGTTCGCATTCTGATCCCATCCATAGGACCGGAACGCCGCTTTATCGAACGACATCAACGAGACACCCGCGGCCTGTCCGCCCAGTGCCGCAGTACCCTTGATTTTGGCGTGCGTCGGTGGGATTGAACCGATCTTTCCCGAGACCAGGCACTCGGCTATCTCCCCGGATCCGCGCTTAGCCGTGCTTGCCTCATAATGCGTACGCCACCATGTACGCACCTCGTCGCGCTCCGTCACGGCCTCCGCAAAGACGGACAGCACAACGTTGCTGCCAGGCGTCACCTTCGCCAGCGCCTCACGTGCCCGCTCCAACTCTGCCGGTTGATCATAGAAGAGAGTGCAGGCGGCCAGAGCGCGGTCTCCGGTCTCCTGCGCCACCTTTCGAATCAAGGACACAAAGGCCTCGTGCCGCTCACGGTGGTTCTCTCTCTCCTTCGGCTGCGTCCACGGGCCCGGGCCCAGGACGTACTTGATGTCGTCCGAGCCGAGCAGCGGATGCACCACCGAATTACGGTTCACCGGCGATCGGGGTACGGACAGCAACTGCGGTTGCAAACGCGTCTTCGCCGGCTTGTCCGTGCCGTTTTTCTTCTTGGCCGGTGCTACTACCAGCACCTCCGTGAAGCGCGACGTAACTCCATCAAACCGGCCATCTTTCCTGATCTGCAAAGCGTACTGCACCGGTCGCTCCTCAAACGCAACATCATCGAGCTGCCTCCGGAGGTGTGTGTCTGCGTATCCGGCTAGCGCCTGTACGAACATGCCAGCACCTCCGCGCGAACCGCCTCGTCCGTCAGCACCACCTCGGGATGCGTCTCCATCACACCCTCCACCAGCCGCGCCTCAAAAAAGTACGAACGGCGGCCAGCGGCGGTATGGGAAATGTCATACAGCATCCGGCCTAGGTCTTCCGTCACACGCAGCGGCGTGTCCGCATCGGTGCCCAGGCGGAACTCCGCTGCGAACTCGCGGCAACCCAAATACGGCCGCGAAAAGCATTGCCCCTTTGCAGCACGGCGCTCAAACATCTCCACGTACTTCTTGGGTGTGTTCTCGCCGCCGTTCGTATCGAACACCTGCGGAAACGCCTCGATGACATACGCCACATTCTTAAGCGCGGTCGTCATGCGCGGTGTGCCGTCCGTCCCCTGCCCCGCGCCGGCCGCCAGCGGCTCATAGGTCGAGGGCTCGCGCATCCAGCCGCGCACAGTGCCTGGAGCGATGGTGCTCTGCACCTCGTTGCGCTTCAGCGAAATGGTCGCGGGCAGCGCATCCACGCCGCACGGGTGGCGTACGAGAGAGATGCGCGTCACAATCCAGCGAAACTCCGGCTTCCACAAAATCGCGTCCAGAATGTTCCTCGCTGCCGAAGGCGTCGGCAGCGGGTACGAGTAGCGCTCCACCTTCGATACAGGCGAGGTAAAGCAGGCGAAGTCACCACTGACATGAAGGCGGATCTTCAGAGGCATGCTTGCCCTCCACTTTCGGGGATGATTGAGGTTACTTTTGTTGAGGCCGAAATCCAATATGGGATTCGGCGGTGGAACCGCACTCGTTATCGGGGCGCGTCCCATCTTGGCTAGGCGGGTACATTGGCCGACCTTCTTCCGTAGAAATGCTAACGACCACGGTTATGACTACCTCGCGGATGATCTCGGGGCAGCTCTATTGCAGGTAAGCATTAGCGGGCAGCTGAGGCAGTAGGCCCTTCTCAGCGCTGTATTGCAGGGCTTCGCAGGTCCATAAATTGCTGCCAGCCCACACCTCGCGCAGTCCCTGAGTCTTTGCAGCCTCGAACTCATACGGCTGGAGCGAGACCGTGTACCGCTGCAGCCTTCGCAACAGATCGAGATTCAGAAACTTGGCGTTCGCTAACTGCCGCAGAATCTCCGCGCCCTCCCCATACGGCACAAACACACTGATTGTCCGCGAATCGATCATCTCGAAGGCATCCGCGAGTGAGCGAAATTGCGGCGCGTCACCCGCACGCATCCTGGCCAGGTCCTCACCCCTGCTGTTCTCTCCGGCAATGCCGTAGTAGCGGCGGAAGAACTCTCCCACGGCATCGAGGTCGCAGGTCTCAACCTCATCGAACTCATCGAGCACACCCTTTGCCGCAACCGTCGCATCCTTGTAATCTTTTCCTGGCAATCGATCGTCCTGCGGCAGAAATACCACCAGCTTTCCCGCTGGTGCTCCCGCCGATGCCGTTGCGCGACCTTCCCGGTCCACGCGCCCGGCAACTTGGATGATGCTGTCCAGCGGCCCCAGCGCGCGGTACGCAACCGGAACATCTAGATCGACGCCAGCCTCAATCAACTGCGTGCTGACGATCCGGCACGACAGCCCCTCGCGCAGCCGCTCGCGAACCTCATCCAGCACCCGCAGCCGATGTTCCGCGCACATGCGCGTACTCAGGTGAAGAAGCCCATCCCCGGCCGCATCTCCAAGTTCGCTGCGCAACGCGTCGAACACTGCTGTTGCGTGGTCTCGCAAGTTCACAACGCACAACACCTGCGGGTGCCGGACAAGTCGTGCAGCCAGCTCGCGCCAGCTCACAGGTGTCTCAATCTCCCAGTCGATGGACACGCGCTGCAGCGTATGGGCCATTGCCGCTGCGGTCTCCGGAGGGATGATCGGCTTTACGGTTCCCTCGGGCCAGCCGTATGTCTGCCGCGCGCCACGCGTTTCAAAGGCTGGCTGTGTCGCCGTTGAAAGCACCACGGTGCAGCCCCAGTCCTCAGTCAGCTCGCGCAATATCCCGAGCAGAGGCGCCAGCAGCCGGCGCGGCAGCGTCTGCACCTCGTCCAGCACGATGACGGAGCGCGCGATGTTGTGAATGCGGCGAAGGTCCGACGGATGGTTGGAAAACAGCGACTCGAAGAAGCGCACGCTGGTGGTGACGATCACCGGTGCATCCCAGTTCTCCGTCTCCACCGTTCGCGACGTTAAACCGTCGGCGCTCTCCTCTTCGTCCACGGGCCACGTTGGGCCGCCGTTCCCATTGGACGAGTACACGGTACCCGAATGGTGCTCCAGCACCGCATCCGGCCCAAAGACCTCGCGGTAGACCTTCGCGTTCTGCTCGATAATGGAGAGATACGGAATCACCACGATCACACGGCGAAGTTCCTGCGGCCTGGCCGTCGCGTGCTGTAGAGCGAAACGCATAGCCGCCAGCGTCTTTCCGCCACCCGTCGGCACAGAGAGCGAAAACAGCCCTGTGTTCTGCTTTGCCGCCTCACGGCACAACCGCTGCACCTCGCTGCGTGCGAACAGCACCTCTGATGCGGTCCCCTTTGCTTTCGCCGCCTCGGAGACACCGTTCAGGTAGTCGGTCAACTGCTGCAGACGTTGCGCCGCGCACAGGTCCTGCTGCACCGGCTCGCAACCAGCGGTGTTGAGGCGGTCGGCGTCCACCAGGCAGCTCAACAGCATGCGAGTGCGGAGATCCTCCGAGCCGGTTTGCGGACTCACCCGCTGCATTCCTAAGGCAGTGAGAACGCGAGGCTGATCGGCCACTGCCGTTGTGAACAACCGCTCTGCGATCTCCCTCTCCTCGCGCACCGCGGGGCTGTCTGGCCTGGTTGCATTGTGGTGCTCGTAAACATCTTTCAGCCCCGCGTGATGTGCCGCCACCGCGCAGACCGCAGGCATCAGCCACATGCGATCCAGCTGGCGTTGGGTTCCATCCATCTGCCGCAGCGCCAACGCGCCGTATATAGCGTGCGGACACCTCGACCGGAAACCCTGCAGCTTGCGTTGAAAGCATTCCTGATATTTCCCGTAGTCGTGTAGCATGCCCGCGGTAAAGGCCAGCATGCCAAGCGACGGTCCTCTCACGGTCGCGCGTTCCGCGAGGTCCCGCGCGATCTCCGCCACAGATTGCAAATGCTCGGACAAGAGCTGCCATCGATTCCCTGGAACCTGCGGAGCCCGATCCGGATCGGAATGTGCCCAGTACGTCAACGGTCTACCTCTTTCCCGGCATCGGACTTCTCTATAGCCACGGTTGCGGTGCCGGAGGGAAGGCCACGTTGTCGTCCCTCCCTTTCTACCTTCCCGGAAGAATCAGCGCTCCGTTTTGGCCTGAGAGCTTCGGGTCAGGGTCGCACCGCGCCGGGAACCGGGGCCGAAGGCAGCCTTG
>CAXUIF010000134.1:0-6660 GCA_964250995.1 uncultured Acidobacteriaceae bacterium
CTGGTTCCTCCAGTCCGGCGCCCCCGAGTCGGCCATCGCCAGGCACTTCGCCGCCATCTCCACCAACGCCAAAGAGGTCGCCAAGTTCGGCATCGACACCGAAAACATGTTCGGCTTCTGGGACTGGGTCGGCGGCCGCTATTCCATGGACTCCGCCATCGGGCTCTCGACCATGATCGCCATCGGCCCCGACAACTTCGGCGCCATGCTCGCCGGCTTCCACGCCATGGACCAGCACTTCCGCACCGCGCCCGTCGCGCAAAACCTGCCGGCGCTCCTGGGCCTGCTCACCGTCTGGTACACCGACTTCTTCGGCGCCGCCACTGTCGCCGTCCTGCCCTACGAGCAGTACCTCAAGCGCTTCCCCGCCTACCTCCAGCAACTCACCATGGAGAGCAACGGCAAGCACGTCACGCTCAGCGGCCAGCACGTCACCTACGAAACCGGCCCGATCTACTGGGGCGAGCCCGGCACCAACGGCCAGCACAGCTTCTACCAGCTCATCCACCAGGGCACGCGGCTGATCCCCTGCGACTTCATCGGCTTCTTCAAATCCCTCAACCCGCTCGGGCCCCACCACGACATCCTCATGGCCAACGTCTTCGCGCAGGCCGAAGCCCTCGCCTTCGGCAAAACCGCCGAGCAGGTCAAAGCCGAAGGCACCCCCGATTGGCTCGTCCCGCACCGCGTCTTTGAAGGCAACCGCCCCTCCAACGTCCTGTTAGCCGAAGAACTCACCCCGGAGATGCTCGGCAAACTCGTCGCCCTCTACGAGCACGCTGTCTTCACCCAGGGCGTGATCTGGAACATCGACAGCTTCGACCAGTGGGGCGTAGAACTCGGCAAACAACTCGCCCAAAAGATCGCCGCCGAGCTCGAAACCAAAGACGCCCTCCACCACGACAGCAGCACCAACAACCTCATCCAACGCTACCGCGCCGCAAAGATCTAGTTCCCCCCAGGCAGTTGGACGAAGCCCATTGCCTGCAGACTCCGCCTTTATGGGCTCTGAAGAGCTTAGGAAGGGATCTTTGCTTCCGAAGGGGCGCGGCTTTCAGCCGCACCATCTCTGCTTCCGAAGGGGCACGGCTTTCAGCCGTACCATCTCTGCTTCCGAAGGGGCACGGCTTTCAGCCGTACCATCTTTGCTTCCGAAGGGGCACGGCTTTCAGCCGTGCCGTAGCTGCCCCTTGTGTAACCGCGCCTTCAGGCGCTGCGGTCAGCTTGGTGCTGCTTCGAGAAATTCCATCAGACCCTTAGGTCCGACCTTCCCAAACCAAGGTAATGCCCTGTTCGCGGCATAGCCTTCGCCGTTCTTTCGTTGCAAGCTCGTCTGCAGGGAGAACGGAAGAGCTTGGCCATGAGGCGCGCAGGAACACCCAAGACCCAGCATGCTGCATATCCTCCAGGACGCAATGCACCCTGCGCCTGTGGGTCCGGTCGCAAGTACAAGCTCTGTTGCCACAGGGCCAGCGCTCCATTTTCGGCTCAAACGTCATCCCCTGCCCTCGATCGCAAGCCCCTCGGCGTGGCAACCATCTCAGGCTCACCTCGATGCGCGGCTCCGCCCGCAGCCGAGGCGGAACTGCAACGTGGCAACGCCCTGCTGGCAGTGGGCCGGCCGCAGGAGGCCCTCAAAGCCCTCGCAAAAGCGCTGCAACTGCATCCCGACTACCCCGAAGCGATCAACAGCATGGGCTGCACGCTGGCTGGGGTCGGCGAACACGCGCGCGCGGTCGTCTGCTACGCGAAGTCACTGCAGCTTTGGCCAGGCAACGCCCTCGCCTTCAGCAACATGGGGTCTTCCCTGCAAGCTCTGGGGCGTACAGAAGACGCAATTGAAAGCCTTGGCGCCGCAGTCGCTCTGGATCCCAATCTCGGACACGCCTTCGTCAATCTGAGTCAGTGTTTCTATGCAGCCGGTCGCTACCAGGAAACCATTGACGCTTCCGCTCGCGCGCTGGCGCTTCTGCCGGATTTCGTCGAAGTCGTCCTGAACGGCGGCAGCGCTCTGAAGCGTCAAGGCCGCTTTGCCGAAGCGGCCGCCCTCTTCGAACAGGCAGCGGCGCTGCGGCCGGCCGACCCGCGCTACCTCCTGAACCTCGCCGAAGCGCTGCGGGAGCAGGGCCGCATCGCCGACGTGGTCGCCACCCTGCAGCGAGCTCTGGAGGTGCAGCCCGACTGCGCGCTGGCCTACAGCAATCTCCTGTACACACACGCCTTCACCCGCGACATCACGCCCGCAGAGGAGTTGCACTTGGCGCGCGGCTGGGAACTGGCCATCGTGCCCGAACCGCTCCGGCGACAGGCAGAGGCTCTCCGGACCACGCCGGGTGCGTTGGCCCGCGCCTCGCGCCATGGGCGTCGCCTGCGACTCGGGGTGGTCTCCTCAGAGCTGGGCACGCACGCCGTTGCCGAGTTCCTCGAACCCCTGCTTGCGCACCTGGATCGCGATCGGTTTCACCTCACGGTTTTTCCCACCGCCGGTCGTTTCGACGGGCGCGCTACCCATCTCCGCGGCCTCGCTGACAACGTGGTTTCTCTTGTGGGCTCCCCGGACGACGCCGCCACCCAACGTGTCCGCAACGAATCCATCGACGTGCTGCTGGACACCTCAGGGCATACCGCGAACAATCGTCTCGGTCTCTTTGCGCGCCGCGCCGCGCCCGTGCAATGCACCTATATCGGCTACTGGAGCACCACCGGGCTGACCGAAATGGACTGGTTCCTCTCCGACCAGGACGCCCCCGAGCATGCTCAGGAGGGCTTCAGCGAAGGTCTCTGGCGCCTGCCGCGCCTTGCCGTCGCCTATCACGGCGACCGCTCGCTGCGAAACGACCTGTGGGCTCCCTGCCCGGATGGCACCGTGCGCCTGGGCTCCTTTAATCGGCTCTCAAAGATCCGTGAAGACACCCTGGCGCTTTGGGCAGAGACGCTCAAGGCCGTGCCACACAGTCGCCTGATCCTGGAGGACCAGGGGACCCATCAGGGCGAGACGCACAGCCGTATTCGCTCCACCCTGCAGCAACACGGGGTCGAGCCGGGCCGGGTCTCTTTCATCCCCTACGAACCAGGGCACGAACGGCACATGAACCTATACAACCGCATCGACGTCGCCCTGGACACCATCCCCTTCAACAGCGGGACCACGGCCTTCGATGCCCTTTGGATGGGCGTCCCCCTTGTCACGTTGGACGGGAACTGGATAGGTGGGCGCATGGCCGGTTCCATCCTCCGGGCGTTGGGGCGGCGCGAATGGATCGCCTCCGATCAAGCCCAGTTCGCACATATCGTTCACCAGCTCACGGCGGATCCAGAACGACTGCAAGGCATACGCCAGAACCTCCGCGAAGAGATGGCCGCGAGCGTCCTCTGCGATGGCGCCGGTTTATCCGCCTCGTTGGCCGATGCCTTCGAAGCGATGTACGACCGCTGGTGGGCAGGCCAGCTCCAACCAAAGCCACGTTCCGGCGACTCCGCGCAGATCAGCTTCGCGGCGGCTGGCCGGTGACGTCGGCTCACGCGAGATTGCAGCCGCCACGGGAGACCGCAGTCCCACAGGGAACGCATCCAACCTGGAGGAGGCGCAACTTACGCGTCCCGGAGCGTTCATGAAACAAGAAGCCATCATTGCCCACGTCGCTACACCCCTGCTCGGAGTCAGCACCGGACTTCGGTCCTTCACGCCCCTAGCCGTCACGGCCTGGTTCGCCAGCATGGGCAAGCTTCCGGTCACTGGCACGTGGGCCTCCTGGGTGCGCCACCCCGCCGCGGTCGCCGCCTTCACCGCCGCCGCGGTGGGCGAGTATATCGGCGACAAACTGCCCAACACGCCCAACCGGACCGCGCCCGTGCCCCTCGCCGGACGCCTGATCCTGGGTGGCCTCGTCGGCGCCATCGTGGCTACGGCGTTCCGCCGTCCCGTTGCGGGCGGCATCGCGATGGGGACTGTGGGCGCGGCTGCCGGCACCTACGGTGGCTTCTACCTCCGGCGGGGCCTGACCAAAGGCGCTGGTCTGCCCGACATGCCCGTCGCACTCTCCGGCGACGTAGCGGCCGTGGCACTCGCGGTTCGCTCACTGGGTAGGCTCACCGCCTCCTAGCTCTCCCCATTTTGTAAAGGCGGGTACCCTGCGCAAGCCTGCCGGCCGAGCAGGGCACCCGCGGAACCGTTCACGCCGCAATCTCTGCTCGCCTGAGTTTTTCCATCACCTCTGCCGCCAGCATGCGATAGAGCCCTTCGGCTCTCGACTCGCCGGTCGCCGCAGGCGTGTCCGGCACGGAGGTCTCCTCCGCAGCGGATAGCACCAGCGGCAGCTCCGGCTGCATGTACGCCGTCGCCCATCGCGCCTCCGCCCGCAAAGCCGGTGCGTCCTCGTAGTCCGCTAAGCGGAGCGCCCCATCGAGGGCATCCAGATACGTCAGAGCCAGCGAGGCGCGCACAACACTGTCTTGGAGGGAACCCGCCACCAGCATCTCAAGCGCCAGCAGGGCCCCTTCCACGCGCACCTCGGCACCTTCGCGTCCCCCATTGGCCACCCAGACGCGCCGGGACACCTCCGCTGCCAACCGCTCTCGTTCCTTGTCGAAGCGGCTTGCCGCGACCGCGTCCTCCGCCGCTTGCTTCCACCGCCGCTGTGTCGTACGCCACCTGATCATGTTCAGCCAAGGACAACTTCGTGTCCTCCTCCGGTGTACAACTTGGGTGCTATCGGGTCAAGCAATCAATAGTTCCAACCGGCCACGATAAAGGTACCCAGGCCCTGCCGCCGATCCAGCCCTCGACCAACCCTGCCCCGGGAGCTCCACCTTGCCGCGCCACTCGGGCGTTCCGCACCACCCTCCTGCCATGCCCGCCACGCTACACTCACCTAAGAACGCCTGATGCCTCTTCGCCCCCGCATCCTCACCCGCTACATCTTGCGCGAGATCGTCGGCTACGCCCTGCTTGGTGGTCTGCTCT
Source organism: uncultured Acidobacteriaceae bacterium (assembly GCA_964250995.1). Lineage (GTDB taxonomy): Bacteria > Acidobacteriota > Terriglobia > Terriglobales > Acidobacteriaceae > Granulicella. The sequence goes on from CAXUIF010000134.1 coordinate 4,964, forward strand.
TCACCTTTGTGCTGCTCATGCGGTACTTGTTACCCCTGCTGGAGCTGTTTGTGCGCGGCGTTGCCTCGCCCACAGACCTGCTCCGTCTGTTCGGTTACCTGCTGCCGAACTTCCTCACGCTCACCCTGCCCATGGCCGTGTTGATCGGCATCCTGCTCGGCCTCAGCCGGCTGGCCGCAGATAGCGAGATCACCGCCATCCGTGCCTCCGGCGTTGGCGTGACCAGCTTCCTGCGCATCGTCAGCGTCCTGGCCCTGGGTGCGTGGCTCTTCGGTCTGCTGAACGCGCTTGTGATCGCCCCGCGCGCCACCCAGGCCCTGCTCCGTTATGAAGAGCAAGCCAAAACCACCCAGGCTTCCATCGCCGTGCAGCCGCGGGTCTTCTATGAGGACCTGAAGAACTACGTCCTTTACGTGCAGGACGTGATGCCCGGCAGCAACGGCTCTGCCCTTTGGCGAGATGTCTTTTTGGCCGATCTTGCCAACCCTGCCTCGCCGCACATCATCACCGCCAAGGAGGCGATTGTGCTCGGCGGAGGCGGGCAGACGCTGCATCTGGAGCTCTCCGATGGCGCCCGCCACGACACCGCGGCCGCCCACCCCGACCAGTACGATCTGGCTACCTTCAGTTCCAGCGATCTTCCCGTCCAAACCGGACAGCAGGAAGAGACCGAGCACATCACCCGCCGCGACACCCCGCTGCAGGCCCTGCCCACGCCGCAACTCTGGCATCGCACCCGAGGTGCCAATCGCACCGTCACTCAGCCCTACAAAATCGAGCTGCAACGCCGCTTCGCAATGCCCACCGCCTGCCTTGTTCTGATGCTCGTCGGCGTCCCGCTCGGCCTCAGCTCCAAGCGCGGCGGCAAGGGCGCCGCCTTCGTCCTTACGCTTCTCGTCGTCTTTCTGTACTACTTCGCTTCCTCCATGGGCATGGCGCTGGCGCGCGACGGCAAACTCCCCGCAAGCGTCGGGGTCTGGGCGGCCAACGTCCTTTTCGGCGGGGCGGGCATTCTGCTCGTGCAGCAAATGTCCACGGGCGGCGCCACGCTGGCGGCCATCGCCTCGCTCGGTGCGGCGATCCGCCGGCCAGCCCTCTCCCGCGACGACGCCGCGACGGCCGGCGGCGACTCCTTCGCCTTCTCCACCGGCCCCATGCAGCGGCTTCGCCGCGCGTTGCACAGCCGTTTCCCGCTCATCCTGGACGAGTACGTGATGAGCAGCTTCGTCCGCAACTTCGCGCTCGTGCTCCTGGCCATCATCATCCTTTTCCTCATCTTCACCTTCTTCGAGCTGATCGGTGACATCGTCCGTTACCGCACGCCGCTCGTCACCGTCGGCGACTACCTGCTGAACCTCGTGCCCTTCATCCTGTACAACATGACGCCGCTCTGCTCCCTGGTCGCTGTCCTGATCACCTTCGGCGCCCTCAGCCGCACCTCCGAGCTCACCGCCATGAAGGCCACCGGCGTTAGTCTGTACCGCGTCGTCGCCCCCATCCTCGTCATCACCGCGGTGCTTTCGGTCTCGCTCTTTGCCTTCGACGAGCTCTACCTCCCACAGGCCAACCGCCGTCAGGAGGCCCTGCTTTCCGCCATCAAGGGCAAGCCTACCCAAACCTTTCTGCGCCCCGACCGTAAGTGGATCTCCGGCCAAAACGCCGGCCCCGCCGACCCCACGCGCATCTTCTATTACCAG
>CAXUIF010000134.1:6670-8803 GCA_964250995.1 uncultured Acidobacteriaceae bacterium
AACGGCAGTGGCGATCCGCACCGCATCTTTTACTACCAGTTCTTCGACCCCGACAAAGACGTCTTTGCCAACCTCACCGTCTTTGAATTCCAGCCCCGCACCTTCGCCCTTACGCGGCGTCTGTTTGCGGCCTCCGCCCACTGGAATCCCCAAACCTCCCGCTGGGTGCTCGAAGATGGCTGGCAGCGCACCTTTGGAGGCGAAACCACCGCCGGCTACAACACCTTTAACATTGCCACGTTTCCTGAAATCCGCGAAAAGCCTGCCTACTTCAAAAAACAAGAGCGACCTTCGCAGGAGATGAGCTACGACGAACTCACCCGCTACATCCACGACCTGCAACAGTCCGGCTTCGATACCACCCGCCTTCGCGTCCAGCTGAACCGCAAGCTCGCCTACCCGCTTATCACATTGGTGATGGCCATCGTCGCCGTCCCGTTCGCGCTCTCGACCGGCAAACGCGGCAACATCGCCGGCCTCGGCACCGCCATGGGCGTCGCCATCGCGTACTACCTGATCGCCAACATCTTCGAGAACCTGGGCAACGTGAACTCCCTGCCCGCCCTCCTCGCCGCCTGGTCCCCCGACCTGCTCTTCGGCATGCTCGGCAGCTACCTGCTGCTCCGCACGCCGACGTAGTGCGTTCCGTCGCGCTCTAAATCAACACAACCGCGTTTGTCGTTATTAACCGCAGCATGAGGAAGAGAGCGATGCCAGTAGGTCTAGAAGCTGGGTATAGTGTTTGCGTGCAAACGCTGGCAGATGATGATGACCAGATCGAGATCGTTCACCGACTCAGGTCTGTCACGGCTGACGATAAGGCCGAATGGGGAATCATGAGCGCCTCCGAGATGCTCTGTCATCTACGTGGAGCCTTTCGGGTTGCCATGGGTGAGCTACCCAATGTTCTTGTCAATGTGCCGATACCGAGGGAACTGCTGAAAGCCAAAGCACTTTGGGAGCCATCACCATGGCAGAAGAATTTCTATACCGTACCTGTGCTCAAGGTGGGTACGCCGACAATGCAGCCTGGACCTTTTGAAAGCGACAAACGCGAGGTTCTTGTCGAGATGGAGAGATTTCGGCGAGCAGAACAGGTTCGCGTGGATCATTCCTTGTTCGGTCAGATGTCCTACTTGGATTGGATGAGGTGGGGCTTTGTTCACACAGATCATCACTTGAGGCAATTCGGACGCTGACCCATCTCGGGGGCAAGCCAGGATTAGTCTCCCAAAGTCGCATTGTCGGAGACTGTCCTGGAGCGAAAACGCAAATTGGTGGCCAGCACGCGATTAGGATGGTGACGGGAGACAGGGATGCGGCCATCTGAGGCTTTGGAGCAAACGCGGGAAGCGATACGAGAGCTCGTTCCGCGATATCGTACAACGAACCCGCGCGTCTTCGGTTCCGTCCTTCGCGGTCTGGATCGAGAGACCAGCGACCTCGATATCCTTGTCGACACACTACCTGAGACCACCCTCTTCGACCTGGGCGCGCTTCAGGAGCAACTCCGAGGACTCCTCGGCGTCCGGGTGGATGTGCGAACGCCGGGCGATCTGCCGCCAACCTTCCGGCAAGAGGTGGTCTCGGAGGCAGAGCCAATCTGATGGATTCCCGCCTTCTGGAATACCTTCGGCAGCTGACGATCGCTGCCCAACAATCAAAGCAGTTCGCAGACGGGATGACTTACGGGGAGTTTCAAGAAGACACGAAGACGCAACGCGCCGTGACCATGAACCTTGTCATCCTTGGGGAAATTGCCGCGAAGATCGAAGAACGCTTCCCGGACTTCGCTGTTGCTCATCCGGAGATCCCCTGGACAGCCATCCGGGGCACGAGAAATCGAATCGTGCACGAATACTTCATCCTGAACTTCGAGACGATCTGGACTACGCTCGAAGCAGAGTTACCCCGGTTGATACGGCAGGTCGAATCGGCCACGATCCCAAATCACTAGCCGACGATATGTTGCGCCGTCAGCAAGAAGCCATCTGCGAACTCGCGGCCAAACAAACTTACCTGACAGTTCGCGTTAGACGGGCCTTAACGGGAACCTTGACGCTACCTAGACGAGCAGCATCTCTCTCAGTCTGCTGGATGAGTAACGCGAAGTCGCCATGTAGTCAGTACCCA
>CAXUIF010000135.1:0-8767 GCA_964250995.1 uncultured Acidobacteriaceae bacterium
CGCGCCTGGGCCGATGCGTGGGTGCTGCGGCGCGGCATGCCCGAGATCACCGCCAGCTGGCACTGCGACGCGCACGGCAGGCTAGCCGAGCTGAAGCTTCAGCAGGCCGACGTGTTGCCCGACAAGCTCCTTTGGCCGATCTCCAACGAGGTGCGTCTCGAGCCCTCCAGGGACACCCTGCGCGTGAACTGGAGCACTGCGGAAACCCTTGTCCCAGATGCCATCGGCAAAGCCTGTCCCCAGTACATCTTTCCCAACAGCGGCGACTACGCTTACGGCCGCTTCCTTCTGGACCCCACCAGCGAACAAGCCGTCCGCAAGACCCTCGTCGCTAGACCGTCCGGAGCCGCGCCAGTTTCAGGTGGCGGCCCCGCTTCCGATCCGCTGCTACGGTCCATGCTGTGGGGTGCCCTCTGGGACAACGTGCACCAGATCAGGTCGCCGCCGCGCGGCTACGTTCAGCTTGTGTTGCAGAACCTGCCCACCGAAGCCGACGAAACACTTGCGCGCATCCAGGGGGGCCACGCCGCCACGGCGCTGCATCGCTACATGGCAGGGCCCCGCCGCACCGAATTGGTCGAGGGGATGGAGCAGGTCGCAACCGATCGCATGCTGCACGCCCCCACGGTGGGCCTGCGCATCGTGAACTTCCGCACCCTCACGAGCGTCGCCGAAAGTGCGGCCGGCCGCTCCACGCTCAAACAGCTGCTCGCGGGCACGCTCACCGTTCCTGACGTAAGCCTGCGTCCGTTGGATCGGTGGAATCTGGTCGGTGCGCTTCTTGCTCACGGCGACCCTGACGCAGCGGCGCTCTTCGCCGCCGAAACGCAGCAGGATCACTCCGGGGAGGCGCAGAAGTTTGCCTTTGCCACCCTCGCGGCGACGCCTGACGCCAAGGTGAAGCAGGTGTACTTCGCCGCGTACACGCTCCCGCCGTCGGACCCCAGGGCCAAGCCCGAAGACTGGCTGGTCCAAAGCCTGCCACACTTCAACAGCTGGAACCAGACCACCCTCACAGCGCCCTACCTTCGCCCGGCGCTCAACCAGCTGCCGGCCATCAAACACGAGCGCAAAATCTTCTATCTTGGAGCCTGGCTAGGGGCCTTTATCGAAAGCCAGGTCAGCCCCGCCTCGCAAGGGGCTGTGCAGGAGTGGCTCGCGCAGCCCAACATCGATCCCGACCTCCGCCGCAAGGTGCTCGAAGACGCCGATGAGCTGCAACGCACCGTGCGTATCCGGACGACGTTCCCAGACGGAGACAGGCCATGACGGATCGTCGCCTTCGCATCGGGGTGGACACCGGCGGCACGTTCACCGACCTGGTCTGTGTGGACGGAGCGGCGGAAGGAAGCCGGCTGCGCGTCTTCAAGCTGCGTTCCACGCCCGCCGACCCGTCCACCGCGATCCTGGAGGGGATCCAGCGGCTTGCGGGCGAGGTGCGGCTTGCGGGCCAAGTGCGGCTTGCGGGCGAGGTGCTCGGCGGCGCTTCGCCGCTCGAAGTAACCCATGGCTCCACGGTGGCCACCAACGCCGTGCTGGAGCGCAAAGGAGCGCGGGTGGCGCTGCTGACCACGGCGGGCTTCGAGGACGTGCTGCGCCTGGGACGGCAGACGCGGCCCGAACTCTACAACTTCATGGTGCGCCGTCCGGAGCCGTTGGTGCCGGCCGAACTCACCTTCGGCCTTCACGAGCGACTCAGCGCGAGCGGCGCCGTGCTGCAGCCCCTCCACGCGCTGGAGCTTGATGAGCTGATCCCCCGCCTGCAGGCCCTCGCGATCGAATCCGTTGCCGTGTGCTTTCTGCATGCCTACGCCAACGCGGAGCATGAGCAACAGGCCGCGGCGGCGTTGCGCGCGGCTGGATTTCGTGTCTCGGCCTCCAGCGAAATTTTGCCTGAATACCGCGAATACGAGCGCTGGGCGACCACTGTCGTCAACGCCTACGTCGCGCCGCTAATGGCGCGCTATCTCAGCCGCTTGCAGGCCGGCCTCGGCCCTGCCACGTTGCGCATCATGCAGTCGAACGGCGGCTCCATCTCCGCCGCGCGCGCCGGCACGGAGGCCGTGCAGACCATCCTCTCCGGTCCGGCCGCAGGCGTGGTGGGCGCGGGGGCCGTCGCGGCCGCTTCTGGCGTCACGCGGCTCATCACCTTCGACATGGGCGGTACGTCCACCGATGTGAGCCTGCTGGACGGCGCGATCAGCACCACGGCGGAGTCGCTGGTCGGCGACCTGCCCGTGCGTCTGCCGGTGCTCGACATTCACACCGTGGGCGCCGGCGGCGGCTCGATAGCCTGGATCGACGCCGGCGCGGGTCTGCGCGTGGGGCCTCGCTCGGCCGGCGCGGAGCCCGGTCCCGTGTGCTTTGGCAAAGGCGATCGGCTCACCGTTACCGACGCGAATCTGCTGCTCGGCCGGCTCGATCCGGTGTACTTCCTTGGCGGCCGCCTTACCCTCGACCTCGCCCGCACGGAGCGCGTCGCGGGCGAGTTCGCGGCACAGCTCGGCCTCAGCCCGCAGGCGCTTGCCGAAGGCATCGTACGCATCGCGAACGCCAACATGGAGCGGGCCGTGCGCGTGGTCAGCGTGCAGCGCGGGTTCGACCCCCGCGACTTTGCGCTGCTCGCCTTTGGCGGCGCCGGCGGCCTCCATGCCTGCGACCTGGCCGACTCCCTCGAGATGACCACGGTGCTCATCCCGGAGCACTCCGGCGTGCTTTCGGCCTTGGGCATGCTGTTGGCCGACGTCGTCAAGGGCTACTCAGTCTCGGTCCTGCGGCCGGCGGAGGACCTACCCTGGCACGAGTTGCTGGCCAGGCTCGCGCCGCTGGTCGAACGCGCCCACGCTGACCTCGCGGAGGAGGGCTTCCCGCCCGAACGGCAGAGCCTTTCCGCCACACTGGGCATGCGCTACAAAGGCCAGGCATTTGAGATCGACGTGCCGCTCCCCTCTGCGCTCCCAGCGGCGACCACGCCGGACGAGCCGGCGTCGAGCATGGCCTCCGTCATCGCCGCGTTCCACACCCTGCATGCCAAGCTCTATGGCTACAGCAATGCCGCGCGCGCCACCGAGGTAGTGCAGCTACGCCTGCGCGCCGTGGGCCAGACAGAAAAGCCCACGCTCCCAGCGCACACGCCGGTGCCCGAGGACCCCCTTCCAACCCCGGACAAGGTGCGGCCAACCATCTTTGCCGGACACAGTCTCGCCACCCCGGTGTTCCATCGCGACCGCCTTGCGCCGGGCATGCGCGGGGCGGGACCCGCCATGATCCTTAGCGGGGAGTCCACCAACATGATTCCGCCGGGGTGGGCGTGGCACATCGACCGCGCCGGCACGCTGGTCGCCAGCTCCGCTGCTGCGGAAAAGGAAGTCCCGCTTGCTCGTTGACACCGCACTGGATCCAATCGAACTCGAGATCTTCAAAAATCTCTTTGTCGCGGTCGCCGAAGAGATGGGCGTCACCCTGTGCCGCACAGGCTTTTCGCCCAACATCAAAGAGCGCCTCGACTACTCCTGCGCCCTCTATGACCGGCACGGTCGCACCATCGCGCAGGGCGATCACCTGCCCGTGCATCTGGGCGCAATGCCGCTCTCGGTGCGCGCGGCCATCGACCACGTCCGCATGGAACCGGGCGACATCGTCATCCTTAACGACCCCTTTCGCGGTGGCACGCACCTGCCCGACATCACCCTCGTGTCGCCCGTCTTTCTGCCTGCCTCCCCCGAACATCCTGCCTTTTTCGTCGCCAACCGCGCCCACCACTCGGACGTGGGCGGGATGAGTCCCGGCTCCATGCCGCTGGCGCGCGAAATCTTCCAGGAAGGCCTGATCCTGCCGCCCGTCAAGCTCGTCAAGCGCGGCGCGATGGATCGCGAGATCCTGGCGCTCATCCTCGCCAACGTGCGCACGCCCGACGAGCGCGAAGGCGACCTCGCCGCGCAGATTGCGGCCAACCGCATTGGCGAACAACGTCTCTTGCGCATGGTCCAACGCTACGGTCTCGCGACCGTGGAGCGCTACGCGGCCGCTTCCCAGGACTACGCCGAACGCGTGCTTCGTGCAACGATTCGCGCCATCCCCGACGGCCTCTACCGCTTCGCCGACGCACTCGACAACGACGGTTTCTCTACAAGCCCCGTGCACCTTCGCTGCGCCATCACCATCGCCGGCGACAGCGCGACCGTAGACTTCACCGGCTCGGATCCGCAGACCACCGGCGGTGTCAACGCCAACCTCGCCGTAACCCTTTCGGCAACGCTCTACTGCTTCCGCTGCCTGATCACAGACGACGTGCTCTACAACGACGGCATCAGCCGTCCCGTGCACGTGATCGCACCCGAGGGCTCCGTCGTCAACGCCCGCCACCCCTCCGCCGTCGCCGGCGGCAATGTGGAGTGCTCGCAACGCATCACCGATGTCGTGCTGGGGGCTCTCGCACAGGCGCTTCCGGACATCATCCCCGCCGCAAGCCAGGGCACGATGAACAATGTCACGCTGGGCGGCACCGACCTCAATGGAAAGCCCTTTGCCTATTACGAGACCATGGGCGGCGGCATGGGTGGGCGCAACGGGCTCGCCGGTCTCAGCGGGGTGCATACGCACATGTCCAACACGCGCAACACGCCGATCGAAGCGTTGGAACAGGCGCTCCCCTTGCGCATCACCACCTATGCGTTGCGGCGTGGTAGCGGCGGCGCGGGCGCGTTCCCCGGCGGCGACGGCCTTATCCGCGAGTACGAAGTCCTTGTGCCTACTGCCGCCACCGTGCTTACCGAACGGCGCGAGCGGAGCCCCTATGGCGTCCAGGGAGGCGCACCCGGCGCGCCTGGCCGCAACACGCTGGTGCGCCGTAACGGTGCGGTGGAAGATCTACCCGCCAAAGCACGCCTCGAACTCGCGCCCGGCGACCGCCTGCGTATCGAAACACCGGGCGGCGGCGGCTTCGGCCGGGTTCGTCCGCCTGCCACGGTTGACGCCAACGTCGGCGCCCATCCGCTCCACCCCGCGGAGCCGACCCTTGACCGCCGCTAGCCCCGCGCCTCCCTCATGGCTCTCCCAGGCCTGGCTGCTGGAAGCGCCAGCCCCGGCCCGGCGCGCCCTTCTCGCCGCCTCGCTCGGCTGGATGCTCGATAGCTTCGACATTCTTCTCTTTGCCCTGGTCCTGCCCGCGGTGATGCATGCGCTGAACCTTTCCAAAGCGCGGGCCGGCCTGCTTGGTTCGCTCACCCTCGTCGCGGCCGCGATCGGTGGCGTGCTCTTTGGGCTCGCGGCCGACCGCTGGGGCCGCACCCGCGCGCTGATGGCTTCCGTGCTTTTCTACGCCGTCTTCACCGCCGCCTGCGGCCTGGCGTGGAGCTTCCTTTCGCTCGCGGTCTTTCGCATCCTGCTGGGCTTCGGGATGGGTGGCGAATGGGCCTCGGGCGCCTCCCTAGTCGCGGAAACCTGGCCTGCCCTCCATCGTGACAAGGCCCTGGCCCTGATGCAAAGCTCGTTCGCGATCGGTTATGCGCTGGCGGCCGTGGTGGCCTTTGCGCTGCTGCCGCGCGTCGGTTGGCGCGGCGTGTTCTTTGTCGGCCTGTTGCCCGCGCTACTCACCGTGTGGATTCGCCGCCATGTGCCGGAGCCCGACGCCTGGCAGCTCGCCCATGCGCAGCGGCAGGCCACCTCTGGCCCCCTGGTGAAAGCCGGCCTCTTCGCGCTCTTCCGCCCACCGCTGGCGGCGCGCACCGTCGCGCTCACCTCCATGAACGCGTGCTGCATGTTCGCCTGGTGGGGCTTCAACCTGTGGGTGCCCTCTTACCTTTCGCTGGGGACGGCACATGGCGGGGTCGGCCTGCCTGCCCGCACCATGACGCTCGTGCTGGTCGCGATGCAGGTCGGCATGTGGTTCGGGTACGTCAGCTTCGGCTATCTGGCGACCGCCTTCGGGCGCAGACGCGTGTACGTCGCCTTTCTGCTCATCGCTGCGGGGTTGCTGGCGGTCTTTGCCGAGCTTCGTTCCCCCTGGCTGCTGGCCCTGCTCGGCCCCTGTCTGGCCTTCGCCGCCACGGGCTACTTCAGCGGTTTTGCCGCAGTCACCGCCGAGGCCTTTCCCACGCACCTCCGGTCGACCGGTCAAGGGCTTACCTACAACCTCGGTCGCCTGGCCAGCGCCGCCGCCCCGTATGCCGCAGGCGCTCTCGCGCAGCGCCATGGTTTTGGTGCGGCCTTCCACCTGGACGCTGCGGCATTTGTGCTCGCGGCGACGTTATGGCTCTTTCTCCCCTGAGGAGCGCCCCGCATCTTCTTTGCCACTCAGCCCGCCCGCACCGCAAAGGAGTCCAAACTCCATCGGTCCTGGAACCGCGCATCCTTCCAGCCCGTATAGGCCATGAACCACATCGGGACCACATCGGGACCACATCGGAACCACGTTGGGACTCGTGGCGTCTCCTCCCCGAGTGCCATCCCGCTGCGTCATCCCGGAGCCCACGTTTTGCATCCCCCGCCAGAGCCTCACATGCATCCTGCTTCACCCCAGACCGGCCCCTTTCTTCTGCGTCGCGGGCCCGCCGCTCCTGTGGTCCTCCTGGTTTCCCTACTGGCGCTGCTTTGCCCCGGCCTGCTCCGCGCTCAGCTGAACAAGCCGACCGTCATCCCCGACCGTCCCCCGCGCGAACAGCCCCTCATCGACCGTAAGGTGCCGCTCCTCAACGCGCCGCTCCGTCTGGCCGACTTTGAAGGCATGCGCCCCGCCGAAGCCCTCAAAGATCACCTCGCCACCGTGACCGGCTTCACCCAGACCATCCCCACCGACGGCAAGCCCGCCACCCAGAAGACAGAGGTCTACCTCGGCTACACGCCTTCCACGCTGTACGTCGTCTTTCTCTGCTTCGACGACCATCCCCGCCTGATCCGGTCCCATCTCGCCCGCCGCGAAAACGTCACGACGGACGACAACGTCGCCGTGCTACTCGACCCCTTTCAGGACCATCGCCGCGGCGTGTTCTTTCAGCTCAACCCCGCTGGCGTCCAGGCCGACGCCGCCTGGACCGACGGCTCCGGGAACGACTACAGCTATGACCAGGTCTGGGACTCCGACGGCCGTATTACCTCCCAGGGCTGGATGGCGCTCTTTGCCATTCCGTTTCGCTCCATCCGCTTCCGCGTGGGGTCGCCGGGCTGGGGCATCGTCCTCACCCGCAATCTCCCGCGCAACTCCGAATCCGACAACTGGCCGCACATCGCCACGTCCATCTCCGGCACCCTCACGCAGGAGGCCACCCTCCACGGCATCGAAGGCGTCACCGGCTCCCACAATCTCCAGATCAACCCCTACGCCCTGGCTCAAAGCGAACATCAGCTGCTCAACCTCGACCCGAGCAACCCGTTCTTCTCCACTCGGCACTTCGAAGGCACCGCGGGCGGCGATGCCAAGGCGATCGTCAAGGATTCCATCGTGGTCGACGCCACCGTCAACCCCGACTTCAGCCAGGTCGAATCCGACCAGCCGCAGTTCACCGTGAATCAGCGCTATCCGGTCTACTTCCCTGAACTGCGGCCCTTCTTTCTGGAAAACGCCAACTACTTCTCCACGCCGTTCAATCTGCTCTACACCCGCAACATCGTACGGCCCGAGTTCGGCGTGCGCGCCACCGGCAAGCTCGGCTCCACCAACATCGGCCTGCTGGCCATCGACGACCGTGAGCCCGGCCAAACCTTTGCTCATGGGGCTCCGGATTTCGGCAAGCACGCTCTCTTCACGGTAGGCCGCGTGACCGAGGACCTCGGCAAGGGCTCCAGCGTGGGCGCCATCTACACCGACTACGAGTTCGCCGGCAGCTTCAATCGCATTGGCGGCCTCGACTTTACCGCGCGCTTCAACGACAAGTGGACCCTCCTCGGCCAGATGGTCGAAAGCGCCACCCGGCCCCTCGGCGACGGTCACTACGCCGCCGGTCCTGCCAGCTGGCTGGAGGTCTCCCGCAACGGCCACTCGTTCAACATGGACAACGTCTATCAGGACCTTGCCACGCGCTTCGGCAGCCAGGTCGGCTTTATCCAAACCACAAACATCCGCAGCGACCAGTACCACGCGAACTACCAGTGGTACCCCAAGCACTCGCTTTTCCAAAGCATCGGCCTGGAGACCAGTCAGAACATCGCCTTTGACCACCAGGGCAACCGCGTCTACCACTACACCACCTTCGACCCCTTCTTTCTGCTCCCCCGCCGCACCACGATCGCGCCGCTGGTGGGCGAGAACTCCGACACCCTCGGTCCGCAGAACGGCTATCCCCTGTCCGCTAACAAAAACCTCACGGAAAATTTCGGTGGGCTCGTCTTTCGCAGCGCCCCGCTCCGTCAGCTGAACTGGAACGTCGTGTTCACGCACGGCGGCAACCCCAACTACAACCCCCGCGCCGGCCAGCCGCCCTCGCTGCTGCATGAGGACTATCTCCAGGCTCGCTTCAGCGTTCTTCCCTTCCACTCGCTGACGATGGACAACACCTATCTGCTGGATCGCAACCACACAGCCCACACCGGCGAAGATGTCTTTGAAAACCAGGTTCTCCGCACCAAGCTCAACTACCAGTTCACCCGCGCGCTTTCAGCCCGCGTCATCGTCGAATACGACTCGGTCCTGGTCAACCCCGCGCAAACCTCGCTCGTACGCACCAAACAGGTCGCCACCCAGGCCCTGCTCACCTGGCTGCCCCATCCCGGCACCGCCATCTATCTGGGCTACAACAACGACATCCAGAACCTCGATCGCACGCTCTGCCAA
>CAXUIF010000136.1:0-8755 GCA_964250995.1 uncultured Acidobacteriaceae bacterium
ACTCAGAATCGCCGCGGGCCCACCCCGCTCCACATCGCCGTAAAGGTGCTCGTTGTACAGCACAAACCCACAACAGGACACCGGCAACGCAAACACAAACACAAAGAACCCCACCAAAGCCGCCAACGCAAACCGCTTCGTCCAGTCCTCCATCTCAGCTCCCTGGAAAGCGCGTTAGCCCCGCCCTTATGACTCAAACGCTCACGGCGCAAAGCGCAACGTAAGGCAACGCCAGCCTACAACCCCAACTCCCCCGCGCGCACCTGCATGGCCGCCAAACAATGCCCGATATGTTCCTCCAGCGGCAGGCCCAGCAACTCCGCCCCGCGCACCATGTCTTCTCGCTTCACTGCCCGCGCAAACGCCTTGTCCTTCATCTTCTTCCGCACCGTGGCGACCTCCACCTCCGCAATCGCCTTCGAAGGCTTCACCAGCGCACACGCGGTCAAAAACCCTGCCAGCTCGTCACAGGCAAACAGCGCCCGCTCCAGATGGGTCTCCGGCACCACACCCGAATGATCGGCATGCGCCAGGATGGCCCGCAGCACCTCCTCCGGCCAGCCCTGCTGTCGTAGAAAGTTCACCCCCACAAACGGGTGTTCTTCCACCGACGGATGCCGCTCATAGTCCATGTCGTGCAGTAACCCCGCACACCGGTAACAGGCCGCCATCTCTTCCGCCGCGGAACCCGCTAGCCCCAGCCGCGCCGCCTCGCGCTCCCCATAGCTCTCCACGCAAGCGGCTACGGCCAACCCATGCTTCACCAGCGATTCGCTCGCCGTCCACTCCCGCAATAAACCTTCCGCCGCCACAACACTGCATTCGCTCATGAGCTCCCCTGCTGCTTCTCCAAGTTGTACGTTGTACGTTGTGCGTTTTACGTTGTGCGTTTTACGCTCTACACGTAGCCAACTCACAGGGACACGCAACGTGGAACGTACAACGTAGAACCTCATCGTAACCATCTTGGTTCCTTTTACGCGTTTCCCTGGGTTGCCTCCAGGAATCTTCGGCAATACCTCTTGACTGGCCGTGTACCCCAGTGCCATTGTAGGTACATCGCCTGTTTCTTTATGAGACGCGGGCGCCGCGGTGCCCGCTCTGGCAGCCGCCCGCAACACACATCATGGAAGCAACTCTGGCGCCCGTCAGCGCTTCTGCCCCCACAGGCGAGCGCGAGGTCCGTAAGTGCGAGCACTGCAAGCTCGTACAGTTCAGCACCCCCCTGAACCTCTGCCGCCGCTGCAAACAATCGCTCGTCGCCGAGCCGCCGAAAATCCAACCGGTCATCGCGCTCGTTCCTCCTGTGGAGGCCGCCCCCAAAGATGACAAGCTGCAGGTAGCCAGTGCCGTGCGCGATCTGCGCCGCATCCGCAACCTGTCGCAGCGTCAACTCGCGGGCCGCATGAACGTGCCACGCACATACATCTCAAAGATCGAAAACGGGAAGGCCATGCCGACGCTCAGCTCGCTGGACCGCCTTGCCCGCGCCCTTCAGGTCGACATCTCTGCCCTGTTGCGCGACGCGCCCAAGCGGCACCAGACCGAAGCCGACATGCTCACCGCGGATCCATTTCTCGCCGAGCTGGCCAAGTTCGCCCCCCACCTCACCTCCACCCAGAAATCCATCTTCCTGAACCACGTCCGGGAGATGGCCCAGGCCCGTTCGCGCCGCACCGCCTAGTCGCACCTGCAGGCGCTTCACCTCCACCACGGGGCCCTCACAAGCCCTGCGGCCCTCTGCTGCTCCGTTTTCTCTCCTGTAACCCCAGCCAACGCGGCCGTACCCTGCCTCGCGCGGGCGAATGGCTATTCCCTACGCCCGGCCTTTCCGATACCCTCACATCTGAGCCAAACGCCTGTGCGTGACCCCGTCTCAGCCCGCCCCTACACCCGTTCTCACCGCGCCCACGAACTCTCCCCCGAAGAGCGCGCCCTCTACGACACGCTCGACCCCGCGCGTATCCCCCAACACGTCGCCATCATCATGGACGGCAACGGCCGCTGGGCCGGCAAACGCGCCCTGAAACGCTTCCTTGGGCACCAACAAGGCGCGGAAAGCGTCCAGTTCGTCGTAGAAACCGCCTCCCGCATCGACCTGCCCTGGCTTACGCTTTACGCGTTCTCACTGGAAAACAACCTGCGCCGTCCGCCGTCCGAGGTCAGCTTCCTCATGAAGCTGCTCAAGACGTACCTGGTCTCCAACCTCCAGCGCATGCAGGACAACAACATCCGGATGCGCTATATCGGCCGCACGCACGAGCTTCCCTCGGAAGTTCAGGACACCATGCGCTGGGCCGAGGCCGAGACCGCAAAGAATACCGGCACCACGCTCACCCTCGCCCTGAACTACGGCTCGCGCTCGGAGATCGTCGACGCTGCCCGCACGCTCGCGCACCGCATGCTCGCCGAAGCCGCCCACCGCGGCATCTCCGTGGAAGACCTGCTCGCCGCAGAAGGCGTGGACGACGCGCTCAACACGCGCATCGCCGAAGAACACCTCAGCTCCGCCCTGTACACCGCGGGCATGCCGGACCCCGACCTCGTCGTGCGCACCTCCGGTGAGCAGCGTATCTCGAACTTCCTTCTTTGGCAGATCGCTTACGCCGAAATCTTTGTTACCGAACGCCTCTGGCCCGACTTCCGTGGTCCCCACCTGCTTGAAGCCATCGCGGCGTACCAGGTCCGCGAGCGCCGCTTCGGCGGTCTGGGCGAGGGAAGCGATGAAGACCTGAGCAGCGTCCTGCCTACCCAAGCCGAGATCGAACTCGCCCGCAGGTAGACGCCGCAAGCAAGCCGCGAAAAGCAGGGCGCCGTGTGACTTACAAGTCGCTGAGCCGCACTGGAGTGACCTCCTCGACCACTCGCGCCAACCGGAGGCGTGAGCGACGGCCCTGTATTCTCGACAGAACGCATGAAACGAGTTCTCACAGGCGCCCTTCTGATCGCGCTGGTCGTGGCCCTGATCTCCGTCGACCTGCCCTGGCTCTTCACCGCGTTCAGCGCCATTCTTGCCCTGCTTGCGGCCCTTGAGTACCGCAATCTGACCGCGAAAGCCGTCGCCCCCGTTCCTCTCTGGTGGACGGTTCTCGCCTTGTCTGCAATGTTCATGGTCACGGCGACGGGGTGGGCCGATCTGCCCGGCGTCCTCTCGATGCTGACGCTTCTTCTGTTCACGTGGACCGCGTTTCGCTCGCCTCTGGACCGCGTTCTGCCGGAGACGGGTGCCGGCCTGCTGCTGGTCCTTTACGTCGCCTATCCCCTCACGCTTTTGCCGCGCATCCTCAGCAGCGAGGACGGCACGGCCCTCCTGCTGTTCCTGTTCCTGTGCGTCTGGTGCGGCGACATTGCCGCGCTCTATATTGGCCGGCGCTTTGGCCGCCGCAAGCTCGCTCCGGCGCTTTCCCCGAACAAGACCTGGGCGGGCAGCCTCGCCTCGGTCGCGGGCAGCGTCGTCTTCGGCATGGGACTGATCCTGCTGGGCGACTGGTTCACGGCCCGGAACGCCGTGTTCACGCGCCTCCATACCACCTGGCCGTGGTGGCATTTTCTGCTGCTCGCGATGGTGCTGAACGTCGCGGCCCAGGTTGGCGACCTTGCGGAATCGGCCATGAAACGGGCGGTTGACGTGAAGGACTCCGGCACCCTGCTCCCCGGTCATGGCGGCATTCTGGACCGGATCGATGCGCTGCTGTTTGCGGCCCCGGTGCTGTGGTTTGCGCTCACCTTGCACACGCTGTTGTAGACAGCTCTGCGAAGATAGATCTCGTGAAGAAGATCGCTCTCCTCGGGTCAACCGGTTCCATCGGCCAATCGACCCTGAACCTTTGCGAGACCTACCCGGAGCGCTTCCAGCCCGTAGCGCTCGCAGCCGGCTCCAACCTCGACGTGGCCTTTGCACAAACCCAACGCTGGCGACCAAAGGTCGTCTCTGTCGCGACGGAAGCGCTTGCCGATCAGCTGAAGAGCCGTCTCCGAAGCGATGGTCTAAGCGGCACGGAGGTCGTCCACGGCACGGCCGGCACCGTGCGCGTCGCGACGCTGCCCGAGGCTGACTTCGTGGTCTCCGCCATCGTGGGCGTTGCCGGGCTCGAGGCCACCTATGCTGCCGTGCTAGCCGGGAAGACCGTGGGCCTGGCCAACAAGGAGAGCCTGGTCGCGGCGGGCGATCTGATCCTTGCCGCGGCCCGTGAGCGCGGCACTCTGCTGCTGCCGATCGACTCCGAGCACAATGCCGTGCACCAGTGCCTGCGTGGCGGCGCAGCCGGCGAGGTACGGCAGATCTGGCTGACGGCTTCGGGCGGCCCGTTTCGCAACACGCCCCTGAGCGAGTTCGCGCACATCACCCCTGCGCAGGCGCTAAAGCACCCTACCTGGACCATGGGCCAGCGCATCACAATCGACTCCGCGACCATGCTCAACAAGGGTCTCGAGATTATCGAGGCCTGCCGCCTGTTCAACCTGCCGCCTGAGCGTGTGCGGGTCACCGTCCATCCGCAGTCCACCATTCACTCGCTGGTGGAATATGTCGACGGGTCCATCCTGGCGCAGATCTCGGTCACTGATATGCGTCTGCCGATCCTGTACGCGCTGAGCTGGCCAGAGCGCCTCCCCAGCGAGCTGACCTTCAATATGACCGCCCTACGCCAGCTCGACTTCCAGCCTCCCGATCTGGAGCGTTTTCCGTGCCTGCGGCTTGCCTATGAGGCGGCGGCCCAGAGTCAGGCGCACTGCATTGCGTTGAACGCGGCTGACGAAATAGCGGTAGACGCGTTCCTTTCGGGGGATCTGCCGTTTCTGGGTATCCCGCGTACAATCGAACAGGTTCTGGCGCTCACCCCGGCGGCCTCGCCTGCGTCCATCCCCGAGGTGCTCGCGCTGGATGCGCGCGCTCGAGAACAGGCGCGCGCCGCGGTGGCGGCACCGGCCGGCATCGCCGCTTCGGCATAGCTCGGGCTACGCCACGTCACACCACGAGGTCTTTCCCGCTCCCATGCATCTTCTTCAGGTCGTCGTCGAGTTCCTGATCGTGCTCGGCTTTATGGTGCTGGTTCACGAGTTTGGCCACTTTGCGGTGGCCAAGGCCTGCCGAGTGCGCGTGGAGGCCTTCGCTATCGGCTTCGGTACGCGGCTCATCGGCATTCACCGCGGCGGCACGGATTACCGGCTGAATCTGCTGCCGTTTGGTGGATACGTGAAGTTTGCGGGCGACCACCCGGGGGAAGCAGCCTCTGATCCCGGCGACTTCAACGCGCATCCCCGCTGGCAACGCGTGCTGATTGCGCTGGCCGGCCCGGTGGCGAACTTCCTTCTCGCGTTTGTGCTGTTCTTCCTCGCTGCCCACTTTCACCATGAGGTCAGCGCCTATCTGAACGGGCCGGCGGTGGTGGACTATGTGGGGGCCAACACGCCGGCTGCGCGCGATGGTCTCACGCCCGGAGACACGATCCTGAGCCTGAATGGCCAGAACAATCCAACCTGGATGCAGGTCATGGTTGAAAGCGCTCTGGCTTCCAACAAGACGGTGCCGCTGACCTACCTGCACGACGGCAGAGCCGTTACGACCAGCATCACAACCCCACCCATGAGCTCGTCGGGCGACCCGAGCGAGACGATGCTGGAAGACATGGGTCTGGTGCCGCGACAGCAGTCCGACCCGATCCTCGTGGAAGCGGTCTCCGGTGGCACGCCTGCGGCGCAGGCTGGCCTGCAAGCGGGCGACCGGGTCCTGCGGATCGACGCCCTTCCGCTCCACTCGGTTTCCACGTTGTTGGCGTACCTCAAGGACCGCAACGGCGCCCCGGCGACGTTGCTGGTCGACCGGCACGGTCAACAGCTGAGCCTGCCGGTCACCCCGCGCAAACTGCCCGGCGGCAATGGGGAGACAGGCTTCCGACTTGGGTTTCAAGTGCAGCCCACGCCGAGCGAGGTGGTGCACCTGCCGCTGCGCGAGGCCGCACGGCAGTCGCTGAAAGACAGTGCCGACAATGCAACGCTGATCCTGCGGGTGTTGAAGGGCATGTTCACGCGTCAGGTGGCGGTGAAGTCCGTCAGCGGCCCCGTGGGCATGGCGCAGATGATCGACACGGCTGCGCGTTCGGGCTACTGGACCCTGGTCGGGCTGATGAGCATGATCTCGATCAATCTTGGCGTGCTCAACCTGATGCCGTTCCCTGTGCTCGACGGCGGGATGATCCTGTTTCTGCTCATCGAGGCGCTGATGCGGCGCGATGTGAATCAGGTCATCAAGGAGCGGGTATACCAGGTGGCCTTTGTTTGCCTCATCCTGGTCGCCGTGCTGGTGATGTTCAACGACATCACCAAGCTGCATATTCGGCCGTAGCAGCAAGCCGGAAGATGCTCAAAATTTGCGAGGGCAACGGACCTATGCCGGCCCTCGCAGCTGGCCGGCAATCTCTGCCGCGGCACGGCGCGCTTCCCTCTCCTGCTCTACCGGGAAGCTGATCGCGCCCACACGCGCATGGCCACCGCCGCCCCAGCGCTCGCAGATGGCCGCGATGTTGGCGAGCTTGTCGGCAGGCAGGGCGGTCCAGGGATTCGTACCGACAGAGATCTTGTTGCGAAAGCTGGATTTGGACAACCCCACGTTGTAAACCGCGTCGGGATGCAGAAAATACGGAATGAATTTGTTGTAGCCCTCTGTGGGCTGGTCGGTGATGTCGAAGTCGATTACACCGCGGTCCAGATGGGCGCGCTCGCGGAGCAGCTCGACACCCCGCCAGTGGCGCTCCAGCAGCGGTCCAAGCAGGGCTTGGACCCAGGGTTGCGCCAGCACGTCCGCAAGCGGCATAGCGGTGAGCAGCGGGATGAATCGCTGCACGGTCTCACTGTCCGGCGCGCCTTCGATCACCATGGTGAGCTTCATGGCGGGCGCGGCCATGCCCACGGCGGCTTCGGCGCTCTCGTATTTCGCGCCGTCCACGATGTCCGCCCAGCGGATGAGCTCCTCGAGCGGAGCGATGTCCATGCCGAAGCGCGTCTGCGCGATGTGCGCGATCCAAGCCGTGCAGCTCAGGTACGTGGGGTCGAAGAACTGCCGCAGGGCCTGCGGGCCGGGCGTGCCGTCGAGGTTGCGCTGCCCGGCGCGAAAGTGGGCTTCGTCCTCCGGCGAGGCGAACGCGGAAAGGTGATGATCGAACCACCAGGTGATCGCAGGCAGCGGCGTGTACTTGAAGTCGACGATCGCATTCTCGCCTGCAGCATCGGCCCAGTCCGGCTCAAACAGTGAGCCGGCCCGGTGCGCCAGGCCCCGGTAGTCGAAGCTGGAAGCCGTGCCGATGCACTCGCGATGAAAGCGGGTGAACAGCGAGGCCGAGCAGGCGCCGTCGAAGCAACGATCGTGGTAGAAGATGCGGCAGTTCAAACGCTTGGTCCTTCGGAACGGTCTGTGCTTTGAGCATAGACGATGGTCCCCTGCGAACCCGCCGGCTACCTGTCCCGTATGTTGGGAGAGACACAGGAGCGAGAATGTCTTCTTCGGAAGCAAACCGTTCGGAACCAGACCGGTCGATAGGACCAGCGCCAGGCACCCCATTGTTTGTGCAGCCGTCGCCTGCGGCGCTGAACGCCCTCCAGGGACCGCTCGGGTTGCGGGCGGGCTGGGGCATTCTGCTTTTCTTCGTTCTGGCCAGCATGTTGGGATTCGCCCTCTTCGTTGGGCTGTTCAAAGGCACGGGACGGATGGCTTCCTTTCAGAAGGAACAGCAAGGAGCGCAGGTCGCCGCGGCCCACGCCAAAGCCGCGCATCAACACGCGATCTCGCCGCCCGCCGGGGTGTCCACGGTCTTTCTGCTGGAAACGGCGCAGACCGGGGCCGTGTTGCTGGCGGCCCTCGGCATCAGCTATCTGGAACGGCGTCGATTTGCGGCCTACGGCTTGGCACCGCGGCACCTCCGGGACATGCTTCCGGGTGCGATCACGGGTTTGCTGGCCATAGCCGCGCTTGTGGGCCTGCTGCGGGGGCTGCACCTGCTTGTCTTCGACGGTCGTTTGCTCGAGGGGGCGACCGTTTTCCGCTTTGGGGCAGCGTGGCTGCTTACCTTCTTGCTGGTTGGCGTCTTTGAAGAGTTTCTGTTTCGCGGCTACATCCAGTTCACGTTGATGCGCGGCCTCCTGGGGCTGGGCGATCGCGTGTCGCCGGCCCAAGCGCGGAAGGCCGCGTTCTGGATTGCCGCAACCGCCTGGTCCTTGCTCTTTTCCGCGACGCACCTCAGCAACGCGGGCGAAGATCCCATGGGCCTTGCGATGGTTTTTGTCGCGGGCATTCTGTTCAGCTACGCGCTGTGGCGGACGGGGTCGCTGTGGTGGGGCATCGGCTTCCACATGACGTGGGACTGGGGTCAGAGCTTTCTGTTCGGCGTGCGGGATAGCGGAAACCTGTCCGCCGGGCGACTGTTCGCCACGCATGCCTCGGGCCATCCATTGCTTTCGGGTGGGCTGGCGGGGCCGGAAGGAAGCGTGTTCGTGCTGCCGGTCCTGCTGCTGGTGGGGGCGGTGATCCGGTTGCATCCGCAAGCGGTGCAGCCGGCGGTGGAACCCTTGTCGGTCCCCCTTGTGGAACGCAGCCCTCTGCCGGAGCGCATCCCGTAGAATCGCGGGAGCCGCATGAGTTTTCCCGACGATGAGCCGCACCCCGGCCCCGCCCTGGCACCCTCCGCCGCCGCCCCGGAGCCGGCAAATGAGCGGGCCGAGGCACCTGAACCCCGCTTACTGACCCGCCCGGACCGGTCCTCCC
>CAXUIF010000137.1:0-8682 GCA_964250995.1 uncultured Acidobacteriaceae bacterium
CTGAAAGGAACACGCCAATGATGCTGAACGCTGTGCTTCTTCTGATCTCCGCCGCCTTGCTCTTCTACCTTGTTTATGCCTTGTTACGGCCTGAAAAGTTCTGACCCATGACGCTGAATGGATGGCTGCAAATTGCTTTGTTCATCGCTGCGGTGCTGCTTCTCGCAAAGCCGATGGGCACGTATCTGACCCTTGTCTTTGAAGGCCGCAGGACCCTTCTCGACCCGCTGCTCGTGCCCTGCGAACGACTCCTGTACCGCATGACGGGGGTGAGACCGGAGCAGGAGATGCGCTGGAGCGAGTACGCCCTGGCGATGCTGGCCTTCAGTGCCTGCACGGCTTTGCTCACCTACCTTGTCGAGCGCCTGCAGGGTTTGCTCCCGTTGAACCCACAACATCTGCCGGGGGTTCCATCCGCGCTTGCGCTCAACACCGCGATCTCCTTTACGACAAACACCAACTGGCAGGCGTATGTGCCCGAGTCCACCATGAGCTATCTGACACAGATGCTCGGGCTCGCCACGCACAACTTCTGGTCGGCCGCGGTAGGGCTGGCGCTGGCGATCGCCTTTGTGCGCGGGATTGCCCGGCGCGAGATGCAAACGCTTGGCAATTTCTGGGTGGACCTCACGCGTGGCACGCTCTGGGTGCTGCTCCCGATCTCGCTGGTGTTTGCCCTTGCGCTCGTGTCGCAGGGTGTGGTGCAGAACTTTCGCAGCTACGACACGGCGCAGTTGGTGGAACCACAAACAGTCACGGGGACCGACGGAAAAGCGAGCACGATCAGCACGCAAACGATCGCGCAGGGGCCGGTTGCCTCGCAGGAAGCCGTCAAGATGCTTGGCACCAACGGCGGCGGCTTTTTTAACACCAACAGCGCGCACCCGTTTGAGAACCCAACGCCTCTTTCGAACTTTCTACAGATGCTATCCATCTTTCTCATTCCAGCCGGTCTTTGCGTGACGCTGGGGCAGATGGTGGGTTCGCCCAAGCATGGCTGGGCGGTGCTGGGAGCGATGACCCTGCTGTGGTTTGCGGGCACCTTCACGACGTTTTGGGCGGAGTCGCATGCGAACCCGTTGTTGCACCACGTGGATGCGCAGGTCTCGCCAACCCAGGCCGGCGGCAACATGGAAGGCAAAGAGGTGCGCTTCGGCATCGCGAATTCGGCCCTCTTTGCGACCGTAACCACGGACGCCAGTTGCGGTGCGGTGAACAGCATGCACGACAGCTTCACCCCGCTCGGTGGGATGGTGCCGATGGTTAACATCCTGCTTGGCGAGGTGGTGTTCGGCGGCGTCGGCGCGGGGCTCTACGGCATGCTGGTGTTTGTGGTGATGGCGGTCTTCATTGCGGGGCTGATGGTGGGCCGCACGCCGGAATACCTTGGCAAGAAGGTGGAAGCTTACGACGTGCAGATGGGGATGCTGTACCTGTTGATCTTTCCAGTGCTGATCCTGGGGTTCTCTGCCGTCGCGGTGCTGATGCCGAAGCTGGGGCTTTCCAGTCTGGCGAACCACGGGCCACACGGACTGAGTGAGATTTTGTATGCGTATACCTCTGCGACGGGCAACAACGGCTCGGCGTTCGCAGGCCTGAATGCCAACACGCCCTGGTACAACTATTCGCTTACGCTGGCGATGTTTTTCGGGCGCTTCATGATGATTATCCCGATGCTGGCTCTTGCCGGCAACCTCGCCGGCAAGAAGATCGTGCCTGCTTCGGCCGGCACGTTTCCGGTCACCACGCCGTTGTTCACCGTCTTGCTCACGGGCGTGATTGTGATTGTGGGCGCCTTGACCTTTTTCCCGGTGCTGTCGCTTGGTCCTGTACTGGAGCAACTGCTGATGCGAGCCGGCCATGCCTTCTGAACCGAACCGAACCACCTTCGTCCTTCGCCGCGTATGGATGGATGTCCGAAGCTCAGCTTTGCGGAAAGAAAGAGAACAGATCATGGCCAATCAGGCAAAACGCCGATCGTTGTTCGATCGCAAGATCGTGCGGCGCGCCTCAGTGGATGCCCTGGCAAAGCTGAACCCGCGCACCATGATGCGCAATCCCGTCATGTTTGTGGTGGAGATCGGCAGCGTGCTTACATCGGTGCTGTTGCTCGTCAACCTCGCCAGGCATCATGGCCCTTTCCGATTTGATTTGCAGATTACGTTATGGCTCTGGTTTACGGTGCTGTTCGCGAACTTCGCCGAAGCTATGGCCGAAGGCCGCGGGAAAGCGCAGGCGGACGCGCTGCGCCAGGCCAAGTCTGAAACCACCGCCTATCGCGTCACCAAGGCAGGTGAGACGGAAGAGGTCCCCAGTTCGCAGCTGCGGGTTGGCGACTTTGTCCGCGTTACGGCCGGGCAGATGGTCCCGGGTGACGGCGAGGTTACCGAAGGCGTGGCGTCTGTGGATGAATCGGCGATCACGGGTGAGTCCGCGCCGGTGATTCGTGAGGCGGGTGGCGACCGCTCCGCAGTGACGGGCGGCACGCGCGTTCTGTCCGACGTAATCACGGTCCGGATCACCTCCAATCCGGGTGAGACGTTCTTGGATCGGATGATTGCGCTGGTAGAGGGCGCCAAACGTCAAAAAACCCCCAACGAGATCGCGCTCAACATCCTGCTTGCCGGACTGACGATTATCTTTCTTTTAGCGGTCGTAACGCTGCAGCCGTTTGCCGTGTATTCCGGTGCGCCGCAAACAGTGTTCGTGCTGATCTCGTTGCTGGTTTGCCTGATTCCCACCACCATCGGTGGGCTGCTGTCGGCGATCGGCATCGCGGGTATGGACCGGCTGGTGCAGCACAATGTGCTGGCGACCTCAGGGCGCGCGGTGGAGGCAGCGGGGGATGTGAACACGCTGCTGCTCGATAAGACCGGAACGATCACGATTGGGAACCGTCAGGCGGCAGACTTTCTGCCTGCGCCGGGAGTTCCAGCCAATCAGCTTGCGGATGCCGCGCAGCTTTCCTCCTTGTCGGACGAGACGCCCGAAGGCCGCTCCATCGTTGTGCTCGCGAAGGAAATGTACAACCTGCGTGGCCGCGAACTCGGGCAGCTGAACGCAGAGTTCGTGCCCTTCTCGGCGACCACACGCATGAGCGGCATTGAGGTAGATGGACGCTCGATCCGCAAGGGGGCGGTCGACGCGATCACCCGCTATCTGGCCGAACACAACTCGGCCTTGCCGGATGCCGTTCGCAACGATGTGGAAGACATCGCGCGGAAGGGCGGGACGCCTCTGGTTGTGGCGGAGAACGGACGCGCGCTGGGCGTCATTTACCTGAAGGATGTGGTGAAGGGGGGCATGAAGGAGCGCTTCGACCAGCTGCGCGCCATGGGCATTCGTACCGTGATGATCACCGGGGACAATCCGTTGACCGCGGCAGCGATTGCACGCGAGGCCGGCGTGGACGACTTCCTTGCGGAGGCCAAACCCAAAGACAAGATGGATCTGATCCGCCGCGAACAAGCCGATGGCAAGCTCGTCGCGATGACCGGCGATGGAACCAACGACGCTCCCGCGCTTGCGCAGGCAGACGTTGGTGTTGCGATGAACTCGGGCACGCAGGCT
Organism: uncultured Acidobacteriaceae bacterium; assembly: GCA_964250995.1. Lineage (GTDB taxonomy): Bacteria > Acidobacteriota > Terriglobia > Terriglobales > Acidobacteriaceae > Granulicella. Next base: position 3,571 of record CAXUIF010000137.1, read on the forward strand.
GCGAAAGAGGCCGGCAATATGGTCGACCTTGATTCGAACCCAACGAAACTCATCGAGATCGTCGCCATCGGCAAACAGCTGCTTATGACGCGCGGTGCGCTCACCACATTTTCCATCTCCAACGACGTAGCCAAGTACTTCGCGATCATTCCGGCGATGTTTGCCGGTGTGTTTCCGGTGCTGAACGCGCTGAACATTATGCACTTGCACAACGCGGAATCCGCGGTGCTTTCCGCGGTGATCTTCAATGCGTTGATCATCGTGGGTCTGATCCCGCTGGCGCTGCGCGGTGTTGGGTACCGACCCATGTCTGCGGCGGCGCTCTTGCAACGGAACCTGCTGGTCTATGGCGTGGGAGGCCTGGTGGCACCGTTCGTTGGGATCAAGTTGTTGGACATGCTGATGGTGGCTTTGCACCTCGCTTGAGCTGCCGTTCCGGAGATTGTGATGAAAAAGCACCTATTGACCGCTTGCCTCTATACCGTTGTGACGGCGCTGCTGCTGGGCCTTGGCTATCCGCTTCTGATTACCGGGCTCGCCCATCTGCTGATGCGCGAAAAGGCGGAAGGCTCGCTGCTGGTGCGCAATGGAAGCACAGTCGGCTCGGCGCTGATCGGCCAGCCCTTCACGGGCCCTGACTACTTCCACAGCCGGCCCTCCGCCGCGGGCAGTGGGTATGATGCGGGGGGCTCCTCGGGCTCCAACTACGGCCCGACCAATCAGGCACTGGTTGACCGCGTGAGTGCGAGCGTGAAGGCGGAAAGTACCGGAGCCCCGGTGCCTGTGGACCTGGTGACGGCCTCCGGCTCCGGACTGGATCCCGATATCACCCCGGCTGCAGCCCTGTACCAGGTACCCCGCGTGGCCCAACGGCGCCACCTGGCCGAGCCCGCCGTGGAGGCGCTGGTGCAGCAGCACATCACGCCGCGGCAGTTCGGTCTGTTGGGTGAGCCGCGAGTCAACGTCCTGCAGCTCAACCTCGCCCTGCAGGCGCTTGCGACCCAGCGGTAAGGGACGGCATTGCAAGCAGAGAGCGTTGGCGATGCGTCCGGTGCTTCCTCTCCTCGCGCCTTTCTGGAGTCTGCGGTCACGAGGCCCTGTACGGAGCTGCATGAGGCGTGAGAAAGTACACGCAATGCGCAAAGGTGTTTTCTTCTTTTCCTCTGTGCTCGCCATGGTTATGAGCGGGCATACCGTGACACTGGCGGCTGCCGTGCCCACTTCGTTTCGCAACGACATGATGCCCGAACCCGCGAGCCTGCAGGGGAACGAGGGCAGCCTCGCTCTGACCTCGAGCTTCACCGTCAGCACGGCAAGAGCTTCTTCTGCACGGCTGGATCAGGCGGTGCTCCGCACCCTGGGCCGTCTGGAAGACAAGGCTGGTGTGCCGCTTGGCAAGCAGATCGTGCGCAACGGCCCGGCCACACTCACGCTGGTCGTCCATGAGGATGGCCCCGCCGTGCAGGGACTCGGCGATGATGAGTCGTACAGCCTTACGAGTACGTCCAGCTCCGTGCACCTTGAGGCCCCGAACACGCTCGGCGCGCTGCATGGCCTGGAGACACTGGTGCAGCTGGTGCAGCCCAGCGGGAGCGGCTATGTGATCCCCGCCGTCACCATTCAGGATGCACCGCGTTTCCGCTGGCGTGGGCTGATGATCGATTGTGGCCGGCACTTCGAACCGATGGAGGTGCTGAAGCGCAATCTTGATGCCATGGCGGCGGTGAAGCTCAATGTCTTTCATTGGCACCTTACCGAAGATCAGGGATTTCGTATCGAGAGCAAGCGCTTTCCGAAGCTGACGGAAGCGGGCTCCGACGGCCTCTTCTATACGCAGCAACAAGCGCGCGAGCTGGTGCAGTACGCGCGCGATCGTGGCATTCGTGTGGTGCCGGAGTTTGAGATGCCGGGGCACTCGACGGCCTGGCTCGTGGCCTATCCGGAGCTGGGGAGCGGTAGCCATCCAAACGGCATACGGCGAGAGTTTGGCGTCTCGGATTACGTGCTCGACCCTACACGCGAAGAGACCTACACCTTTATCGAGCAGTTCCTGGCGGAGATGGTGACGATCTTCCCCGACGAGTATGTACACATCGGCGGCGATGAGGCCCCGGCGCCAGACTGGAAGGTGAACCCGCGCATCCTCGCCTTTATGAAGCAGCACCAGCTCAAGAACAATGACGCGCTGCAGGCGTACTTCAACCAGCGCGTTTTGGCGATTCTGACCAGGCTGCATCGGCGTATGGTGGGCTGGGATGAGATCTTCAACCCTGCGCTGCCCAAGGACGTTGTGGTGCAGTCATGGCGCGGCGAGGCCTCGCTGGTGAAGGGGGCCGTGCAGGGCTACCAGGGCGTCCTTTCCGCGCCGTACTACCTGGACGCGATGAAGCCTGCCTCGGTGCACTACCTCGCGGACCCCGTTCCTGCCGATACATCGCTTACGCCGGAACAACAGAAGCTTATCCTCGGCGGCGAGGTATGCATGTGGGCCGAGCAGCTCGATCAACGCACCATCGATTCACGCATCTGGCCACGCACAGCGGCAATGGCCGAGCGCTTCTGGTCGCCGCAGAGGGTGCGCGATGCCGACGATATGTATCGTCGGCTGGAGGCAGTCTCGGTCGAGCTTGAGACGCTTGGCGTGCGGCACTTGACGAGCGAGGACGCGGAGCTGCGGAGCCTTGTGGAGCGCGAGCAGATTGAGCCGTTGCGACGCTTTGCTTCGGCCTTTGAGCCCGCGAGCTTTCCGGATCGCTACAAGCAGCAGCACACCTCGCAGCTGACGCCGCTGACCAGCTTCGTCGATGCAGTGCGCCCGGATCCTCCAATCCGGCACGAGCTGGAAGTCGCCGCACGGGAGTTCCTGGCGGCGCCCGACAAGACAACACCGGATGCGACGCGCGCGCGGGACTTACTTTCGCAATTTTTCGAGAGCGTGGGGGCCTCTGTGCCGGCAGTCGAGCACGAGATGGACGAGGCGCCTCGCCTGCAACCCGTGCGTGGGCGAGCCGGGCAGCTCGCGGCGTTAACGACCATCGGCACGCAAGCGCTGCAGTTCCTGAGCACAGGCAGCACACCGCCGCCGGACTGGAAGCGAAATAGCCTGGCACAGATTGAGGCGGCGAAGACACCGGAGGCCATCGTTCGTTTTCACTTCCTTGCGCCGTTAACGGATCTGGTCAGCGCAACGAAATAAAGCAGACGATGCGCCTGAGAGCTCGCGTGCCCACTGGCGGAAGCAGGTGTTTCGGTGCGCTCAGCGGGACGAGTAGAGAGGCGGGATCACAGCACCAGGGAAGGTGGAAGCTGCTCGGCGGTGGTGCCCAACGACGTGCTGGGCGTGGGGCCCATCTCCAGCACAATGCGTCCTCCGTTTACGATCTCCTCATGCCGGAACCAGGCCCGTGGCTGCCGTTGGCCGTTGAGCGTAAAGCTCTGCACATAGGCGTGCGCCGGGTCTTTGCGCTGGACCTCGATCTCGAGCTGTTTGCCCCCGCCCAGAGCTAACGTGGCCCGTTGCACCAGCGGCGAACCGAGCACATAAGTGCCGCTGACTGGGTCTACAGGATAGAACCCAAGCGCCGAGAGCAGGAACCACGCGGACATCTGCCCCACGTCTTCGTTGCCCGCCATGCCATCGGGCGCCGCGTGGTACATCGTGTCCATGAGCGAGCGAACGCGCGCCTGTGTCTTGTGCGGCGCACCCGCATACACGTACAGGTACGCGATGTGGTGGGAGGGCTCGTTGCCATGCGCGTATTGGCCCACCATGCCGGCGATATCTGGAGGCGCGTCAGGCGGCAGCGTGGAGGGCACGGTGAAGAGCAGGTCCAGACGCTTGAGGAAGGGGTCGCGTCCGCCGTACAAGCCGATCAGGCCGGCGGGATCGTGCTGTATGCCGAAGCTCGTCTGCCAGGCGTTCGATTCCGTGTAGTCGCGCCAACGCTTGGAGTGGCCCATCTCGATTGGGTCGAACGGCGTCGCCCACTGGCCATCCTCCAGCTTGGGCTCCATGAACAGCGTGGCGGGGTTGTAGAAGTGCTTGTAGTTGAGCGAGCGCGTGCGCAGCCTCTCCGCCACGTCGGCCTTGCCGAGCTTCTTTGCGACATGCGCGATCGCCCAGTCGTTGTAGCAGTATTCGAAGCTCTTGGAGACGGACTCGCCGACGCGATCGGCGGGGATGTAGCCCATCTCGCGGTAGTAGCCCAGGCCTTCGAAGTTCTCCACCATGGCCCGCTGCATCATCACCTTGTAGGCGGCTTCGGTATCGATGCCCGGCAGGCCCTTGTTGATCGCTTCCGCAATGACGCTGGCTGAGTGGTAACCGGTCATGGTGCCGGTTTCTGTACCCTGCAGCGGCCACACGGGCATGCCCGCTTCGCTCTGCTGCGCCATGCGGATCAGGGTGTTGGCGAAGTCCGGCACACGATCGGTTTGGATCAGCGTGTAGGCCGGATGCGCGGCGCGGAAGGTGTCCCACAGCGAAAAGGTCGTGTAGTTGTGCTGTCCCGTAGGCACCTGGTGGATGCGCCCGTCCATGCCGCGATATTGCCCGTCCACATCGTCGAACAGTTGCGGCCCGAGCGACATGTGGTAGAGCGCCGTGTAGAAGATGCGCATCTGGTCGGGGTTGGGGATGTCGGCGTGGATGCGGCCGATCTGCTGCGCCCACTGCTGTCGTGCTGCCGCGCGGACCTTGTCAAAGTTCCAGTCGGGCTGCTCCGCCTGCAGGTTCTTCGCGGCACCCCCCGCGCTGACGCCGGAGATGCCGGTGCGCACATAGATCACCTCGCCGGCGTGCGTTTGAAAGTGCAGAACCGCTTTAAGATTGTCGCCCTTGAGCTCGCCGGTTCCGTTCACCGGCTTGTCGTCGGAGTAGAACGTGACTTTGCTGGGCTGTTTGGAAAGCTGCAGCGTGAAGTAGCAGTGGCGGTCGTAGCCCCAGGCCCGCGTGACATGACCGCCGGCGAGGGTGTCCGACGCAGGCTGTGCCAGCTCTGCGGTGTAGACCGAGGAGCCGCCGTTCGTCAGGTAGCTGTGCGTGAGGTCGAGAATGAGCCAGGCATCGTCTGCCTGCGGAAAGGTGTACTTGTGCAGCCCGGTGCGCTCCGT
>CAXUIF010000138.1:0-8675 GCA_964250995.1 uncultured Acidobacteriaceae bacterium
AGGCCGATGACCTTGGCGCCGCGCTGCGCAAACTGGTCTTCCAGACTGGCCATGGCCCCGAGCTCGGTCGTGCAGACCGGCGTGAAGTCCTTGGGGTGTGAAAAGAGCACGGCCCAGCTGTCGCCGATCCACTCGTGGAAGTGCAGCGGGCCCTGCGTGGTATCTGCCGTAAAATCCGGCGCAAGATCATTGATGCGAAGTGACATCAGATTCCTTCCTGTTGCGGAACCCTCGGGCCCCGTGCTCTGCGGGGCGTGAACCCCGGACAAGCGATTAGATTCGTTTGGCCTCCCGTCGTCGCAGGCTGAAACACGAAACCCACCCGGGCTGGCCTGGGTGGGTCTGGATTCGCGTCTTGACGTTGGTTCCCGTCCCGATCAGCTCATCCGCTCACCCCTGCCGGGCCGCAGCAACAGCAGCGGCACACGCAGCAGCAGGTCGAGATGAGGGCGGCAACGGACATAGTCACTAATCTGCACCGCCGGGGCAGGTTGACCCCGTTGCGGTGACACCAAGGTACGGAAGGCAACGGCCCGTGTCAACCTCTGGAGTCCCCGGGTCCACGATGGCAAGCATCGCTCGTTAGACTGCAACGATGATGCGAGAGCTGGAGTACACGGTGCTGGACGTCTTTGCCGAGCGGGCGCTTGAGGGCAACCCGCTGGCTGTGTTTCATGATGGCCGCGGGCTGTCCGATGGGCAGATGCAGGCACTGGCGCGCGAAACGAACCTCTCGGAAACGACCTTTGTGCTCCCTGCGGCAGATCCCGCGCAGGACCGCGCGGAGGGCGTTCGGGTGCGGATCTTCACCACGCAAGAGGAGCTGCCCTTTGCCGGCCATCCCACGCTCGGCACGGCCACTTGGCTGCGGCTGCATCACCCGGCGCTGCAGGACGCCACGACCGTCACCCTGCGGCTCCCCGTTGGTCCGATCCCGGTGCAGTTCGAGCCACCGGCAACCGGCGCAGGTTTGGGACTGTACGGCTCCATGCGGCAGCACGATCCGGAGTTCGGCGCCGCCTTCGACGGAGCCGAGGTGGCGCAGGTCGTGGGCCTCCGCGAGGCCGACCTGCTGCCCGGCTACGGCCCGCAGACGGTCTCCACAGGCAACCCGTTTTGCATTGTGCCGCTCGGGTCCCTGGAGGCCCTTGGAAGGCTGGCGATCCCGCAACAGGAGGCCTCGGCGTGGCTACGGGCACGCGGCATCCGGTGGTTCTACTGCGTCGCACCCACGGCAGAGCCGGAGGTTTGGCGCGCGCGCATGCAGTGGCATGGCGGCGAGGATCCAGCAACCGGCTCGGCTGCCGGCCCGTGCATCGCTTGGCTGGTGCAGGTGGGGCTGGTCGCCTCCGGTACGCCGGCGACGCTGCTGCAAGGCGTTGAAATGCAGCGCCCAAGCCGCCTCACTGTGCAGGCCTCCCACATCGGAGGGATTGTGAGGGACGTGCAGGTGGCGGGCCGCACCATTCCCGTGGCAGCGGGACGTTTTCTCCTCCCTGGGTAGCGGGATTATGCACAGGCGCCTGAACCAAAAACGTCAATGGCAGCAATGGTTCGGGGCCCGGCGGTGGATCCGAAGGGTAAACGGGGCGTGAATCTTCGCCGTTTGTTCGAGTTGCTGTGGAGGGTGCGGCTCCGTATGCTCAGGCCATCGCACTTCGGAATACAACTTCTGTGAGCCGCGTTTCCGAGAGGCGTTTCACCCCTAAATTCAGCGTTTTCGTGGCCTCATAGCCACGCTACACGCCCGCGCCTTTGCTGTACCGGGGTTGCGGACAAGAGCAGTTCCGCGCCGCTTCCATGCGGCGGAACCGCACCCCTGCGCTCGCCAGCCTGCCGTCAGGCACGAGGAGCGCGCTGCTACAAGCCGTGCTGAGCTGCTGTGTCCCCTGGACGCAAACGACCCGGCTCGGCCCAAACGATCCTTCTCGCCTTCGGGCGTCTGAACCAAGCCGCCGGAGCCGACCGGTAGAGAGAGTACGAAACTGATGCGCCCTCGCAAGACGATTCTTTGTGTTGAAGATAATGAGCAGGTTCTGTCGGTACGAAAGTTCATGCTGGAAACGCGGGGCTACCGGGTGATTGCGCTCGCCAGCCCGCTTGCGGCTCTGGAGCATCTGGAAAGTGCCATGCCCGGCTCCATCGATCTGCTGCTGGCGGACGTGATCCTGCCCGGGATGGACGGCAACGAGCTGGTGCGGCGGGCCAAAGGCATGCACCCGAGCCTGCCTGCCCTGTTGGTGTCGGGCATGGTGTCGAACTACGACCGGGCTGCGGCAGCCGACGCCTTTTTGCCCAAGGGTGCCTGCACGCCGGCCGAGATGTTGGACCGCATCCGCGTGCTGGTCACGCGTAAACGCGGACCCAAGAAGCAGATGCCGGTCATGGGAGCGGGCATGCCGATCGCGGTGTAGGAGCAGGGCGCAGGATGTAGGGAGTGGAACCAGTGAGCCGTCGGTGGTGCCTTGTGCTGTTTCGGCTTGATCCTGGTGTGCTAGCTGCCTTCCGCTTCCTTCTTGCTATCTGCGGCTCCCCGCTGTCTCCTGCTCCCTGCTCTTACGCTTCTACCAAGCCATAGCGGCGCTGCCACTGCTGTTTCAAGCGGGCCCAGACGGCCGCGCGGTCTTCGGCGGGGAGGCTTGGGTCGGGTTGCTGGGCGAAGCGGGCGGCCTCGGCTTTGGCAAGCTCCAGCAGGTCGCGGTCGCGGGCCAGATTGGCGAGGCGGAACTCGGGCAGGCCAGCCTGGCGGGTACCGAAGAACTCGCCGGGCCCGCGTTGGGCCAGGTCGAACTCGGCCAGCGCGAAGCCGTCCTGCGTCCGAACCATGGCCTCCAGCCGCGCCTCGGCATCCGGGGAGATGCGCTCGCCGGTGAGCAGCACGCAGTAGCTCTTGGCCGAGCCTCGCCCCACGCGGCCACGCAGCTGATGCAGCTGCGCCAGACCGAAGCGCTCGGCATTTTCAATCACCATGACCGTAGCGTTCGGCACGTCGACCCCAACCTCTATCACCGTGGTGGCGACAAGCACGTCGATCTCGCGACGCTTGAAGCGGGCCATGGTGACGTCCTTCTCGTCGGCCGAAAGGCGGCCGTGCAGCAGGCCGAGCTTGAGCCCCTGCAGCGGGCCGGCGCTGAGCTCGTCATACGCCTCGGTTGCGGACCGCAGCTTGGGGCGGTGAGAAAGGCGAGGTTTCGCCGGGCCCGCGTTGGATGAGGATTGGGTTGCTTTGGACTTGGTCTTGCCCGCCGTCTTTCTTCTGTCCTTCCGCAGGGCCGCGCCGGAACCTGCCCCTGTTCTATGCGTTGCCGAACCGTTGGACTCGGAAGGGGCCTCGTTGGCGCCGCGCCCAGAGAACAGGAGTCGCTCGGCTTTTTGTTCGACGAGCTCAGAGACCTGTCGAGAGGACACAGATGGAGGAGGCTCTTCGACTTCAGGGTCATGGGCGAAGTCGAGCTCGGGCTGGTCGGCGTTATCGCCTTCGATGATGGGGTAGACGATATAGGCCTGGCGACCGGCCGCGACCTGTTTGCGGAGAAAGGCCCAGACCTCGCCGGCGCGGGTCCCCGGCATGCGGCGCGTGGTGATGGGGGTACGGCCGGGCGGAAGTTCGTCGAGCACGCTGGCCTCGAGGTCGCCGTAGATCGTCAGCGCCAGCGTGCGGGGGATAGGGGTAGCCGTCATGACCAGCACATCAGGCTCGGTGGCTACGCCGTTGGGGCCGGGCTTGCGCATCAGCCTGTAGCGCTGCTGCACGCCAAAGCGATGCTGCTCATCCATGATCACCAGGCCCAGGTTGTCGAAGTCGACCTTTTCCTCCACCAGGGCGTGCGTGCCGATCGCGAGGTCGGTTTCGCCACGAAAGATGCGGCCCCGCGCTTCGCGTTTGGCGCGGTCGTCGAGCGAGCCCGTGAGCAGGGTGATGCGGTACGGTCGGTCGTTGCTGGGCGAGTGGGCCTCGGCCAGCAGCTTGCGCGCGGAAAGGTAGTGTTGCGTGGCCAGGATCTCCGTGGGCGCCATCATGGCAACCTGGTACCCGTTTTCGATCGCCACCAGCGCGGCTTCCAGCGCGACGATCGTCTTGCCGGAGCCCACGTCCCCCTGCAGCAGGCGGCGCATAGGGCGGGGCTCGCGCATGTCGGCGACGATCTCCCCGAGCACGCGCTTTTGGGCCTTGGTGGGCTTAAAGGGCAGCACCTGTTTGAGCGCCGCCCGGACGCGGTCGTCCGTCTGGAAGGCCGTGCCTTCGCGCTCGCGGAGGCGGCGGCGCTTCAGCTCCAGGCCCAGTTCGAGGTACCAAAGCTCTTCAAAGATCAGGCGGCGGTGAGCGGGCGTACGGGCCTGCTGCAGCTCCGCCAGCGCAGTTTCGGCGGGGGGGAAATGGAGATCGCGCAACGCCTGCATGCGGCCGGGCAGGCCAAGCCGTTCGGTCAGCGCGCGCGGCAGGGTCTCCTCGGCTTCCACGCCGGATTCGGCAAGGTCGCGGAACAGCGTCCACAGCACGCGCCGCAGCCACCGCGAGGTCAGCTTGGCACCCCAGGGCGTGGTGCCCCCCAGCGACGGGTACACCGGCACAATGCGGCCCATCTCCAGCGTGGTGAACTCGGCATCTTCAGTGCTTTGGCCAGGATCGGGCAGGATTTCGAAGGTCGGCTGGATCATCTTCCAGCGGGTGCTGCCTGGTCCGGCGGCCAGTCCGGCGCCGGTTGCCGTGCCCGAGCGGGAGCCCTCCAGCTTGCCGTACAGCGCAACCTGCTGGCCAGGCCGGAAGCGATCGCGAAGATATGTTCCGTTGAACCACAGGCACTTCAGCGTTTCAAGGACTGGAGGCGCGGCGAACCCCGGTTGCGCGCCTTGAACCATACTGTGCGGCGGCAAAACTGGTCCCTCCACTTGGCCGCGCTCCGGCTGTGGGGCAAGGCCATCCCTGGCGGGAGCCGGCGGCCGGATACCGATCGTCATCTCGAAGATGGGTTTGGCGCGCGTGCGTAGCAGCACCGTTCCGCGAACCTCGCCGACCACCGAGGCCATGTCGCCGGGCTGGTAGTCGGAAAGCGGCTTGGGGTGCACACGGTCTTCGTACCGGAAAGGCAAGTGGTAGAGCAGGTCTTCGACCGTTTCGACCCCACGTTCGGCAAGGCTCCCTGCCACGCGTTCGCCCACGCGCTTGAGGTACTTGACCGGTGTGTCGAGCGTCAGGACCACAGCCCTGATGCTAAAGGGTCGGGGTCTGGGAGGATCCCGACGCGGCCCAGGGATCGCCGGATGAAATAATGGAAGTGCGCCTTTGCGGGCTGCCACACGTGATGGATTCGTTTCTGGAGCGGTTCAAGAACCCGTTGGTCCTGCTTCTGGTCGTGCTCGCCCAGACGCTGTGGCTGGCCACGCAGGTGCATCGTCCGGGGCGGTCCGGTCTGGGCTTCAACGCGGGCGAGGATGGACACAAGGTGACGCTGCTGCGTACGTGGGCCATGACGCTGGCCGGCCCCGTGGAGCACGCGGCACACAGCACCGGACTGGGCGTACGCCACATGTGGTCCAACTATGTGGACCTGCGCGGGGCACGCGAGCAGAATGCGACGCTGAAGGGCGAAGTCGCGCGGCTCCGGCTGGAACAGGCGGCCTTCGCGCAGGATGCGGCCCAAGGCCGGCGGCTGCAAACGTTGCTGGAGTTCAAGCAGCACTACGTCACGTCGACCGTGGCGGCACAGGTGATCGGCACCAGCGGATCGGACCGTTCGCATGTGTTGTGGATCGATAAAGGGGCAGCCGACGGGCTGCGGCCCGAGCAGGCCGTGATCACGCCGGATGGTGTGGTCGGCAAGTTGCGGGAGGTCATGCCCCACACCGCGCAGCTGCTGCTGATCAGTGACCCGAACTCGGGCGCGGGGGTGATCCTGCAGTCCACGCGCATGCGCGCCATCATTCGCGGCACCGCGGCGGGCGAAGTGGAAATCAACAATCTGACCGCGGACGAGCGCATCAAGGCCGGTGAGGCCGTCATCACCTCCGGCGGCGACCAGGTGTTTCCGCGTGGGCTGCCTGTCGGGACCATCGTTTCGGTGCAGCCCGACCTGGCCCACCAACCCTACACGCTGGTCCACATCAAGCCGGCAGCCAACCTGCGCCAGCTTGAAGAGGTCCTGGTCATCACCGGCACCGAACCCACGCTACCCGCGGCTGCCCAGAGCGATGCGGCGCAGGCTGAGTCGACGGCCACGGAACATCAACGCGCGGCAGATCTGGTCGCAGCGCGCCTACCCGGTCTGCATGACGACGCAGGGGCGGGCGGCCCGGAAGCCGGAACGCAGGAAGCTGAAGCGCAGGAAATCGGAAGGCAAGGAGCAACGGGCGTCCTGAACGAAAAGGCAGCGGCCGCCGCATCACGCGCAGGCGCTGCGGCAGCTACGGGGGTCGAGGCTCCCAAGATCAAGCCGCCGGCGCACGCCGACCGGTACTCGCCGGGAGCCACGCCCTCGGCCGCCGACCTCACCCCCGGCGGCGCGCCCAGGCTCTAGCCGACACGGCTCTGAGGGCAACGCAACATCTGGCTCGTTGCGCTCGTATCCATGCGCGCCGACGCTCCACCACCTGCGCCTTCCGGTACAACTTACTGGCCATAAGCGAGTCCTTTGGCCGCTCGACTGCTTTGAGAAGCATTGCATGTTGGCCGCTTCTCATGAACTTCCAATGGAGCCCTGTCCGGCGAACCCGCCGCAGGCGCACCTGGCGCAGGCCTTCTCTGAGTTCCTTTCGGCGTCGGCGAGCCTCGAGCTGTCGTATCGAGAACTGCAGGCAAAGGTCGCCGAGCTGACGTTCACGCTTTCCGAGCGGGATCGTGAGCTCAGCAATACCCTGTCCGAAAAGAACAGCATGGCGCGCCTCTTACAGAAGATGGTCGAAGCTATGCCGTGTGGCGTCCTTGTAGTCAGCGGCGCTGGCGCAATCCGGCTGGCCAATCCGGAGGCTGCCCGCCTCCTGGCCCTTTCCGCGGCCCAGATGCCGGATCTTGCAGCGATTCGGCTGCACACCGGGCTGGACCAGCTCTTCCTGCAGGAGCCGCTTCGGCCGGACGAGCCGGCAGGCGCGGCTGAACAGGAGATCTCCTTCCGCAGTTCCGCTGGCCAGCACTGGATTGCGGTACGCCGCGTTCCGCTCCCCGCCGTCATGGAGGTAGCCAGCACGACCGGCCCCGGTGCGGTGTTTACGCTGCAGGATATCTCCGCACGGAAACGCAGCGAACAGCAACGAGAGGCGGCACGCGATACCGTCGCCCTCGCGCAGGTCTCTGCCCTGCTGGCCCATGAGATTCGCAATCCGCTGGCCAGCCTGGAGCTGTTTGCGAGCCTCTTGGCTGAGGACCCTGACCGCAGTGCAGAGTGGCTTTCGCACCTGCGGGCCGGCATCCGCTCGCTTTCCGGCACAGTGAATAATGTGCTGACCCTGAACGGAGAGACGCCGCCCTTTCTGGAGCGCGTGGACCTCAGCCTGGAAGCCGATCTTGCTTCTAGATTTCTTCAGCCACTTGCACAACAGGCCAACGTCAGCCTAAGCCTCGAGACGATGGAGCCTTCGCTTGGGATTCAGGCAAACAGGAGCGCTCTGCATCAGCTCCTCTTGAACCTCTGCTCCAACGCCCTGCGCCATACCCCGGCGGGCGGCGAGGTTCGGATTCGCTGCGCGCGAGGCAGCGCGGACAAGGTTCTTGTCAGCGTCTCCGACAACGGTTCCGGCATCGCCAAGGAGCACCTTTCCAGGTTGTTCGAGGGAGGGTTCAGCGGTTCCGGCACGCGGCCCGGCCTGGGCCTGGCGGTTTGCCGGCGCCTGATGGACATCCATGGAGGCGCCATCCACGTTACGAGCCAGATGGGCGCAGGCAGCACCTTCACCCTGGAGTTCCAGCCCGGATGAGTGAGTCTGCCAAGCTTTCCGTACTGATCGTGGACGACGAGCCGAGTCTCCGCCTGGCGCTGTGCGCCAACTTCCTCCGGCACGGCTGGACGATCGAGACCGCCGCAGGGGTGCAGGCGGCCCTCGCGGCGCTTCGTTTGCATCACTTCGATCTTGTTCTTTGCGACGTGCGCATGAGCGATGGGGACGGCTTCGCCGTGCTCGCGGCCCTGCAAGCCCTGACCACCCAAACCGCATTGCTTTTTTTGACTGCGTTCGCTTCGGTGCCGGAGGCTGTACGCGCCGTGCGGGGGGGCGCCGTCGATTACCTGACCAAGCCCGTGTGCTTTGACCACCTGATGACGGTGGCACGGCGGACGCTCGCTGAGCGGACGCTTCAACGTGGGCCTTCCGGCCAAACCGCGAGCGTGGTGGGGCGCTCACGAGCGCTGCAAACCGCACTTGCCAGGGCACGCGCGGCCGCGGGTACCGAGGCAGACATCCTGATTGAGGCCGAAAGCGGCACGGGCAAAGAGTTGCTGGCCCGTCTGATCCACGACGAGAGCGCCCGCCGCGACCAACCTTTTGTGCCCCTCAACTGTGCCGCTCTACCCGAGGCGCTGCTGGAAGGCGAGCTTTTCGGCTGCACGCGTGAGGCTCGCACCGAAAGCGCCCCGGCGAAGCTCGGCAAGCTCGAACTGGCTCAAGGAGGCACGCTCTATCTCGACGAGATTCAGGAGTTGCCGCTGAGCCTTCAGTCTCAACTGCTGCACGTTCTCCAGAAACGC
>CAXUIF010000139.1:0-8200 GCA_964250995.1 uncultured Acidobacteriaceae bacterium
AAAGCTCATCAACGATCTTGATCGCACCCGCGCTGAAGTCATTGTGGATGTGGCGGTGCTTGAAGTGAGCCGCGATAAGCTGCGCAATTTGGGTATCACGCTCCCGCAGAGCTTCGGGCTCACACCGCAGACCTCCAACGCGAATAGCACCACGACCGGCACCCTGAACGGCAGCAACCCGACAACGGGTGCCGCAACGACGCCGGTGAACAGCACCAACCTGACCCTGAACTCCTTAGGGAACCTGAACGCCACCAACTTTGCCGTCACGGTCTCCGGCGGCACCGTCAACGCTCTGCTAACAGATAACGACACGAGAATCCTGCAGAACCCACGCATCCGGGCCACCGACGGCCAGCGGGCGCAGCTAAAGATCGGCTCCAAGATTCCAATTGCGACGGGGTCCTACAGTTCTACGTTGTCGGCGACGGCGTCGCTTGGCGTGCAAACCCAATTCACCTACCTGGATGTTGGCGTCAACATCGACATCACCCCAACGGTGCACCTGGATCGCGAGGTTTCGCTCAAGCTGATCGTGGACATCTCCTCGCATAACGGCGATGTCACTATCTCCGGCGTGACGGAGCCGATCATCTCGCAGCGCAAAGCGGAGCAGACAATCCAGCTGAAAGACGGCGAGCCATCGATTCTGGCGGGCTTGCTGCAGAAGCAGGACACGCGCGGCGTCAGCGGCACCCCGGGCCTGGGTGAAATTCCTCTGCTGCGGTACTTCTTTTCCAGTCAGTCTCGCGAACAGGCGAGCGACGAAATTGTGTTTCTGTTGATCCCGCATATTGTGCGCGAGTCGTTGATCACGGCCGACAACACACGGCCGATCTACACCGGGACCAGTAGTTCCGTGGAGCTGATCCGCCGGGCCGCGGGCGCGACCGACGGGCAACCGGCCTCGAGTGCGGCTGTGGAGCACGCCGCAGGTCCCACCACCACGGCGGCAAACGCAGCCAACTCGATGGTGGGCGTCATCGGCAATGCCGACCGTCCGTCGCAGCCGGCCGCTGTGCCTGCGGTTCAGCCAGGGGCCCCGGTCGCCAACATACCGGCAGCGGCGAACCAGACTCCGGTGAACCTGAGTGTGACGCCGTCTTCTTCGGCGCCTGCGGTCGGATCGACGTTTCAGGTGTCGGTGGTTGCCGCCAATGCACGCGACCTGTTTGAGGTGCCCCTGCAACTGCGCTTCGACCCGCGGGTCCTTTCTCTGGTGAACGTGGATTCCGGCGATCTACTCGGCAAGGATGGACAGGCGGTGGCGCTGGTACACCGCGATGAGGGCAACGGGACGGTGACGGTTTCGGCGTCGCGACCGCCCCAAACCTCCGGTGTGAATGGCAGCGGCGTGGTTTGCACGTTGCCCTTCAAGGCCACGGCTGCGGGCGATTCGCCGTTATCGCTGGTCAAAATCGGCGCGAAGGACAGCAAAGGAACGACGCTCCCGGCGGTGGGCACGCAGGGCGTGGTGCACGTGAAGTAGGGACCAGCATGTTCAGGGTGAGGCAGATCGGCCGGCGGAACGGCAGTGAACAGGCCGCAAGCTCACGGATGTGGGCGGGCGAGGCCGGCGTCACGCTAATCGAGCTCATCGTGGTGGTCACGATCCTCAGCATTCTGGCCTCGGCGGCGGTGCCGATTGCGCGATTTGAGGTCAAGCGAAGAAAAGAAAAGCAGTTGCGCGCCGACCTATGGGAGATGCGGCGCGCCATCGACGCCTACAAGGATGCCGCAGACCTTGGGGGCATTCAGGTGAAGGCAGATTCCATGGGATACCCGCCGGATCTGGAGACGCTGGTCAATGGAGTCGATATCCAGGACAAAAAGGTGCGGTTCCTGCGGGCGGTCCCCGAAGACCCCATGATGAAGTCCAAAGACTGGGGGCTGCGCTCCAACCAGGACGAGCCGGACTCCGACAGCTTTGGCGGGCAGAATGTCTTCGACGTGTACTCCAAGAGCACCGACACGGCACTGGATGGGACCAAGTACAACACCTGGTGAGGATGAGGCAGAGATGATGCAAGGCCGGGAGCACAAGCGAGCGCAGGGTGAGCGCGGCTTCACGCTCATCGAGCTGATCATCGTCATGACGGTGATCGGGCTGCTGGCGTCGATCGCCATCCCAAGCTATCTGAACTCGGTGAGAAAGGCGCGCGAGGCGGTGCTGCGGGAAGATCTGCACACGATGCGCTCGGCCATCGATAGCTACACGGTGGATAAGGAGCAGGCGCCGCAGACGCTCGACGACCTGGTGCAGGCGGGCTATTTGAAAGCCATCCCGGTGGATCCGGTCACCAACCATGCGGATACCTGGATCACCAGCCAAAGCGATGTGTTGACCAGCATCACGCAGACGCAAGGCGGGATCAGCGATGTGCACTCGGGGGCGCAAGGGCTAGCGACCGATGGTGGCACGTACAACAACTGGTAGGTCCACCCCCCGCGCTGGGGGGAAGAGCGGGCGAACAAACTGAAACCAACCAGGCCGATTTGCGTCTAAGATGGTACGGAGAGCTGCGCGCTCGCCGGAGGTTCCCTTATGCGCCATCTGGTCTTTGCAGCAAGCTTGCTGGCTTCGCCGGGACTGCTAGTTGCCCAGCAGTCGCCCGCACCGTCTGCGTCTACACCTCCAGTAGCGGCACCGCAGACAAGCTCCTCGCCTTCTGCAAAGTCGACGGCGCCTGATAACAGCACGCCCAAGCCGACCGGACCGGATGCAAAGAGCGACCGTAAGCCGCTTCCCATGGATACGGCAGCGACGAAGGCGGATGCGATTCCATCGCCGGGCGAGGCGCTGAATCCGCACATCAAGGGGGGCAGCGAAGATGATGTTAACGCGGTCGGCGCCCGCAACATCGGTGGTCGCGGCGTAGGGAACTGGTTTTCCACCAACTGGGAGATCTCCAACGGCAAGCAGTACTCGATGGAGATTGAGAAGTCATCGCACCTCGTGACCGATCCGGTGATCGTGGAGTACGTGAACCGCGTTGGGCAGAACATCGTACGGAACTCGGATGCGAAGGTCCCGTTCACGATTAAGGTGCTGGATACCGACGAAATTAACGCCATGGCGCTGCCGGGCGGGTTTTTCTACGTGAACTCCGGCTTGATCCTTGCGTGCGACTCCGAAGACGAGTTGGCCGGCGTCATGGCACACGAGATCTCGCATGTTGCGGCGCATCATGCCGCCCGCGAGATGACGAAGATGTACTACATGCAGATTGGCTCGGTGCCGCTGATGATCTTCACCCAGGGCACCTGGACGGGCTACGGCATCTACGAGGCGTCACAACTGGCCGTTCCTCTGACGTTTCTGCAATTTTCCCGCGTGTACGAAGCTGAAGCCGACTATCTGGGTGTGCAGTACATGTACAAGGCCGGCTACGACCCGCAGGGAATGGTCAGCATCTTCGAAAAGCTGGACGCGCTGCAGAAGCATAAGCCCGGCGCGATCTCGCGCGCCTTCAGCGACCATCCGGCAACTCCGGATCGCATCGACAATGTGGAGAATGAGATTGCAACCATCCTGCCCGCCCGGCCGGAGTACATGGTCACCACCTCGGAGTTCGACCTGGTGAAGGCGCGTCTGGCGCGCATCCAGAACAAGCGTGGAGTGAACGACAAAAAGGGTGGCAACAAGCCGACGCTGCGGCGTACGGCGGGCTCCAACAACGACCCAAACGCGCCAGGCACCACTGGGACTGGTTCGGGGGACGACCGGCCAACGCTGGGACGGCGCAACTAGCAACGTTGAAAAACGAAGCACGGGATAAGCCCGGCTCTGGCCGGGCTTCTTCTTGTGCAGAGGGCTCGAGTGAGCGCAAGGGACTCACTCGGCTTTCCGGAGAGAGGGACTATGGAGCAGAAGAACACTACCGGGTATACGGACGACCATGCCAAAGCCGGCCTAGACACACAGTTTCCAGAGATCGAGACCTGGCGCAATCAGTTTGCGGCTTACGAGATCCTGATCGACGACCCAGAGTTCACCAGTGTGTGTCCCAAGACGGGTCTGCCGGACTTCGGGGTGCTGACGATTCGCTATATGCCGCGCGACCTGTGCCTGGAGCTGAAGTCGCTGAAGGAATACCTCTTCTGCTACCGGAACCTGGGGATCTTTCAAGAGAACATTGCCAATCAGGTATTGGACGATGTGGTGAAGGCGACCGATCCGGTGTGGGCGGAGGTCAAAGGCGATTTCCGCCCTCGGGGTGGCATTTCCACCGTGGTGACGGCACGATATCCCAGGTCCGAGTCAATGCGGTAGGCGCCAGCGAAGCTAGGGAGCGTGCCTGGGCTTTGGCCGTGCAAAGAGCGCGTTGAGTTCTTCGGGGGGAACGACCTCAAGCTGCGCGTAGGTGCACTGGGCTGGAAGTTTGTCGGGGCGCCAGCGGCGGAAGTGGGCGAGGTGCCGAAACCGGTCGCCCTGCATGTGCTCGTAGGCGACCTCGACCACGAGCTCGGGACGCACGAGCTCCCAACTCAGGTCTTTGCCGCTGGACCAGCGGCTCTGGGCGCCGGGCATGCGGGAGCCTTCAGTGTTCTGGCCGCCCCATGTCGCCCAGGGGTGGTTAGCCATGGCGTTCTCGCGGTAGGGCGCGAGGAAGTCGACGAGCTCGCGGCGTCTTGCCTCGGTGAAGCTGGCGCAGGTGCCGACATGCTGGAGCCTGCCACCGGGGTCATACAGACCGAGCAACAAGGAGCCGATCAGGGTATTTTCGCCGCGCTTGTGCCAGCGGAACCCGGCCACAACGCAGTCACAGTCGCGCTCATGCTTGATCTTCAGCATGGATCGCTTATCGGGGTCGTAGGGGCTGTCAGTGCGTTTGGCCATGACGCCATCCAGGCCGGCGCCTTCGAAACGCCGGAACCAGTCTTCGGCCTGCACCCGGTCCTGAGTCGCGGGGGTGAGATGGATCGGCGGTTGCGCGTTGACGAGGACCTGTTCGAGCCGGGTACGGCGTATGGCGAAGGGCTGGCCTTGAAGGTCTTCATCGCCTACGGCAAGAAGGTCGAAGAAGACCACCGAGGCAGGAGTTTGTTCGGCGAGAAGCTTGACGCGGCTGGCCGCGGGGTGGATGCGTTGCGAGAGGGTGTCGAAGTCGAGGCCGTGGGGGCCGGCGAGAACGATTTCACCATCGAGCACGCAGCGCGGAGGAAGTTGGGCGAGGAGCGGCGCGCGGAGCTCGGGAAAGTAGCGATCCAAGGGCTTGCTGTCGCGGCTTTGCAGCAGGAGTTCGTCGCCATCACGGAAGATCAGCGCGCGGAAGCCGTCCCATTTGGGTTCGAAGAGCCACTCGCCGTCGGTGGGGAGGGCGTCGACGCGCTTGGCGAGCATGGGAAGGATCGGCGAGGGGAGAGGAAAGGGCATAGGTACGTAGTGAACAATGGAACGCAGATTCCCTGCGGGAATGACAGCAAGAAGAGCAAAGACGAGAAGCAGATCCCTTTGCTTCGCTCAGGATGACTAAAGTGAAGTGTGTGACGGAGCTAAACCCCGTGTTTTGGCCTGCCAGTCTCTTCGTCGGTGGCGAGCAGGGCTCGTGTTTCTTCCAGCGTGAGGACGTTGCCGTCGACGGTGAACTCGTACTCGCCGGCGTTGGCTGGGGTCTTGATGACCTGGCTGACGGTGTGGCCGTAGACGCGAAGTTGTTGGGTGAGGAGATCGAGATCGACCATGACACCTACTGTACTGGAGCGCGGGCTTGGGGTGGGAGTGCAACGCTATACTTGAAGCTAGTTTGGGTGCATATGGCGAAGACGTTTTATCTTGAGACCTTTGGCTGCCAGATGAACGCGCACGACTCGGAGAAGGTCGTGGGGACGTTGGAGCGCGAGGGCTACACACAGGTCTTGGATGAGGCGGAGGCCGGTCTGATCCTGTACAACACGTGCTCGATCCGCGATAAAGCGGAGCAGAAGGTCTTCCATCGCCTGAACGAGTACAAGCGCATGCAGGGCGAGGGCAAGAAGTTTGCCGTCCTGGGGTGCGTGGCGCAGCAGGAAGGCGAGCGCATCTTTGAGCGCGCGCCCTATGTGTCGATGGTAGCCGGGTCGGCGTCGTACCGCAATCTCCCGGAGATGCTTCACCGGCTGGAAGCGGGTGAGCAGCGAATTACGGGGCTGGATGACCGGCAGACCGACCAGACGTTCGATACGGAGTTCACCTCGCGGTCGAATCCGCATCGGGGGTACATCACCATCATCGAGGGATGCGACAAGTTCTGCGCGTACTGCGTGGTGCCGTATACGCGCGGCAAAGAACGCTCGCGGACCTCGGCCTCCGTTTTGGCGGAAGCACAGCGGATTGCGGGGCTGGGGTACACAGAGATTCAGCTGCTAGGACAGAACGTGAACAGCTACGTGGACCCGAGCGGAAAACGCAGCTTTGCGGAGCTGCTGGTCGCCGTGGGCGAGGTAGCAGGGATCGAGCGCGTGCGGTTCACCACCTCGCACCCGCGGCAGTTTACGAAGGACATCGTGGAGGCCATCGTCGCCTATCCGCAGCTTTGCAACCATGTGCATCTGCCGGTGCAGTCCGGGTCGTCGGCGACGCTGCGGGCGATGCAGCGAGAGTACACGCGCGAGTGGTACCTGGAGCGGATTGCGTGGATGCATGCGGCTGGGCAGCAGCAAGGCGGACGCGATATCGCCATCACAAGCGACATCATCGTCGGGTTTCCAGGCGAGACAGACCAGGATTTCGAGGAGACGATCACATTGCTCGAAGCGGTGCGGTACGACGCGATCTTTGGATTCAAGTATTCGCCGCGACCGAACACGCCGGCCATCCACATGGAAGATTCGATTCCAGAAGGAGTGAAGATTGAGCGGCTGGCGATGCTGAATTCGCGGCAGAGAGACATTCAGCGGGACAGCTATCAGCGGCATCTGGGAGAGGTGCTGCCCGTCATGGTGGAGGGGTTCAACGCCGTGCGAGGACAGGCGATTGGTCGCTCAACGCAGAACAAGACGGTGAACTTCCCGGCTGCTCCGGCACCCGCGCTGGGCAGTTATGTCGACGTGCGAGTGACGCAGGTGTTTCCGAACTCACTGGTCGGCGAGGCAATGGGGGCCTCCGTGGCGCCCTCCGCGGCGTTGCTGGCGCACCAGGCGCTGCAAGCGCGGTTTCCCGAAGTTACGGTTTGATGACGTGTTTTTGGTAGTGTTCGGGGCAGGCGATCTGCGCTATAGTGTGTTTAACTTCCGACGGGCTCTACACCGCCGGCAGTGTTGTTCTGATCTATCGTAAGAGATAGATCAGGGCTGCAGTCCACCGGCAGGGCAGGTGAATTGCGAGGCTGAAGCTCATCTTCAGTCGAAGCATAGCTGTACCTCCTTTCAACGAGAAGTAACGGCCCTGTGTCCGCAGGGCCGTGTTGCTTTTGGCAACCTCGGTGTGCCCCTGCCTAACCAAACGCGTACCTGTGGAGCCTCGTTGAAAGCGCCTGTTTGAAAGTAAGCTTTGCTCCGCGCCGTGTCGCTCCCCAAAGGGTGGTTGGCATGATGCTTTGGCGTCAGCCCGCCGCGTGATCAAAGAGCAGAAAAGGCGATACTGCGCGCACCGTGCATTCGCGCTAGACTAGAGCGCGTGCATTTACCGGGGTTCAAATCCGAGCACGACATCGAGGAGGCGACAGCCCCCGAGGTGGAGGTGCGGATCCGCGGGTTGATGCTGGATCCCTCGAACCGGTCGCCGATCGTGGTCCTGAATGACCTGAGCGGCGAGGTGGTGTTGCCGATCTGGGTGGGGCTGTTTGAAGCGAATGCGATCGCGTTGGAGATCGAGAAGTCGACCACCCCGCGGCCGATGACCCACGACTTGCTGCGCAACGTCATCGCGGGGCTGAATGCACGCGTGACCCGCGTTGTGGTGGGAGCGCTCCGCGGCGACACGTTCTACGCCACAATCTGGATGGATCAATCGGGTGAGGTGGTCGCGATGGATGCGCGGCCGTCGGACGCGATTGCGTTGGCGTTGCGCTCCGATTGCCCCATCTTCGTGAGCCGCGAGGTGTATGAGCATGCGCGGCAGGCGTCGAGCAGTGGGACCTCGGTGACCGCAGAGGACATGCGGCGCTGGCTGGAGAACCTGGGCGACGATGAGATGGGGCGCTACAAGATGTAGCGTGGGTACTAACCCCCCCCCGGTCTATTTGTGCATGATCTTCAGAGCAAAGAACTTAGGGCGGGC
>CAXUIF010000139.1:8210-8598 GCA_964250995.1 uncultured Acidobacteriaceae bacterium
ACCTCGGGTACCGGAGATGACATGCGGGGCTGGCTTGATAACCTGGGCGACGTTTATATGGGGCGCTTCAATATTTAGCGTGGGTACTACCCCCCCCCCCGGTCTATTTGTGCATGATCTTCAGAGCAAAGAACTTAGGGCGGGCTTACGGGCGCGGGCTGGTGAGGCTGCGGAGGGTTCCCGAGCTTTGAATCGATCCTGTTCCTACTGTAACGGTTTAGGGGGGATTAGGATGCAAGCATTGCGCTGCGGCGAAGGAAGCAGACCGCAGAGTTCCTTCGGCAATGACTGGCAACGTAGCGTTGGCGGTAGGTTCAGAGGTAGCCGCAGAGGTTGGCGACGCGCTCGGCCCAGGTGTCTTCGGTGGGGAGAACGGGTGGGGGTGAGG
>CAXUIF010000140.1:0-8569 GCA_964250995.1 uncultured Acidobacteriaceae bacterium
ATGCCTCACCCACACTGGGGAGCGCTTCATCCCGCTGGGGCAAACGCGAAAGCGTTTCGGGTGGATCATACGGATCCACTGCCGTGCTGGGCATGGCATCCATTTGTGCGTCTTCGGGATGGGTGCTGCCCACCTTCACCGTCATCTCATCGCGGGACTCGACGTCGTTCTCTGATTCCTGATCGGAGTTGAGCTCTTCTTCCTCTTCCTCATCCTCATCCTCTTCATCTACGTCATCCAGATCGACTGCGTCGTCCTCGTCGTCCTCGTCCGCCTCTGCGGCCGCAGCATGAAGTTTCAAGATCTCTTCCTCAGGCATCTACTGTCTCTCCTACGCACTGCCGGTCCTCGGTGGAGCGATTCGCCGCAAGCCTTCACATGTCCTTGAGCAAGCAGCCGAATCGCGAGCAAACACGCCTTCTTGCACGCGCAGATTAGCAACAGATGTACGCCGCGGGTACGCAAATAGCAAGCACTAGTTTTGGTGCAAGCCTTTTTTCTGGAGAAGAATGAATCGAGGTTGGTGCGCGCCGCTTTTTCGCTGCTCTTAGCGGCGGCGCTTGTGCGACGAAGAGCTGCCTGAATGGGAGGCGTTCGTGCGCGAGGAAGCATGCGCCATCGCGCGGCTGACGCCGTGGGTATGCGCGAAGGCTCGGCCGCGAACGGCTCTGCCCGCGTGCCGCATGCGCATGCCCGGCGCAAGACGTACCGGCTCCGCAACGTAGATGGAACGGCCCGGCAAGAGGCGCGCCCCAAGGCGTGGATTCCATGCGCGCAACTGCTCTCCCGTGACTCCAAAGCGGTCGGCCACGCTGACCAGCGTATCGCCGCGGCGCGCGGTGTAGCGCTGTTGCCCTACAACCACGCCGGCCGCTGTTGCAATAGGAATCACCAGTTCATCGCCTGCTTCCACCGGCTGCGTTGGCGTCACTTCGTTGAACGAGGCGATGCTTGCTGAATTCACGCGGAAGCTTGCGGCGATACTGTCCAGTGTCTCTCCCGTCTTCACCACATGGAAGCGCCAGCTGGTGCGGTCTTCTTCAGGAATGTCCTTCAACCGCGTAAGAAACGCGTCTTTGGTGCCGGGCGGCAGATGGAGGTCGAACGCGATGTCGTGCGGCGTAGCAAGGCGCAGCAGCGCGGGGTTCAGCGCCAGGATCTCGGTGACGTTCGCATCGGTCAGGTCCGCGATCAGATTCAGACTCACCGCATCACTCACCGTAACGGTGTCATAGATCACCGGTGGGCTGGGCGGCAGTTTGTTGAGGCCGTAGCGCTCCGGATTTTTTGCCATCAACACCGCCGCCAGGATCTTCGGCACATAAGCCCGCGTCTCGGCCGGCATCATGCCACGGCGGTACAACTCCCAGTAGTCGGCATAGCCGGAGCGGCTTACGACACGCTGAATGTTAAGGGGCCCCCAGTCATACGCGGCCATCGCAAGGTACCAGTCGCCGAACATGCCATGGAGCACCTTGATGTAGCGTGCGTACGCTCGTGTGCTCTTTTCCGGGTCAAAGCGATAGTCGAAGTAGCCATTGCGCGTGAGGCCATACTCTGGCCCGGTGTAGGTCATAAACTGCCACATGCCCCCGGCACCGGTGCGCGTATTGACCGCTTGCGCCTGAAAGCCCGACTCCGCCACAGCCAGATAGATCAAGTCCTGTGGCACGCCTTCTTCCCGCAAGACATTCTGCATCAGGGTGCGATACTTGCCGAGGCGTGCCATAGACGCTGCCATGTGCGCGCGAAAGTTGCCCGAGGCCGAGAAGACGCCAATGTATCCGGCCACCTGGTCATTAATGACCAACGGCAAATCTGAGGCGGTGCTGAGCTCGCTGCTCAACTTCGCCACTAGCTCCGGATTGGGCGCAAACGTGACGTCTGTGGCGTTCTCCAGCGGCGCCTCTTCAAGCTTGGGCGTGAAGCCGTTGCCTTGCCGCAGGGCGAGGACCTCCAAGGAATTGATCTGCGCGAGCAGCCGCTCGAATTCGTCCGAAAGCTGCGGATCGTCCTTGAGATCCATGCCGGACGAAAGCATCGTGTCGACCGCTGCATCGAAGTCAGCGCGCGCCGCGTCCAGCCGATTGTTGTTGTAGTTATTTACGCCAGACGCATATCTGGCGTGGGCGCGATCCACCAACTCCTGCACCCTTTGTGTGTGCTGCTGTGCCGCGTACTGCTCCTGCGCGCTGAGCTGCGGTACCGCGGTGGGCGACGTTGCTGTGGACGAGGTTGCGGCGGGCGCCGGCTGCGGCACATGGCTCGGCTTGGGGCTTTGCGCTTGCGTGCTGGCTACAGCCGCACAAAGCACGGCCGCGCCAAGGAGCCTCGCCGCGCGGCAGAAGGAAGACGTCTGCTGCGGCAGCGAGGCACAGCGCTTTGCACGCCGGAACAGAGGAGCTGAAGGTCGCCGCGCATTGGCCATGTCGATTCATTGTAAAGAGTCCGGAGGGGATAAACTCGCGCTCGTACACTGCCCACGCCTGCTGCGCAGGTTGATCGTTCCCGGCGGAAAGGTCAGCTCTCGCGTCCTGCCATGCAGGTGTGTCCCGTCAAGCTCACGGGAACGCTCCTTTGGAACGCAAGGACGCACTGCTATCCTAGAGTTTCGAGCGGTTCTCGCCCTCGCCGGACACCTGGTACCTAGATGGACCCCAAGTACATTCGCAACTTCGCGATCATCGCGCATATCGATCACGGCAAATCGACCCTTTCGGACCGGCTGCTGGAGCTCACCGGATCGCTGACCGCGCGGGAGATGCAGGAACAGGTGCTCGATGCCATGGACCTCGAGCGAGAGCGGGGCATCACCATCAAAGCGCATACGGTGCGTATGATGTATCGCGCCTCCGACGGGAACGACTATCAGCTCAACCTGATCGACACGCCCGGCCACGTTGATTTCAGCTACGAGGTGTCGCGCTCACTCGCCTCGTGTGAAGGGGCGCTGCTGGTGGTCGACGCGTCGCAGGGCGTGGAAGCGCAGACGCTCGCCAACGCCTACCTCGCGATCTCGAACGGGCTTGAGATCATCCCGGTCATCAACAAGATCGATCTGCCTTCAGCCGACATCGCACGCACCAAAGAGATGATCGAGAAGTCTGTCGGGCTACCCGCCGATGACGCCGTGGCCGTGAGCGCCAAAACCGGCCAGAACGTCGAGCAGATTCTTGAAGCCGTCGTACATTTGCTGCCGCCACCCAAGGGTGAGGCCGACAAGCCGTTGCAGGCGCTGATCTTCGATTCCTGGTTCGATGCGTACCGCGGCGTGATCGTGCTGGCGCGCGTGATCAACGGCCGCTTGCGCAAGGGCGACAAGATCAAGATCATGTCCAACGGCCGCACCTTCGATGTGGATTCGCTCGGTGTCATGACTCCGAAACCTGTTGAATTGCAGGAGCTTTCTGCAGGTGAGGTCGGCTTCTTTGTCGCGACGATCAAGAACGTCGCCGATACCAAGATTGGCGACACGATCACGCATGTCGACAACCCTGCAACGGAAGCGCTGCCGGGCTTTGAAGACATCAAGAGCATGGTCTTTGCGGGGCTCTACACGGTCGATTCGCACGAGCACGGCCTGCTGCGCGATGCGCTCGAAAAGCTGCGCCTCAACGACAGCTCCTTCAACTTCGAACCGGAAAGCTCGGTCGCGCTGGGGTTCGGCTTTCGCTGCGGCTTCCTTGGACTTCTGCATCTGGAGATCATTCAGGAGCGCCTGGAGCGCGAGTACAACCTCGATCTCATCACCACGGCCCCAGGTGTGCGCTACAAGATCACGCTGACAGGCGGCACGGTGCTCGAGGTCGACAACCCTTCACGCTGGCCTGACCCGACCGAGATCGAAACCATTGAAGAGCCCGTGATCACGGCCAAGATTCTTACCAACGAAGAGTACGTCGGTGGCATCCTCAAACTGGTCGAAGACAAGCGCGGCCGGCAAAAGAACTTCGAGTATGTCAGCGAGACCCGCGTGCTGCTGACCTACGAATTGCCGCTGAACGAGATCGTGCTCGACTTCTACGACCGGCTGAAGTCCGTGTCCCGCGGCTATGCGTCGCTGGACTACGCGCTCGCCGGCATGTGGGTGTCGCCGATGGTGAAGATGGACATCCTGGTTTCAGGCGAGCCCGTCGATGCGCTCTCGATCATCGTGCATCGCGACTTCGCCTATGAACGCGGCAAAGCGTTGGTGTCCAAAATGCGCGAGCTGATACCGCGGCAAATGTTCGAGGTCGCCATCCAGGCCGCGATCGGCTCAAAAATCGTTGCGCGCGAGACCGTGACGGCCATCCGGAAGAACGTGCTCGCCAAGTGCTACGGCGGCGACATCAGCCGCAAGCGCAAGCTGCTGGAAAAGCAGAAAGAAGGCAAAAAGCGCATGAAGCGGATCGGCAAGGTGGACATCCCGCAGGAAGCCTTCCTGGCTGTGCTCAAGGTGGGCGAAGAGTAACGGACTTAGCACGGCAGACATAACGGAACAAGCACAACGGCGATCCCATGGTGGAATCGCCGTTATGCTTTGGACCTGCCGCGCGTTACTTGCGTGGCGTTGTTGGGGCGGGGGTGGAGCGCCGGGTCGGATTGGGGGCCGACGGCGGCGGCGCAGCGATGCCGGAGCTTGCGTTGTAGGCATTGATGACTGCCTGCGTGATGTCGGTAGTGGGCTGCCACCAGAGCACCGGGTTCAGCGCCTGCGCCTGCTGGTTCCCCCCCACATTCAGCATCAGGCTGAAGCCGTTCTCCTGTGCGTACTTCACTGCAGATTGCCCGACCTTCTGGTACATCCGGCCAGCCACATCATTCATGTCGGTGTTGTAGGCGTTCTGAGCGTCTTCGCTGTCACGTTGCAGTTGCTTTTCTTTGGTGTCGATGACCTTCAACCGATTGGCGCGCTCTTCGTCGCTGGTGTTGGCCGGTAGCGCCTGCACCTGCTTGCGGAGCGACTCCACTTCAGCGCCTTGACTTTCGATCTTGGCTTTTTGCGGCTCGAACTTCTTGTTGATGTCTCCGAAGGCGCGTTGGCCTTCGTTGCTGTTCACAATCACGGCTTGCACATCAATGATCGCAATCTTCGCCGGAATCGCTTGGGGCGGCACGGCAGTAGGTGCGGCAGCGGTGGGGCCGGCGGCAGCAGCAGGGGCAGGGGTAGCCTGGGCGAGCAGGCTCGGGGCAGCGAGGGCCGAAGCCATCGCGAAAGCAAAAGGCAGCGTGCGGTTCATGCGGTGTGTGTAGCTCCTTACAGCAACAGTTGGGAAGGTGGGATAGGCCGCATGATGCGGGATGTCCGCTCGGCTGCAGCAGCCAGACATGAGCCACGGTGCGCAGCGAAACTCCACTTGCTCTGCTGGCACGATGCCGCGAGCGCACTAGGCTCGGTTCTGTCTGAGGAAAATTATATAGGAGCAGGGCTTCCGCTGAGGCACCGCGCGGGGGCCTTTCAGAAAATGAAAGACGGTAATGCCCAGGAATATGGAATTGTGATGTCTGGGCCAGCGAGAAGGGAAGAACCTGAGCATTCTTGGAACGATTCGGAGGTGTGACTTTGGCACGACGCTTGCTTATCTTCTTGTGTGCTCGGATGTAGCTGCTTTAGGGCGGCCACCGATCTCAAGCCTCGGCGAGACCCAAGAGAACGCTTCAAAGAGCGCCACTCGCCGGGCCGGGCCCCTTGTGGGCTCGTTCAGGAGGCCAGTGACTGGCCGCTGAGGAGCTGCAGGCCATTCCTCGGGGAGGGGGAGTGGCCTGCGCTCTTTTGTTCGCAGAGCTCCTTATTTTCAGAACTCCTTAAAGTTCCGAGATTCCCGCCAAAGTGTTAGTTGCTTTCCCTCTCCGGTTACGGTAGGATATGTTCGTTGGGACGGTCGCACGGAAAAGCCAAAGAGCGGCGTCGACCCGGTGCCATCCGGGCGGTGTAAAGACTCTGGGCACAGCGAAGTGACCACACGCGTATCGCCGCTCTCACATCGACACAGGCCGACAGGCACGGAAACGTACGATGGGGAACCTGCCCTTGGCAG
Organism: uncultured Acidobacteriaceae bacterium; assembly: GCA_964250995.1. Taxonomy (GTDB): domain Bacteria; phylum Acidobacteriota; class Terriglobia; order Terriglobales; family Acidobacteriaceae; genus Granulicella. The sequence continues at coordinate 6,021 of CAXUIF010000140.1, forward strand.
GGGCGAGGGATGCGGCCTTCTTGGGTCCGAGAGTTCCGGATCAGGGAATTTCTGCTGCGCTTCTAGGCGGGTACCTGTGCATGGACCGCTTCGGTTCCAGGGCTCTACCGGAGTGTGAAGCAGGAAGCAGCGGTTCGGTCAACCGTTAAAACACTGAGTGCAGTGGAGTCAGCGAGCAACACGCTTGATTGCAAACCAATATCGGATGAACTGGATTCAGGCTCACGCTTCCGCCATGTTCGGCGCGGGATGTGAATGCGTGCTTCAGTGTTGCTCCGCCGTGAAGGGCAAGGGGACGTAACAGGACAATGTCAGAACAAAATGTAATGGAAGGCGCGCCGGAGTACGGGAGCGAAACATTCGAAGGCGGCTTTGAGGCGGGTGGGTTCGAGGGGGATACAGACTCCGGCGCCAATGGTCAGCCCGGGCCCGGAATGGGCCAGAGTAAAAGCAGCCGGCGGCGTCGGCGGAAGCGCAAAAAGGTAACGGTTGGTGCGGGTCCCGCTGCCGAAAGTACCGGCGCTGAGACATCGGGTGCGGAGGCTGGGGGCAGTGTTCCCACCCCCGTGGTCATGGAAGGTGAAAGCCTGGCGCTCGCGGCGTCCGCAAGCATCCCAGCGCCGCGCAAGTCTGGCGTGAATGCGCCCTATGCCGGACAGGGCAATGGGCAGCCGTCGGGTCAGAGTCAGGGGCAAGGCCCGAATCAGGGCCCTGGGAAGCGCTGGAAAAAGAAGTTTCGCGATCGCGAGCGGCGCGTGGGCCAGGGAGGTCCTGTGCCCGAGTTCCGAGCTGAAAGCAGCAGCAGCAACAACGGCGCGGGCGGGGGAGAGCTGCAGGTCAACGTCGCTCGCAGCTACGATCGGCCTTACCGTCGCGACGGGGGACGCCCGGATAATTTCGGCAATCTGATCTCGCACCAGGGCCGCAAGGGCAAAGGGCAGAACGGGGGCGGCAAGGAGCGCGGGTTTGTCGGGCCAATGGACCACAGCTACCGTGAGGTGACGTCGGAGTTCGCGGAAGCGCCGCCGTCGACAATCCAGATGCGTGGTCGCCGGGGTCATCGGCCCTTTGGCGACAACCAGCCGATCGACCACAATGCACCACGGCCTGTGCCGATTGCGGAAGACGCCCAAACGCACATTTACCTGTTTGTCGACGATCTGTTCGTCACGGCGAAGGTGCAGGAGACCGCGCGCAAACTGGGGGTCAAGGTCGCGTTCATCAAGAACGAGAAGGACGCGATTGCGGAGTTGACGAGCGGCGAGGCGGTCAACCGGCCGGCGCTGATCGTCTTCGACCTGAACAACGCCAATGCAAAGCCCTTGACATTGATTCCTAAACTGAAGACCAAGCTGAAGCGGTCGGCATCGATCGTCGGCTTTCTTTCGACGATTCAGGGCGACCTCAAAGCCAAGGCGGTGGAGGCCGGATGCGACACCGTGATGCCGCGGGCGGCGTTCTCGCAGAACCTGCCCAACCTGCTGCGTCGTTATGGCACAGAGGAAGCGGAAGAGATCAACTTCAACTACTAAGGTGCGGGGGTCCCCCCCCGGGTACTTTTTCCCAAAATCTTCATAACAGGCGAGTTAGATCCGGAGCTTACGGTTTCGAACTTGAATGCAACAGCCTGGCTTATGCCGGGCTGCGCTGCTTTTTGCAGGCGACGGTAGACGTCACCCAGGTTCGGGGCAGCCGAGGATAGCTAGCTTCTGGAAGTTTGCTCAGATTGCGGTGTCTTTCCAGGATACAAGAGGCTGCGAGAAAACGTGCAACCTGCCTAGCGGGTTTGATCCGGGAGAGAGTCGCTGATCCGGGGGGAATCAGAGTGGCTAACAGCGGGTTCAAGTGGCGCTTGAGAGGTTAGGGAGTAGTAACGAGCTATCGCGTTCCGTGTGGTGTCGACGACCTGTCGACTGAAGGCCAGTGACCCTGTTTTGCGTTGTGGAGAGAAAGTTCGGGCCTGAAGGCCTTACCCGGCGGCTGAAGCCGGAAAACGGAGAGCGCTTGTGGCCCGGCTGAAGCCGGGCCCTGACGGGGCAGTACCTTTCTCGTAGGCTCTTGAGGCCGTAAGGCGTGAGCTGTTCAGGCGGTACGGCCGCGGGCCTGGATCTCTAGAAAGCATCGGATGAGGGACAGCGCGGCGGGAGTGACACCGCTGATCCGGCTGGCCTGGCCCAGGGTGGAGGGGCGGATGCGGCTCAGCTTTTCGACCATCTCCCGGGACAGGCCGCTGACGCGGGTGTAGTCGAACCAGGCGGGAATCTGCCGGGCCTCGTCGCGTTTCAGGCGGGCCATGGATTTTTGCTGTTGGGCGAGGTAGCCGGCGAACTTGATCGTCGTTTCTACAGTTTTGAGTTCGTTGCGGACCCAGGCCGGAACGGTCAGGGAAGCAGGCGAATCCAAACGCAGGTCTTTCCGCTCCGCTGCGCTGCGGTCGACAGGATAGGCCTCCGGTTGGGTGGCAAGATGCGGGTTGGCCGCGAGGTGAGGGTTGGCGGCTTTGAAGGCGTGGAACCAGGGGGCGAGTTGGGGGATGGACTCGATATGGG
>CAXUIF010000141.1:0-3931 GCA_964250995.1 uncultured Acidobacteriaceae bacterium
CGAGGGGGTTGACTGCGGGGATGTTGTTATAGGCGATCTGCGCCACCTGCAGGGCGGAGACGCTGGCTGCCGTGCCGCCGCATTCGGGGCCGCAGTTCAGAACAAAGGCGGTGGAGCCGTCGAGCGAGAAGTAGGCGTTGACGGGACGGTCGTAGGTGCCGGCGACGGGCACGACGCAGTAGACGGGCAGCAACAGGGGTTGGCAGTCGATCGCGCCGGGGATGGGTTGCGGGTTGCCGGTCTGCGGCAATTGCACCACGCGGTAGAGCGCGTTCGAGTTACGCGTCATGGCGAGGATGACTGAGTTCCCTGGATTCATGACGACGCGATTGACGTTGGGGAGGCTCAGCAGATAGCTGCCGCCCTGCGAGCCGGTGGCCTGGATGACGAGTTGACCGCTGGTGGCGGTGGCGCCGACGGCCCGGGTGCCATCGGGCGCGGCCGCCACGGATGGAGAGTTGGCGCCGAGGGTCGGAAGGACGGCACCGGCGGCGCGCTCGGTGGCGTAGTTGACGCCGGTGAGCGTGCCCGTGCTTTGATCGAAGACATAGCCGGCCTGCTGCTCAGGGAAGTTCAGGATCAGGGAGGGGAAGCCGCCCGCGTAGCCGGCGATGGAGAAGGCCGGAATGGTGTTTTGGATGTTGCTGCGGATGTCGCGGAAGCCATCGAGGATCTCTGCGCCGCCGTTGCTGCCGTTCGCGGTATAGGCGGCGAGTACGCGCTGCTGCAGACCGGACGGCGGGATGGCGCGGCCGGCAAACTGGTTCTGGGTGTAGTAGTACAGCGGAGCCCGACAGCCGGTGACGCCGAGGGCCGTGATCAGGGTCGCGAGGAGGCCTAGCAGGGTCCGGGCGGAGACACATCGACGATTCAACAAACAACGGCTCCCATCAAAACAGCGCGCGTTTTGGCGTGTGTGCTGTCAACCGGAGTATACCAGCCGGACCACGCCCGCCTGCGCCTGTGGAGGTTGGACGAAGCCCGCTCCCGGCCGTTTTCGCGGGTTAGGATGGAAGAACACGGAGAGGCGGTGGCGCGCTTGGCGGAGGTCGGGGTAGAGGGGCTGTTTCGCGGCAAAACGGTGCTGTGCGATGGCGCCATGGGCACCATGCTGTACAGCTGCGGCGTGTTCATCAACAAGAGCTACGACGAGCTGAATGTGACGCAGCCGGAGACGGTGCGGTCCGTGCACGAGCAGTACCTGCAAGCGGGTGCGGAGGTGATTGAGACCAACACGTTTGGAGCGAATGCCCTGCGGCTGGAGCACTTCGGCCTGCGCGATCGCGTGCGGGAGTTCAACCTTGCAGGGGCGGCGCTGGCGCGGCGCAGTGTGGAAGCGCACCGTGAAAAGCATGGAGCCGAGGCCTTTGTGGCCGGAGCAGTTGGGTCGCTGGGGCCGGTGGGCGCCATGACGCCGGAGCGGATTCGGGGCATCTTTTGCGAGCAGATTGCGGCGTTGGCTGAAGGTAGGGTCGATCTGCTGATCGCCGAAACGATGATGTCGGTGGTGGAGGCGGAGCAGGCGGTGGTGGCGGCGCGGGAGGTCGCCCCAGGGTTGAAGATGCTGGTGCTGGCGACGGTGAATGAGGAAGGCCAGTGTCTGGACGGGACGCCCGTAGAGGAGTGTGCGCGGCGGCTGGCTGCGGCTGGCGCAGCGGCGGTGGGGTGCAACTGCTCGAGCGGGCCGGAGGTGGTGCTGGAGGCGGTGATCCGGATGCGCGGCGCGACGGAGCTGCCGCTGGTCGCCATGCCGAATGCGGGGTTGCCGCGCAGCGTGGAGGGCCGGCACATCTACATGGCGTCGCCGGAGTATATGGGGAGCTTTGCGCAAAAGTTTGTGAAGGCGGGCGTGAGTTGGGTGGGCGGCTGCTGCGGGACGACGCCGGCGCACATCCGCGCGATGCGCAGCAGGCTGCGGGCGGTGGGCGCGCAGAGCGTGGGCGAGGACGCGATGGAACGCGCGCATGCGGCGGCCGTCAGTGAAGCTCACGACGACGAGCGTGGGGTGGAGCCGCCGTCGCTGGAAGAACGTTCCGGTGTGGGGCGGAAGATCGCACGGGGCGAGTGGGTGACCTTGGTGGAGATCGTGCCGCCGAAGGGGTTCGACTGCGCGAAGGAGCTGGCGGGTGCCGAACTGCTGGCGCGGCGCGGGGTGGATGCGATCAATGTGCCGGACTCGCCGCGCGCCAGTGCGCGCATGAGTGCCATGAGCCTGTGTGTGCAGATCCAGACCCGGATCGGTTGCGAGACGGTGCTGCACTATACGTGCCGGGACCGCAACCTGCTGAGCATCCAGAGTGACCTGCTGGGCGCGGCGTCGATCGGGCTGAAGAACATTTTGTGCCTGACAGGCGATCCGCCGAAGATGGGCGAGGGGCCGGACGCCACTGCGGTGTTCGACGTGGATGCCATTGGATTGACGCGGATTGTGCAGGGCCTGAACCATGGCCTGGACATTGCGCGGGGCCGGGTGGGAGGCGGATCCACGGGGTTCACGATCTCGGTGGCGGCGAACCCGGGGGTGGCGGACATCGACCATGAGGTGCGGCGCTTTGCGTACAAGGTGGAGGCCGGCGCGGAGTTCGCGATCACCCAGCCGGTCTTCGATATGCGGTTGCTGGAACAGTTTCTGCGGCGTGTGGAGGAGTTTCGCATTCCCGTGATTGCGGGAATCTGGCCGCTGACGAGCCTGAAGAACGCGGCGTTCATGCGCGATGAGTTGAAGGTGTCGATGCCGGAGGAGATTGTGAGCCGGATGGCGCGGCATACGCAGAAAGAGGCGATGCTGGCAGAGGGTTTGGCGATTGCGCAGGAGATGCTGGCCGGGGTGCGTGGAGCGGTGCAGGGAGTTCAGGTGAGCGCGCCCTTTGGCAAGTACGCCGCAGCGGCCGAGGTGCTGGGGCTGCGGGACGAGGCGGTGGTCCGTGGCTGAGGTGAAGGCTAGCTTTGAGGCGCAGTTGGCGGAGCTGGAGAAGGTCGTCGAGCAGCTGGAGCGCGGGGAGTTGAGCCTGGAGGACAGTGTGGGGCTGTTTGAGCGGGGGATGCAGTTGAGTGAGGCGTGCAAGGGGCAGCTGGCCAGCGCGGAGAGCCGGATCCAGGTGCTGCTGCAGCCGCGGGAACGCGGGCCGGTGCGGGTGGAGGCGTTGGTGGTGGATGAGGGTGGTACGGAAGAGACTGACTTAGGTGATCAAGACATTTAGGTCATGCAGAGTTAAACTGCATGGCATGGGAAACGGGATCGAATTTGAAGAGCTCGATTTCATGAAGCTTGCGCGAGCTATCGAACGGGACTGCCAGGAGGGCGTGAAGTGGGAGCGGCGCAAGCTGGAGTGGATCCTGGAGGAAGAGCGAGAGCAGGCTGAGCGCGAGCGGGTCATCGAAGCCGCTTGAGTAGGCCTCTACTGACGATCGTAGCCGGGTCGAATGGTTGCGGTAAAACTTCGCTAACCACTCTAGCGCGAACCAAATTGCAACAGGCGCCTCTACTCGACCCAGATGCTATTGCTCGTTCTTTGCAAGAGCTTTCCTCTGGCATATCGTCTGACATAGAGGCAGGCAAACAAGTTCTTCTACAAGCGGAAGAACTGATGCAAAGCCGTCAAAGCTTCACAGTAGAGACGACTCTCTCCGGGGTGACCTATCTCAGGATGGCCGAGCGTGCGAGGGCTGCTGGCTTTAACGTCATGGCTTACTTTGTAGGGACGTCCTCGGTAGAGATCAACATGGAACGAGTGCGTGCCCGGGTGAAAAAGGGTGGGCATGACGTGCCCGAAGAAGATCAGCGCCGACGCTATCCACGAACGTTGGCCAATATGGAGAGACTGCTGCCGCTCTTGGACCTTGCGATTATGTTCGATAACTCTACGGCACAGGGCCATCGCCTTGTAGCCGCCGGGCATCCAGGGCACCTGTACTGGTTCGATCCGGTACC
>CAXUIF010000141.1:4031-7980 GCA_964250995.1 uncultured Acidobacteriaceae bacterium
GGCAGTTCGGTGATGGATTGGCGGGCGACTTCGGCGTAGGCGCAGGCGGTGTCGTTGGCGTAGGCGATGGAGCCGTGGCGGTGCAGGATTTCCAAAATTTGCGTGTGGCTGACGTGGGCGAAGCTGCGGTCGGCGAGGACGGTGCGGATGGCTTCGCGGTCGGCGCCGGTGCCGCGTTCGAGCGCGTGAATGACGGCCAGCGTGGCTTTTCCTTCGCGTAGGTCGGAGGCGGAGGGCTTGCCGAGCGTGTGATCGGTGGCGGTGAGGTCGAGAACGTCGTCGACAATCTGAAAGGCGAGGCCGAGATTGCGGCCGTATTCGCCGAGAGCGCTCTCGTACTGCGCGCATGGCTCGTGGCTGGGAGAGCTGGCGCCGTTCTGGAGGGAGACCGCGGTGTAGTGCCCGTTGGTGCCGTTGCCGTTGGTCGGCGGCTTCGCCTTGCGGTCGTGGCCTTCGTCGGCAATTACGGCGCCCAGCTGCATGGAAACCTGGAACAGACAGGCGGTCTTGCGAAAGATCAGGTCGAAGTATTCTTCTTCGTTGATGAGGTGGCCGAGCTTTTCCATCTGCAGCAGCTCGCCTTCGACCATCTGCTGGGTGAGGGAGATGAGCAGGTCCAGGACGCGGAAGTTGCGCTCGGCAAGGGCAGCCTGGAAGGCCTGCATGTATAACCAGTCGCCTGCGAGGACGCACTTGGCGTTGCCCCAGGTGGTGTTGGAGGAGGCGCGGCCGCGACGGGTGCTGGCTTCATCGATGATGTCGTCATGAACGAGCGTCGCGGTGTGGAGCATCTCGACGACCGCGCCCAAGCGCAAACGTGCCGCGGAGTGGCTGCCGCAGGCCTTTGCGGAAAGCAAAAGGAGCATGGGGCGGATGCGCTTGCCGCCGCCGGCCATCAGGTACGAGGCGATTTCGGTGACTACCTGGACGGGTGAGGCTGACTGCCGCGAGAACTCCGTCTCAACGGCGGTCAAGTCATCCCGAACCAGAGCAAAGACTTCGGCCGCTGTCGAGATGGAAAGGGACCCCACGCTTGGTTAGAGTAGCAGGAAGGGCGGAAGGGAGCGGGGGCCCGGGGCCTGTGCGGTACGGGAGGCCTCCGCTTTGTGATTAGCTGGAACGGAAGTTCGTGAACTGGAGTTCCAGGCCGAAATCTTTGCCGCGAAGCAGCGCCATAAGCTCCTGCAACGTGTCGCGGTCCTTGCTGGTGACGCGCACGGTGTCGCCCTGGATCGAAGCCTGCGCCTTCTTCTTGGAGTCCTTCACGGCCGCGACGATCTTCTTCGCAGCGTCCGAACTGACGCCTTGCTTCAGCTTGATCTTCTGCCGAACGGAAGAGTTGGACGCGGGTTCGATCTTCTCGTATTCGAGGTTCTTAAGCGAGACACCGCGCTTGACGAGCTTTTGCGAGAGGATCTCGATGACGTTTTTGAGCGTGTACTCATCCTGGCTGGCGAGCTGGATGGTCTCGTCTCCTTCCAGGGTCATGGTGGATTTTGAGTTCTTGAGGTCGAAGCGGGCGTTGACCTCCTTGGAAGCTTGATCGAGGGCGTTCTTGACCTCCTGAATCTCTACCTTGCTGACGACGTCGAAGCTTTGATCTGCGGGCATGTTGAGGGATCTCCTGAAGCGGATGGCGCGACGTTCAGTATGACGCGGCGGAGGCGTGCGTGGCGGCGGTGGAGGGAAACAGCCGGTGAAAGTTGGCCGTGGTCTGGGCGGCGAGGGCCTCCGGGGTGATGCCGCGAAGCTGCGCAAGGAAGGCGGCCGTTTCTGTAACGTAGGCCGGCTCATTCTGCTGGCCGCGCCGGCTTTGGGGTGCGAGGAAGGGAGCGTCCGTTTCTACAAGGACGCGATTGGCCGGTGCGCGCTCCGCAACCTGCTGCAGGACGGTGCTTTTGGGGTAGGTCAGGTTTCCGGCAAAGGAAAGGTAGAACCCGGCGGCGAGCGAGCGCTCGGCCTGGGCGGCGTCGCCGGAAAAGCAGTGCATGATGCCGGGCAGGCCGGTGGGCGTCCAGTGCTCGGCGAGGAGGGCGAGGAGATCTTCCCAGGCGTCGCGGTGGCCGAAGCGGGCTTTCACGGCGGTGCTGGCCAACTCTGAGGTGCGGCAGTGGAGCGTGATGGGCTTGTGGGCACGCGCGGCAACGGCCATCTGCGCGACAAAGGCGGCCTGCTGCACGGCTGGATCGGGGTTGTCGAGATGGTAGTAGTCCAGGCCAATCTCGCCGACGGCGAGGCAGCGCGGGTCGGCCGCAAGGTGCTCGAGCTTGGCAAGGGGCTCAGGGGTGGCCTGGTGCGCCTCCTGGGGGTGGATGCCGACCGAGGCAAAGAGCTGCAGGCCGGGCTGGGTGTGCGCGTGGGCGAGCTCCAGCGCGCGGTGCATGGTGGCCGGGCCGTCGCCGATGCCGATGCACAGCAGCGCACAAAGGCCAGCCTCTTGTGCGCGAGCAAGAACTTCGGGCAGATTCCCGTAGCCGTCTATGTGACAATGTGAGTCAATCAGCACGTCATACGAGGATATCCTGACCCACTTTTGAGCGGGGCTCTCACAGCAAAGGCGAGTGAGGGGTCAGGTCCTGACGAGACCCTATCGGATGAGTGTTGGATGAATGAACATGGCGTGCCCTGCGCGGCGGGCCGGGCGGTCCGGCGGCGGTCGATCTGGCGGGTGATGGGCAGGAGCCCGCAGGCAAAGGTGAGCAAAAGGGTCCTGAACGGTCTGAAGCGTGTTGCCGCGCACCTGCCGTTGACCCGGCAGGCGCGACTGGTGCGCCGTGTGCTGCCGCGCAGCCTGTGGTTCAAGACGGCGGTGGCGATGGCGCGAGCCCAGGGGGGCCTGGTGGCCCGCATGGGCGGCAATGGGCCCTTCACCACGGCGTTGATGCTGGATTTCTGGCTGCGGGAGCTCAGCTTTGGCGGGGAGTTCCCCATCCCGTACCGGGTGACCGGGGCAGACGTCGTGCGGTCGCCAGGGCCGAAGCTGTATACCTGGACGCATCTGCCGCTGACCGAGGTGCCGCTGCGCGTGGGCCTGGAGCAGGGTGGCGAATCGCCCGCCGTGGTGGCCGACCCGGGCAACATCGTGGGGGAGAACGAGGTGCTGGTGGTTGGCTGGACGCGGCGCGTGGAAGCCATTCCTGCCGATGACCAGCTGCTCTTGCGGGTGCGATCGAAGCTGGCCGCCGGGCGCCCGGTGGTGTTCCTTGCCGATCAGTTCCTGGGAGGGCCCCTGTCGGACGTGCCGCTGCGCCTGGCCGCCCGGCTCCGTGTGCCGGTGGTGTTTCAGTGGGCGGAGCTGGCGCAGGACGGGGTCATCGAGGTGACCTTTCAGTTTGCGCCGGAGTCCGGGTGGGACGAGGAACGGGGTATCGCGGCGAATGTACAGTTTCTGCGCGAAAGGAACCGGGCGGCGCTGCAGCGGCTGGGGTGGGGCGGCTGAGCGTGCCGAGGGGAAGGTCAGGGTAGGCCGACGTGCTTGCCGGTCTGCCAACCAAGCCTACCCCAGCGGCTCCAGCCGCGCTGAGAGAGCACTCTCCCTAGCTATCCTTTCGACGTAGTTACGGCTTCGATGGAGCTTCGTATCACGTTGGCGGGCTAAGAGGCTATGAGCGCAACGGTTGCCGTGAGCTTCGCACTGCTTACCGCCTCTCTTCCAGTACTCATTGGCTTCGGGCCGCTCACCATGAAGACAGCTTCGCGGAATGTTTGGGTCGCGCCGTTGGCGCTCGCGCCTTCGTTCCGCATGGACCGGGCCCTGGGGCAAGCTGTACTGGCCGCGCCTTCAGCGCTTCCAAGGCAGACGCTGGCCTTGGAGACCGATGGGCGGATGTGCCTTGGAGAGTTCGTGGCTTGTCTGCAGTTGGACACCCGGCGGTTTGCGCCTGCGTTATTTTCGGTGCGCTTTGGTGGCTGGGTGTGTGGCTGAGACCTGGGATACGGCGGCCTGTAC
>CAXUIF010000141.1:8019-8526 GCA_964250995.1 uncultured Acidobacteriaceae bacterium
GCGAGGGAACCATCGGGGTCGATGAGCATGGGCATTTGCTTGCCGTGCTGTTGCAGCCAATTCTGGGTGAAGCGCTGGAGGTCGTCGAGGCTGGCGATCGACATTTGCGCTTTGAAGAGGTCGCCGCGGAAGGCTTCGGAGGCCTGGGGACCATACTTCTGCTGGACGTAGCGGGCATCGACAGCGCCCTGGAAGGTCCAGATGTGGCTGCGGATGGGGTAATCGTAGCGGACGAGGGGCACGTGGAACTTCTGCGAGACCTCGAGCTCGACGGGGTGGGCGACGGCGCAGTGGGGGCAGCCGAGGTCTTCAAAGACCACGAGGGCGACCTTGGCGCCGGCAGGTGGTTTGAGCGTGGCAAGGTTCTGGAGTTGGCCGGTGGGGGCTTGTGGGGTGGTGAATTGGGCGTATGCCGAAACAGGTGGTACGAGAATCAGACATGAGATGACTAAGCAGGGTAGCCAATCGGAGGGGATCTTATCCTTACAGGTATTCCAAAGGCTCATC
>CAXUIF010000142.1:0-2802 GCA_964250995.1 uncultured Acidobacteriaceae bacterium
ATAGAACGGGGATAGCGATGCTGCTGCCGTTGTCGGGCGGGCTGCGCTTAGGGCCGATGCGTCTTTCCGCTTACGGTGCGAGTGCCGCCGTAGGCGTGAGCGCGGCGATGGCGCTCAGTCGCCGGGCGGCGCGGTTGGTAGGCTTTGACCCAGAGGTCGCCTGGGATGCGGGCTTGTTTGCGGTCGTAAGCTGCTTTGCCGCTTCGCGACTGTTGTTGATTCTTCGCGATCCAGTGGCGTTCGTGCGCTTTCCGTTGCTGATCCTGGGCCTGCCGTCATTGACGTTCGGGGGCCTTTTCTTTGCGGCGATGGTGGTGTGGCTGTACCTGCGGTGGAAAGGCGTACCGCTGCTCTCACTGCTCGATGTGTTTGCGGCGCCAGGGGCGGTGCTGGCAGGTTTTCTGGAGCTGGGGCACCTGCTGGATGGGTCAGAGCCGGGCATGCTGGTAGGCTTCGCGACGACCGCGGGGGCCACCGGCGGAGAAGGTCGGCTGTATCCGGTGGCGCTGTATGGCGTGGTGCTGGCGGCCCTGCTCGGCCTCGGTCTTTGGCTCATGTTACGGAAACGTTGGCTCACCGGCCGCGTCGCGGCGCTTGGCTTGATGGTCGGTGGTTTGACGGCGTTTGGGCTGAGCCTGCTGTCTTTGCCTGCCGAACTGTTCGGCGCGTGGCCCCTGGAGCCAGGTGAAGTGGTTGCGCTGGGAGCTATGCTGGGAGGCTCGGGGCTGTGGACGTTTGCACCTCGCACCGGACCGAAGCGCGTGCCGTCCAGCGAGCGTGCAGGCACCGAAAGGACGACAGGGGAGCGCTGATGCCTTCAAAGAACATGATCCGCAAAGGAAAGCGCAGGCAGACGGTGAAGCCGGCCTACCGCGCACACCGGGACGCCCTGCGTGAGGCAGAGGTGGCTTTGGAGAGCGTCGTAGAGGTTCAGTCCTCAGAGGTCGCTGGTGGGCCGACAGGCAGGCCTGCGGAAGGCGGCTTAGGCGCGGTTCCCTGGCCCGTGATCGCGCCCCTGGATGCGGTGGAGGCGGAAGATGGCGTTCGCCGTTTTGCGGTGGACCCCGCGGCGAAGGGTAAGCGGTTGGATGGGTACCTGGCCAGGGCGCTCCCCGAGATCAGCCGAGGGCGGGTGCAGCTGCTGATCGAAAACAGCCAGGTTCGGGTCGACGGCAAGGCGGCCAAGGCGAGCCTCAAACTGAATGGCGGCGAATGGGTGGAGGTCGAAGGCGAGCCGCAACCGGCGCCCTTGCGTGCGGAACCGGAGGACATCCCGCTGACGATTGTGTATGAGGATGACGATCTGGCCGTGATCGACAAACCTGCAGGGATGACGGTGCATGCGGGGGCGGGCGATGCGGAGCACAATCGCGGCACACTGGTGAATGCGCTCCTGTTTCACTTCCAGCACGGGCTGTCACATGCGGGTGGCGAGCTCCGGCCGGGCATTGTGCACCGTTTGGATAAGGAAACGAGCGGTCTGGTTCTTATCGCGAAGAACGATGCTACCCACCAGCGGTTGGCGGAGATGTTCGCGGAGCGCTCCTTGCGCAAGGTCTACGTGGCCCTGGTGCATGGAGTCCTGGGATCACCGGCTCGCGAGACAGGAACGGTGGACCTGCCCATTGGGCGCGACCGGGTGCATCGCACCCGCATGACGGCCAAGCGCAGCGTGGAGCACGGAGCGCGCCCGGCGGTGAGCCACTGGCGCGTGCTGGAGCGGTTGGGCACCAAAGACAAGCCCGGGCCCTGGGGGGCGTTCACGCTGGTAGAGGTGGAGATTGAGACGGGGCGGACGCACCAGATACGGGTGCATCTCGCGGCACTGGGACACCCGGTGGTGGGCGACACACTGTATGGCGCGCCCGGGCGATTGCGCGGGGCTGCGCCAGAGGCTAGCGAGGCCACGCTCCAGCGGAACTTCCTGCACGCGGCGGAGCTGGATTTGGAACACCCGCGGACGAGGACGCGGCTGGAGCTTCGGGCGGCGTTGCCGGAGCAGCTGACGGCATTCCTGGAGAAACTTCGCCCGTGAGGCCTGCGACGTTGGCCTTTGGAAGACACCACCGCGTTGGCTCTGAAGCGACAGGGTCTTCGCCCGGAAAGTAAGCGGGAGGGAATAAGGCACCTGCTGCGAGAGAACGCGGGCCGCACAGCATCGCGTGCGGCGGATTGATAGACTGTAGGCCGGATGAACGGAGTCTTCGCGCGAACTCGATGGGCCCTGGTAGGTGTGGGGCTACTTTTGCTTTCTTCTAGCATGGGGAAGGCGCACGGCCAGAGCGGCACCGCTTCTGCAACCGGTCCGGCCAGCGCCCCGCAGCAGGCCACCCCGCAGACGCAGGTTGCGCCCCCGCCTGCGCCGCAGGCGCCCAGTCCGACGTTGCAACCGCGAGACGAGTCCGCACCCCCGCCCTCGCAGGCGCCCACCATCCGGGTCTTTACGCGTGAGGTGAACCTTGTTTTCACCGTCACGGACAGTAAGGGTCGCTTTATTACGAATCTGCAGCAGCAGAACTTCGGGCTGTTGGACGACCAGCGACCGCCGGAGCGCGTGGTCCACTTTCGCCAGGAAACGAATCTGCCGCTGCGCGTCGGGTTGATGCTGGACACATCGAACTCGATCCGCTCGCGTTTCGAGTTTGAGCAGCAGGCGGCGGTGGACTTTCTGCTGCAGATCTTACGTCCAGCGGACCGGGCTTTTGTCGAAGGCTTCGATGTTCAAACCGACATATCGCAGGACTACACCAATCGCATCGACCTGCTGGATACGGGGATCCACAAGCTGCGGCCGGGCGGTGG
>CAXUIF010000142.1:2812-8449 GCA_964250995.1 uncultured Acidobacteriaceae bacterium
GGTGGCACGTCCCTGTTCGATTCGCTTTACAAGACGTGCCGCGACCAGATGTTGACGCTCAAGGACGAGCAGCCGGTGCGCCGCGCCCTGGTGCTCGTTTCCGATGGGGACGACGACTACAGCCGGTCGCATGAGAGCGACGCCATCAAGATGTGCCAGCGTGCCGAGACGATTGTGTATACGATCTCCACCAACGTGGGCCCGAGCAAGGACAAGGGCGACGACGTGCTGCAGCAAATGGCGGACGCAACCGGGGGGCGCGCGTTCTTTCCAACACGCATGGAAGACATGGCAACAGGCTTCGCGAATATCGAGCAGGAACTCCGGTCGCAGTATTCGCTGGAGTATGTTCCTGCGGAGTTCCGCCAGGATGGGTCGTTCCGCACGATCTATCTGGTCAGTTTGGACCAACGATACCAGGTACATGCGCGCAAGGGGTACTTTGCGCCGCGGGCGCCGCAGTAGCAGAACGATTTTAGGCCTGGCAGCTGACCGGCGCTACGCAACTTTGACGGGGGTCCTGCGGTCTAACCAGACATGCGAATCCCGGCGGAGCGTTCCCGAGTTGCAACCTTCGTTTTGAGCTGGGCCGTTGCCGTCACCAGTGCAGCGACCGCGCAGCAGTACGCGAAGACGGTCCCACCCCCGCCGCCCACAGCGTATGGTGCTGGAACAGCGGCGCCTGCGCTGGCCGGTTCGCCCTTTGAGCCGCCAGGGGTGGCGCAGGCATTCGCAGGGCTCACCTCGCAGCCCGGAGCGCACACAGCATTCACCTTCGATCACGACATGCTGCAAAGCATGGTGGGCGATAGTGCCGCCGGAGTGAACGCGATTACCGTGCAGAACTTCCGCTATCAGGAGCCGGTGTTCTATGTGCCGGAGGCCTTGGCGGCGCTGCGCACTTCCTACGACGCTGCAGGATGGAAGCATCTAGTGGAAGCGAACGCCGGGCCGCGCGAGCAGTCCGCACCTTTGAAGCCGATTACGGATCTCTGGCTGCACTTTCGCGGGACCGAGATCGACGATGTGGCCATTCTGATCCGCGCGCCAAAACAGATGAACGTCATCGAGGTTTCGGGCCTGCTCCGTCCGCTGGACCTGCTGCGGCTGAGTGGACGCTTCGGCATCCCCAAGGTGGATCCAGGGGCAGTGATGGTCCCTGCACCGCCCGGCCGGTAGCGGGCGGGTTGCGCGCGACAAACGGATCTGCAGGGCTGATACCAATAGGAAGAACCGGAGTGGAATTGCCGCTTAGAAGCGGGCTTCCGGCAGCACGCGGGGACGCTCCGGATCGTCTGCTACGGTCTCCACCAAGTGGTAGAAGAAGCCGTTGAACTTTGCCGCGGCCCAGAAGTCGATCGGTTGCGTTAGGTCGTCCTGAGGTCGATGGTACTGAACCTGGTACCACCGGCGGTAGCGTTGTTCTTCGTCGGACCCGGGGTTGAAACCGAAGACAAAGCCAATCGCGGGGATGCCGGCCTTCAAGAAGAGATAGTGATCGGCACGGCGCAGGAGGCCCCGTTCGGGCTCGCGATCTTCGCGCAGTTCGATCCCATCCGCCGCCCCGACCTTGGCCACTGTCGCCCCGAGGGTCGTGTCGTGCAGAGCAAGCGCCGTAAGGATCCTAAGCGGAAACAGCGGGCGCAGCTGATCGAGGTTGATATCCGCCGCCAGCTGCGGAAGGGGCACGGTGGGGTGCTGAACAAACCACGTCGAACCGAGCAGGCCTTTTTCTTCGCCGGTAAAGGCGCAAAACAGCAGCGAGCGCCTGGGCGGGGCCATTGTTGTGCCGTCGTAGGCGCTGGTGCGGATGCCAATCTTTTCCACAGAGGCACGCTGTCGACCGTCCCGGAGGTCGTCAGCCATCTGGATCAGAAGGGCTACGTAGGCGGCGTCATCGAGGGTGCCATTGTAGAGGTCGTCGCCCTGGACCGGTGTACCGAAGCCGTAGCCGTCCAGGTGGGCGGCGACAACGATGTATTCACGGCGAAGAGCGGGATCGGTGCCGGGCAGGACGGCAAGCACGTTAGGCGAAGTGATGTCTTTGCTCACCGTGTGAACGTGCGCTTCCAGCGTGTAGCCCGGAAGGTCGAAGTTGGACAGCGTCTCTTGGGCGCCTCCTGCTTTCAGGAGGGCCGCTGCATCATGATCCGTGCCCGCCAGTATCTTGGTAAAACCAGTAGCGCTTAGGCGCAGGCTGGGCAGCTTGGCCGCGGCCTGGCTGGCGGGCGGGGTTCCTGGACCCGCAAGCGTGACGGAGCGGGCGTAGGCGTACGGCCAGCGCGGGGGCTCGAGCGTGAAATATGGGTCATCGATCGTGACCGTGGTGAGAGCACCGGCCCGCACCGCGTTGGCAGACCGCTCCGCGCCGCTCGGAAGACCCTGGCGCTGCGTGCCGAAGCATAAGACGATCTTGCCCCGGACGTCGCGCATGGCCTCTGCCCCACAGTAGCCACGAAAGACGAGGGGTGCGTCGAGCGACCCCTCTGCGGCAGTGGTGGTGATCTCCTGCAGGAACGCGAGCGGGAGATCGGAAGCCTTTGGCCGGTGCACGGAGAAGCGGGTACCCTCGGGAAGGACATCGACCTCGTGCATGGGCACGGTCTGAAAGTAGGTGCCGTTGTCGCCCGCAGGCTGCAGGCCAGCGGCGTGGAAGCGGCGCGCCACATACTCGGCGGCCTGTTGGTAGGCCGCGGTACCCGTATCGCGCCCCTGCATCCGGTCATTGGAAAGATCTTCCGTGATGTGCCACCAGTTGCGCGTGTCGGCGTCGTGGATCTCGAAGTCGCGCGGGTGTTGTTGTGCATGGAGGCAGGGCGCCAGCAGAACGGTAGCCAGAACGGGAAGCTTCAGGAGCGAGCGCATTTTTTCCATACTAAGCGCGGCGTGGCTCGCCTGCGACAGGCAACCGGGGACGACGAAGGACGCGCGAAAAATGCGCCTCGTGCGCGGAACCTTCCACATCTTTGCCCGTGATGCAAAGCGACAGCGGGTCGTGCCACCGCACGACACGCCGCCGATCTTTCGCGCATACTGGCCACGTGCTTGAGAACTTCCGACTCCGGGTCTTTCGCGAGGTCGCTCGCCATCGCAGCTTCCGGCGTGCGGCCGAGGTGCTCTACATCTCGCAGCCCGCGGTCACACAACAGGTGAAGGCGTTGGAAGAGGAGCTGGGCCAGCGCCTCCTGGACCGCAGTGGCGGGCGCGTCAGCCTGACCTCCGCCGGCACGACGCTGCTGCAATTCGCTGAGCAATCCCAGGCCGTGCTGCGCGAAGGGGAGGACGCGCTCGCCGGCATGCAGGGCCGGCTGCACGGCACGCTGCTGATCGCCGCCTCCACCACCGTGGCGCAGTACATTCTTCCGCGCTTGCTGGCCTCGTTTGCCCGGCAATATCCAGAGGTGGCGCTGCAGATGGAGAGCGCGAACACGGAACGCGTGGTGCAGCGGATGGTGGATGCAGAGGCGGCGCTGGGTCTCATTGAAGGACCCGCGCATCGGCCGGATCTGGTGTCTGAAGCGTGGATCTCTGATGAGCTGGTGCTGGCAGTACCGGCGACGCATGCGTGGGCTGGCCTGGAGATCGCCCCGGCGGCCTTGCTCCGGGCGCCGCTGCTCATGCGCGAACAGGGGTCAGGCACTCGCGCCGTGCTGGAAGCCGCGCTGCGCGGTGCAGGCGTGCCGCCGGAGCAGTTGCGCGTCAGCATGGAGTTGGGTTCCACGGAGGCGCTGCTGGCCTGTGTCGAGGCCGGGCTCGGCGTGGGCTTTGCCTCACGCTTCGCCTTGCGTCGCCAGCGCGCGCTGCGCACCCTGGCGATCGCCCGACTGCGCGGCTTGCGCGTGCGTCGCGAGCTCCGGCTCTTGCGACAGCGAGGGCCGTCTCCGGGCGGCGCGGTCGATGCGTTTTACGATCACCTTCGCGCCTATGCCCGACGGCGCAGCGAGCGGGCCCATGCCGGCCCCGAACCAGTCTCATAAGGCTGGCTTATCGGCAAGAAGAGCTTCTGCTTGGACTGAGGGCGGGCTGCTCGCCCATGCTGGCTTCAGCATGGAATCAGCAAACGGGAAAGCAACAATTCTTTTTCTGCTCGGGATCGTTCTGGCAGCTAGCGGATTCGTGTCCACCCCCCTTGCGCTGGTAGGGGGTCTCGCCTTTGGACTGCTGGTGCGCCATCCAATGGCAGCCAACAGCCGCTCCCTGAGCCGCTTTCTGCTGCAGGCTGCGGTGGTGCTGCTCGGCTTCGGCATGGACCTGCGCGAGGTGGTGAAGGCCGGGCGCTCCGGGTGTGTGTACACGGCGGTCAGCATCAGCAGCGCGCTTCTGCTGGGGTGGGCACTGGGCCGGCTGATGCGGGTGCAGCCCAAGGCCTCCTTCCTGATCACCTGCGGTACCGCCATCTGCGGCGGCAGCGCGATCGCCGCCGTTGGTCCGGTGTGTGGAGCGAGTGAGGAGGACATGGCGGTCTCCCTGGGCACCGTGTTCAGCCTGAACGCGGCGGCGTTGTTGTTATTTCCGGCGATCGGCTGGCGATTGCACCTGACGCAAACGCAGTTCGGTTTGTGGTCGGCTTTGGCCATTCACGACACCAGTTCCGTGGTCGGGGCGACGTCGCGCTTCGGAACACAAGCACTGATCGTCGGGACAACGGTAAAGCTCGCGCGTGCGCTTTGGATCGTGCCGCTCGCCCTCCTTACCGCGGCATGGCTGCGGCGTGGTGACAAGAGCGCAACGGGGGCTCCTGGCGCGAGTCCTGCGCGGCGTGTTCAGATTCCCTGGTTCATTGGGCTGTTTGTGCTCGCCGCTGTGCTGCGTGCGGTGTTGCCGGCAGCGCGTCCGGCTTATGCAACGATGTTCACGCTTGGCAAGAACTGTTTGACGGTGGTGCTGTTTCTGATTGGGACCGGGCTTTCGCGGGAGACCTTACGGCGCGTCGGGGTGCGTCCAATGGTGCAGGGCGTGTTGCTCTGGGCGGTAGTCGGAGGCGCTTCCCTGCTTGCGATTGCGAAAGGCTGGATTGCGCTGTAGGCGGTAGGCGAGCCGCCCCGTTGAGAGTACCTTGTGATCTCGATCGGGCCTAAAAGGCCAACGCAGCGGACGCAGAGAGCGCAAAGGAAAACGCGACGGGGTTTTTGGCGAAACTGGGCGTCTTGGCGTACATTGCGTGGGTTGTGTACGGCCGGAACAACGATCAGGCGAACTGTTCAAGAAAGCGAACATCTCCGCCATACAGAAGGCCAATATCGGTGATGCCGTACTTCATCATGGCGATCCGGTCCACGCCCATGCCGAACGCGAAGCCACTGATGCGGCGGGGGTCGTAGACGGGATCGCGGCCTAGCGTGAGGCGGCGCTGGTTGACGGCTTCAAAGACGTTGGGGTCGACCATACCGCAGCCCAGCAGCTCAATCCACCCGGAGTGCTTGCACTTGCGGCAGCCCTTGCCGCCGCAGAACGGGCAGGAGATCTGAACGTCCGCGGAGGGCTCGGTGAAGGGAAAGAAGCTGGGGAAGAAGCGCGTCTTGACGGCCGAGCCGAAGAGGGCCTTCATAGCGTGGTCGAGCGTGCCTTTTAGGTCGGAGAAGGTGATGTCCGTGTCGACGCAAAGGCCTTCAACCTGGTGGAACACGGGCGAGTGGG
>CAXUIF010000143.1:0-5861 GCA_964250995.1 uncultured Acidobacteriaceae bacterium
CCGGAGCACCCCGGCATGATCTACCGGCAGCTCGGCACCACAGGCGAGCGTGTGTCCGCGATCGGCCTGGGCGGATTTCATCTAGCTAAGGACCCGAACGCAACGCAACAAGACGCGGTGCGGTTGGTGCGCTCGGCTACTGACGCCGGCATCACCTTTATGGACAACTGCTGGGACTACAACGATGGCATCTCCGAGGTCCGCATGGGGCAGGCCCTGAAGGACGGCTATCGCCACAAGGTCTTCCTGATGACCAAGCTCGACGCCCGCACGGCCAAGGACTACAACAAGCAGCTGGAACAGTCGATGGGCCGGCTGGACACCGATGTGATCGACCTGGTGCAGTTCCACGAGATCCTCCGCTTCGAGGACCCCGATCGCATCTTTGCCGAGGACGGCGCGATTCACGCCGCGATGGACGCGCGCAAGGCCGGCAAGATCCGCTATATCGGCTTTACCGGGCACAAGGACCCCGCCATCCATCTGCGCATGTTCGAGATTGCCGAGCAGCACGGCTTCAAGTTCGATACGGTGCAGATGCCCGTCAATGCGATGGACGCGCACTTCCGCTCGTTCACGAACCAGGTGATCCCGGTCGCGCAGAAGCATGGCGCCGGTGTACTGGCAATGAAGACCTTCGGCGACGGCTACATCCTGAAGTCGGGAACGATCGATCCGTTGGAGGCGCTTCACTATAGTCTGTCCGTCGCCGGCGTGTCGGTGGTCATCACAGGGATCGACAAGCCCGAGATTCTGACGCAGGCACTGAACGCGGCGAGGACGTTCCAGCCGATGACGGCGGAGCAACGGCAGGCGTTTCTGAGCAAGACGCAGCAGGCCGCCATGACCGGTAAGTATGAGCCGTTCAAGACGACCAACATCTTCGACGGTACGGCGCAGAATCCGAAGTGGCTGGGTGGCGAATCGGGAGGCAAAGAGGTCAAGCCGTCGTCGCCCGAAGAAGAGCAGAAGCGGTTGGGGAAAGCCACGCCTTCAGCTTCCTAGCGTCCCTCCCTGTGTGGACCTTTGCCCCGCCGGTTCATCGGCGGGGCTTGTGCGTTGTTACGCCTATCTGCCGGTCTCGATGAACGTCACTTTGTTGATCTCGCGTAGCGTGGTGACGCCGGCGCGGACGCGTTGCAGGGCGGAGTCGCGCAGGAAGTTCATGCCCTTGTCGCGGGCTTTTTTGCGGATCTCCGAGCCGGGGCGCTTTTCGAGCAGCATCTCGCGGACCTCATCGTCGAGTTCGAGCAGCTCGTGGATAGCGGAGCGGCCGCGAAAACCCGTGCCGCCGCACTCGATGCAGCCCGTTCCCTCGCGGAAACGGAAGCCCTGCCAATCGGCGGGCTCGAGGCCATTCTCAACAAGTTCGGCATCGCTGTAGATCTTCTCTACGGCGCAGAAATCGCAGGTCTGGCGTACAAGGCGTTGCGCCAGAATGCAGTTGAGCGCGGAAACAAAGTTGTAGGGCTCGACGCCCATGTTCAGAAAGCGGCCAAGCACATCTACGACGTTGTTCGCATGGACGGTGGTGAAGACGAGGTGGCCCGTGAGCGCGGAGTTGATGGCAATCTGCGCCGTTTCCGCATCACGGATTTCGCCGACCAGGATCTTGTCCGGATCGTGCCGCAGGATCGAGCGCAGACCGCGCGCGAACGTCAGGCCCTTCTTCTCATTCACGGGAATCTGCGTGATGCCGCGAATCTGATATTCGACCGGATCCTCGATCGTAATGATCTTGTCTTCTTCGGATTTGATCTCGTTCAGCGCGGCATACAGCGTGGTGGTTTTGCCGGAGCCGGTCGGCCCGGTGACCAGCACCATGCCGTAGGGCTCCTTGATGTAGCGGCGAAAACGGCGGAGATCTTCCGGATCGAAGCCCACCACGTCAAGCGAAAGCTTCTTAAACTTCTCGCTCATCGACTCTTTGTCGAGCACGCGGAG
This sequence comes from uncultured Acidobacteriaceae bacterium, assembly GCA_964250995.1. Classification (GTDB taxonomy): domain Bacteria; phylum Acidobacteriota; class Terriglobia; order Terriglobales; family Acidobacteriaceae; genus Granulicella. Next base: position 1,945 of record CAXUIF010000143.1, read on the forward strand.
GACAGCGTTTTCGCCGTGGACCGTGGGCATGATGCTGACGCGGAAGTCGATGAGGCGGCCCTTATAACGCACGCGAAAGCGGCCGTCCTGCGGGACGCGGCGCTCGGCGATGTCGAGCTCGCTCATGACCTTGATGCGGCTGAGAATGGTCTGGTGGTGCTCGCGCGCGATGGGCGCCATGGCCTGTTGCAGTACGCCATCGATACGGTACTTCACGAGTAGCGAATCGTCGTAGGTTTCGAGATGGATGTCGGAAGCGCGGCGCTCGAGTGCGGTATACACGGTGGTGTCGACCAGCCGAATGATTGGCGAGATATCGTCATCGCCGGTCAGCTTCTCGATCGAAATGTTTTCGTCGGTATTCTCATCGGCCCCGACCACGTCGAACGCCAGGCCTTCGGTGGCCTCGTCGAGGACGCGCTGCGACTGCTCGGACTTCTTCAGCAGTTCTGTGATCTGCGACAGAGTGGCCACGCGCGTCACCAACCGCGTGCCGAGCAGGCCCGAGATCTCATCCAGCATCATTAGCTTGGAGGGATCGGCAACAGCGATGGCGAGCTTATTGCCCGTCTGTTCCAGCGGCACAAAGTTGTACCGGAACATGATGTCGACAGGCACGGTCTTGAACAACTCGTGCTGGATCTTGAAGTGCTTCAGGTCCACAAACTCGGCATGGTAGCGGCGCGCGAGCAGCTGGGCGCGCTCCTGTTCGGTAAGCTGGTCGGCGGAGTAGAGATTGGCGACGGGCGGTGCAGTTGCGGCCATGGGGGTTGGACTCCTGGAAGAAGCGGCGGTTTACCAGATGCAGGGGACCTCGCCCGAGGCAAGGATGCGAGCATCCGCTGTGATGAGGGGCAGATAGTGCACTAACGCTGTAGCGGCGATGAGACGATCGGCCGGATCTGAATGAGACTTCGAGAAGAGCGTCGTCGAAACTTCGGCGACCTTTGGAGTGATAGGTAGCACGTTGTAAAAGGAACAGACCTCCTCCAGCGCCGTAGCAAGGGGAACAGCTAGCTGTATGCGGCCCTTCGAGACGGCCATCGCGATCTCCCACAAAGTGATATCCGCCACGGCTAATCCACTTCCATTGTGACGTGCGCCGGAGATCGCACTCAGAGCAGCTTTGGAGAGCCTGCCCTGCTCTTGGTTGAGCCAAATAACGATCTGCGTATCAAGCAAGATCAACGCGAGGCTTCCCACTCGTCTGGACCAACCAGAGGTGACCCGAGGTCCCCAACCGACCAAAAGCTTCCTGTTCGGAAGATCGCGAGTGGATCCTTTTCCTCCTCAGCGGGAACGATCTTCGCTACAGGCACGCCGTTCTTCGTCACCAGCACAGGCTCGCGCTTCACCTGCACTTCGTCCATCACCGCCAGGCACTGGGCCTTGAACTTCGCCGCTCCCATCGTTTTCATCGCCGCACCTCGTGACCACGCTAACATGGTCACCCTTGCTTCGCTACCCCGTTCCATTGAGGCTGAAGATCGGTTCGTACAGCGCGATCAGGATAAATACGACGACGATACCCATGACAATCAGCATCACGGGCTCGATCAGGCTCATGATCGCCGCGAGTGAGGTTTGCACATCTTCTTCGAAGAACTCGGCGACGGAGTTGAGCATCTGCGGCAGCGCGCCGGTAGACTCGCCGACCTCCACCATCTCGACGGAGAGTTCCGGAAAGACCTTCGTGCTTTCGAGCGAGCGGGACAGGCCCTTCCCTTCGCGCACGCTTTCAACCGAGCTGGCGACGGCGCGGCCAATCTGGCGTGAGTCGATGGAGCGGGCTGCCGTCTCGAGGCTCGGTACCAGCGGCAGACCGCCGGTAAGCAGTGTCGCCAGCGTGCGCGAGAACAAACCCACCTGGTACTTCAGCCAGACCTGCCCGAAGACTGGCGTGGCGATGCGGACGCGGTCGACCAGCGTGGCCCCGGCCTCGGTCTTGGTCCAGCGCACGATGCCGTAGATGGCTCCGGCAACCAAAAGCGCGATCCACCATCCATCGTGTTGCGCAGTCTTGCCCATCGACAGCAACAGCAGGGTGAGACCCGGAAGCTTGGTGCCGAGCTGGTCGTACAACTAGGCAAAGCGCGGCACCACGAACGTAATCAGAAAGATAAACAGTCCAAAGATCATCACCAGCAGAAAGGCGGGGTAGATGAGGGAGGAGCGGATCTTCTTGCGAAAGGTGAGCGCGACGCGCTGGAAGGAGAGATAGCGCTGCAGCACCTCCTCGAGGTTGCCGGAGCGTTCCCCCGCCAGCAGCGTGGTCGTGTAGACGGTGGGAATGTTGCCCTGCGCCTCAAAGGCCTCGGAGAGGGACTGGCCGGTGCGCACGCGGGTGGCAACGTCCTCGAGTTGCGCACGGAAGCTGGGGTCCTTCTGGCGCTTCGCGAGCAGGTCGATGGAACCGAGAATGGGCAGGCCCGCGCGCACCAGCGTCAGGAACTGCTGGTTGAAGACCAGAAACATATCCAGCTTGATCTTCTTTTTCGCGCCGCCGCCGAAGGTCGAGCGCGGCTTGACCGAATAGACAAGATAGCCTGCCTGCGTGAAGCGGGCGCGCAACTCCTCGGCCGTCGCAGCAGCGTGGGTCTGCTCGAGAACCCGGCCACGCTCGTCGGCCAGGCGGATGAGGAATTCAGTCATTGCGCTAAACGACTCTCTCGTCAGCTTAGACGAAGGTGCGCCTGAATTGCCGTCCCGCATTTGGGGGATGCTGCTACGCGGACAGGTGAGCAGCAAAGCAAAAGGCCTCGCCGCGGCGAGGCCTTCTGTCTCCGGCTGCAATGAAAGGGCTATACGCTGAAGCTCGACCCACAGCCGCAGGTCGACTTTACCTGGGGGTTTTCGAACTTGAAGCCCGCGGCTTCCAGGGTTTCCACGTAGTCCACCGTGCATCCGTTCAGGTACATGGCGCTGGTCGCGTCGACAAAGACCTTCAGATCGTCGAACCGGACAACCTTGTCCATCATGCCGGCGGCATTCTCAAAGCTCATCGAGTACTGGAAGCCGGAGCAGCCCCCGCCGACAACGCCGATGCGCAAGCCGGCGGGTAGCGGATCCTGGGTCGCCATAATCTCTTTCACCTTGACGATGGCAGCTGGTGTTAGGTTGACGGGGTTTGTCTTCGCCGGCGCGACGGTGGTCACGACCTCGGCTGCGGCTGGCGGGCCGGTGACGACCTCTGGGGTGGGGACTGCGGCAGTGGCCATAAACTCTCCTTTGCCCGCCGGCACACCGCCATTGGGAACTGTGTCCAGTGTAGCCGCGAGCGCAAACCCGCTCAAGCCAGACCGACAAGCGTTGGATGCCCCCCGCGGGCCTCTGGGTGCAGCCACTCCGTACACTGGAGCGATGCAGCTCCTGGAAGCCCTTGCGGCGGCGTTCATCAACACCTTCGGCATCACGCAGCCGACCGAAGCGCAACGCCGGCGGGCAGCCTGGTTCATCCTTGGCATGCTCGTGCTCACCGTGTTGCTGGTGGCTGGCGTGGGGTACGCGTTCTACGCCAGCATGCAGAGATAAGGCCAACCGTGAGTCACACCTTTGGGTTACCAGAAAGTCGTTGGTGGCATTGACATTCCGTTATAGGATTTCCTCGGTCCCGCTTTGCTGCTGCAGCAGGTTGTGAACTGAGGCAGACGTGGCGGAACGCTACACAAGCTGCACTTTCGAGGCGAACACAATGCATATTCAACCCTGGATGGTTCTTACCTGGGCCGTCGTCTCGGCAGCCCTCACGCTCGTGATGATCTATCGCGCCACGCTGACCCAACACGAAACCGATCAGTTGTTTCTGGCCGACGAGGAAACCCTCTCCCGCAGCCATGAGGAGCATGACCGCATTCTGGCCAGGGTTCACCGGCTTCGGCCGGTGTATCAAAGTCTTACGGGCATGACCATCCTGATGT
>CAXUIF010000143.1:5871-8262 GCA_964250995.1 uncultured Acidobacteriaceae bacterium
CCGCCGGCCCCGCGCCGCGTCCGCCCGGGGGCGCCGCTCGGCACGTTGTACGCCCCTTAGATCCGGCTTGCGACGCGCAGCCGGTTTCCGATCGTTGCAGGTCCCTTCCTTTCTCCTGTCCCGTGTGCTCGCGAAGAGCCATGCCACTGCCACAGAAGTCGCAGAGGCTGCGCCCTCGCCAGACGCTATCTTGACTAAGCAAACGCCGCGCAACGGCGGCTTTGCCAGGTTTCTCCGCGAACGCGGGACGCAGTCGAAACTTCAAGGAAAAGGATCCACCATGCAAATCAACTCGGGCTTAGTCCTGACCTGGGCCGTTCTTCTGTTAGCGACCGTCGTGGTCATGGTGTGCCGCGGCACGGTAACCCAGCACGAGCAGGACCAACTGTTTCTGGGCGATGAGGAACGCGTTAGCCTCAACCAAAAGGAACACCATCGCTTGCTGAAGGTCGTGAGCATGCTTCGGCCCGCCTATCTGGTGCTGATGGTGTCAACCATTGCGGTGTCGGCCTTTATCGCCGGCATCTATGTGGTTCAGGTGTGGCCGTATGTCCACATCCTGCCGCAGCGGTAGGCGGTAGACCTCGCGTGGACGGGCAGCGGAGCGACACGCCCGTCCAGGTGCAGATCAGGTTCGCAAGAGCGTCTCGGGTGCAGTGGGTGAAAGCACCCATTTCACTGCGTCAGGAGTTGCTCCATGGCGCCAGTGTTTCCGGTACGTCGTCCCGAAGGACTTTTCTTGCGGATGGGTGACCTTGCGGCCGGCCTTCCTCTGCTGAGCAAGGGCATCTGGCCTTTGCGGCTTTACCGGCGCTCATGGCCCGAAGCGCCAAAAGCGTGTCCTCCGCGGCGGTGATGATCAATGCCAACGAGAATCCGTTAGGGCCCTCAGCCGAGGCCCTGAAGGCTATTGAAGCAAACCCTGGGAAAACTGAAGGGCACCGACAGCGTAGCGTTCCGTGCAGTCCCACATGGGGGAGAACTGACCGCTACGCCGCACGGTAGCGGCCGAGTTCTTTCACCATGCTGCTGGTTGCGGCAAGGGCGGCAAGGGCGGTCTCCGCCCCGGGCTCGCCGTGCGGGAAGCGCAGGTCGACGAAGAAGATGTACTCCCAGGGACGCCCGGGCACGGGACGCGACTCAATTTTGGTGAGGTCGGCACCGGCGGCGGCGAGCGCAGAAAGTGCCCGCACCAGGGTGCCGGGACGGTGCTCAATTGCGAAGGCCGCGGTAAGCTTGTCCGCTGGTTCCAGGTGCGCAGCCGCTGGTGCGTCAGCACGGCGGAGCAGGTGGAAGCGCGTGAAGTTTTCGCGGTGATCCTCGATGTTGGCTGCGAGCACCTCGCCACCGTAAATCTCCGCGGCGAGCCGGGGAGCCACTCCGGCGGTATCGCGGAGGTTGTGTGCGACAACGTGCTGGACGCTGCCGGCGGTGTCAAAGAAGGGCTGCGCGCGGGCCTGGGGGAACGCAGCGAGAAACCGGCGGCACTGGGACAGGGCAACCGGGTGCGACAGAACGTGGCGAATGTCTTCAAGTCGCACGCCAGGCGCCGCGATCAGGTTGTGCTCCACGCGCAGTTGGTGCTCCGCCTCGATGCGCAGCGGATGGGTAAGCAGCAGGTCGTAGTGCTCCGCGACCGAGCCGTGAAGGCTGTTCTCGATGGGAAGGACAGCGGCCTCGGCACGGCCCTCAAGGACGGCCGCGATCACCTCCGCCGAGAGGCTGCACGGAAGGATCACAGCGGCGGGACCGAGCATCTGGCGCGCGGCGATGTGGCTGTTTGACCCCTGTTCGCCTTGGATGGCGACGCTGCCGATCGGGCCGGGTATCACGAACTCCTCCAGAGGGTGCAGGCCCGTTTACGGCTGGAATAAAGGCTGTTTTGAGGACAACCAAGAATGATCCCTCAGCAACCTACCATAGCAAATACCGTGGCCCGAGCTGCGGCGACGTAGAACGTTCGCGTGCTGCGCTGGCGGTGCGCCTGTCAGGAGATCGTATGCTTTGGACCATCACCATCATTCTTGTCATTCTCTGGGCTGTTGGATTCGTCGGCTTCCACCTGGTTGCGTGGTGGATCCACCTGCTTCTGGTGTTGGCGCTCATTGTTCTGGTCTTCAACCTCATTGGCGGGCGACGCGGCATCTAGGGCCATCCAAGGTACAGCGAACGCGGTGCCGCATGCCGCCGTGCTCGCGCCTTTTCAGCATGCAGGTAAGGAGCGAAGATGAGCACGAGCGATAGCACCATCAAGGGCAAGTTCGACGAGCTTGCGGGCAAAGCCAAGCAGGCGTTTGGAGATGTGACTGGCGACCAGTCGGCGGCAAACAAAGGAGCTGCGCAGGAGGTCAAAGGGCACGGCGAGCAGGCCTGGGGCTCGGTGAAGGAAGC
>CAXUIF010000144.1:0-2938 GCA_964250995.1 uncultured Acidobacteriaceae bacterium
GGCTTGCCCTGGGCAATGGTGCGGCGTTCTTCTGTGGTGGTCTGGCGCGGCTGGGTGGGCGCGGCCGGCGAGACGACCGTAGGGGCTACCTGAATTCCGGCAACGGTGATCTGATCGACGACCTCCTTCACGCCCTTGACGCGTGCGGCATCCTGCGCGGCGACGGTGCTGGCCGTATCGTCTGAGACGTTGCCGGCGAGGGTGACCACGCCGTTCTGTACCACGACGCGTACGGGCTGTTGCGTGATGGCCATATCGCGCTTAAGGGCAGCCTGAACGTCTGCTGCAAGCTGCGCGTCTGTGATGGGCTTGGTACACCCGGCGAGCGTGCAGGCAACGATAAGGACACCTGCGCTGGAAAGAAGGACACCTGCGCTGGAAAGCTTGGGGCGGGGCCGGGGATACAGGACGGAGATCGTGTCTGTTGTCATGGGATTGTCCTTAGCTTGAGCTTTCGCAGGTCTACCAGACATTCTAGGGCTTAGGGTGCCCTGGCGGTGAAGATGATCGGGCGCGCTCAGGATCGGAGCTCTACATCCAAGTAGCAGGTAAGACCGTTTTTGTGCGGTCAAACAACCGGGGGGACCCTGTGCGCATCCGTACTCCCGAGGCCGGTGCTCCGTGCAAAGGAGCGCCCCCGTTTGTGAAAAGTTCAGGAGATCTCAATGGCGCAGAACGAAGGCGGCAGCAGCAGTTTTGGATGGTTTTTGGCGGGTCTGGGGATCGGCGCGCTGGTGGGAGTTCTTTACGCGCCGAAGACAGGGCAGGAGACTCGTGACGAGTTGATGGCGAGTGCCCTGGAGGCACGTGAGAAGGCCAACCAGCTGTACGCGCAGGGCAAAGGCCAGGCGACACAGTACGTGCAGCAGGGCAAGGAAGTCATGGGCCAGGCTGTGCAGCAGAGTAAGGAAGCTGTCGGGCAGGCCGTGCAGACCGGCAAGGAACAGGCCTCGCAGTATGTCGACAAGGGCAAGGAGTACTACGACAAGGGCCGCACGCAGTGGACGCAGTATGTCGAGAAGGGCAAAGATCTGGTACAGAGTCAGACCGAGGCCGTGCAGGCTGCTGTGGACGCCGGCAAGGAAGCGTACGTAAGCAAGGCCGGCGAGACACCGTCGGTTTCGTAACGGAAGCGGCGAGGGTGGACGAGGGCCGGTGCGTTCACCGGCCCTTTGCTTTGAACCGACGCTGCTTGGAACCAACACTGCAGTTTGTGCATCCTTGCTGTTGAAGCAGGATTTTAGGAGTTTTCATGGGAGCCCTTCACTTACCGGCACTGTTGCTGTTCCAGGACGCCGCAAGTACCGCCACCGATCTGCATGTGATTATGTGGTGCGAGATCATTCTGACCCTGATTGTCGTTTTGCTGTTGGTGGGCCTTGCCGTGGCCGGCTTGGTCATCTACGGCAAAGTCACGAAGCTGATCAAGACAGCTGACGCCAAGGCGCAGCCACTGATTGCGCAAGCGACGCCGTTGGTCGCCAAAGGGAAAGAGATCGCGGGTCATGTGAATGACATTGTGGCCGATCTGAAGCCGAAGATTGCTGCCGTTACCTCGGACCTGCAACCCAAGATCAAAGCAGTCACCTCCGATCTGCAACCCAAGATTGCGAGCGTCACCAGCGACGTCCAGCATATTTCGAGTGTCGTGCGTGGCAAGGTCGACGAGATTGGGCAGACCGTCTCGCAGGTGAACCAGACGGTGCAGGGCTACACGGCGACCGCGCAGGACGTGAACGTCAAGGCAAAGGGTCAGGTTGAGCGCGTGAACGGGATTGTGAGCGAGGCCCTAACCACGACACAGCAGGTCTCCAAGCAGATCCAGCACGGCATCAAGGTGCCCGTGGAAAAGATCGCGAGCTGGGTGATGGCGGCCAAGGTGGGCATCGAAAACTTCACGGAAAAGGTGCCGTTCTTCCAGCACAGCGCGGGGCCACGCTCCGGTGGACCCCGGGCAGCGGGCAAGACGCCACGCTCGACCGAGCCGACGTCCATTCGGACAGGCATGCCGGTCCGCGAAACGCCACCGGTGGGCTGAGACAGCGCCCATTTGGCGTTGGGCTGAGTCATCCTTGGATCTCGGGCCGTCGTCATGAAGCTAGCGAAGGACCTCAGTACTCTGCCTTGGGCGGTCATGCACCCCGGGCAGAGTACCGAGGTCCTTCGCTGCGTTCCCGCCGAAGCTTTTCTTGGCAGCAACCTTGCGCGACCTCTAGGTTGGAGCGAAGCAAGAGCGACTCCGGATAGAATGGGCTAAGTGAACCAAGGGCGCGAAGTCGTCGCGGTCGCGATGTCTGGTGGGGTGGATTCGTCCGCTGTGGCCGCACTGCTGCACGCGGAAGGGCACTCGGTTGTTGGACTGACGCTGCAGCTGTGGAACCAGCGGCGATTAGCTGGGCGGGAAGGCATGCCCGAGAGTGTGCAAGGCCGATGCTGCTCGATCGATGACGTGTACGACGCGCGGCGGGTGGCCGAGCATCTTGGCATTCCGTACTACCTGGTGAATGCGCAGGAGCGCTTCGAAGCAGAGGTGGTACGCCCGTTCGTGGATGAGTACCTGCAAGGGCGAACACCGATCCCCTGCACGCTGTGCAACAACCACCTGAAGTTCGATCAGCTGCTGGATACGGCGCGAGGCATCGGGGCCGAACGCATCGCGACGGGGCATTACGCGCGCAACCACTTCGATCCTGAGCGAGGGCGCTGGGTGCTTTCCCGGCCGGCTGACCGGTCCAAGGACCAGACCTACTTCCTGTTTGGGCTGACCCAGGAGCAACTAAGCCGGACGCTGTTCCCGCTCGGCGAGATGTGCAAGCCCGAGGTGCGGGCCATGGCTGCCGAACAGGGGCTGGAACTGGCACAGAAGCCGGATTCACAGGAGATCTGTTTTATCCCCGGGGGCAGCTACTCCCAGTTCCTACAGGCGTACCTGGAGGAG
>CAXUIF010000144.1:2948-6832 GCA_964250995.1 uncultured Acidobacteriaceae bacterium
GCCGGACAGCGCGGGGTAACTCGTGGCTGCTTCGGGCGAGGTGATGGGGCGGCATGAGGGGATACACGCATTTACGGTCGGACAGCGCAAGGGGCTGGGCCTGAGTACACCGGAACCGCTCTACGTGTTGAAGATCCATCCGGACTCGCACCGCGTGGAGGTGGGGCCGGATGACGCGCTGTATACCCGCACGCTGCGGGCGAATCGCTTGAACTGGGTCTCCATCGGGGCGCCCGTAGTGCCGGTGCGGGTGAGTGCCAAGATCCGGCATCGGCACGAGCCGGCGCCGGCAACACTGTATGTCACGGGTCCGGATGCGGTGGAGGTGATCTTCGACGCGCCGCAGCGAGCGGTAACGCCAGGGCAGTCCGCCGTGTTCTATCAGGGGGACGAGGTTGCGGGCGGAGGCTGGATCGTCTAAAAGGCTGGCGGTCCCTGGTCAAAGCTCCGCAGTTTTGGCCAACGAGCGTCGTGACACGGCAGGATGACATCCATGCATAGATGGCTGGTTCCGTTGAGACCACGAGCGGTGCAGACAACCTGAAAGGTTCCACCGTTCCCGAGCAGCGCTGGCTGTTGCCGTTTCTGGGGCTGGCCTGTGCGGTCGGGGTAGGGTCGATCTACTACAACCAGCCGTTGCTGCTGGTGATGGGACGATCCCTGCACGCCAACGCGCAGCAGATGATGATGGTGGCGACGGCGACGCAGGTGGGGTACGCGGCGGGCCTGCTGAGCTTTGTGCCACTGGGCGATGTGGCGGAACGACGCGGGTTGATGATGCGCCTGTATGGGCTTGCAGCGGTAGCGCTGCTCCTCGTGGCCCTGGCGCACAGATTTGCGTGGATGGTTGCGGCGAGTGTGCTGGTGGGGTTGTTTGCGAGCGTAACCCATGTGGCGCTGCCGCTGGCGCCGGACCTGGTGCCGCACGAGCGGCGTGGGCAGGCCATCGGCACCGTGATGACCGGTTTGCTGCTCGGCATTCTGCTGGCGCGGACTTTTGCCGGTTGGGTCAGCCATCTGGGCGGGTGGAGGCTGGTGTTTTTTGTCGCTGCCGTGATGAACGCCGCGTTTGTGCCCTTGATGTGGAAGGTGCTGCCTCGACTGGAACCCAAGCAGCGATTGACCTATCCAGAGGCCATGCGATCGCTGTGGACGATCTTTCGCTCGCAGCCGTTGTTGCGGGAGTCCGCCCTGATCGGCGGGCTGACCTTTGCGGCCTTCTCGTGCTTCTGGACGACCTTGGCCTTCTTGCTGCACGCCGACTACGGGCTTGGGCCGGGGGTGGCCGGCACCTTCGGCGTGGTCGGCGCCGCAGGTGCCCTGGTGGCACCGTATGCAGGACGGCTCGCGGACCGGCGTGGGACACGCTATGTGATCACGCTGGCGGGCGCCGCGGTCACGGGCTCGTTTGGGTGGTTGTGGCTGCAGGAAAAGGCGCACGGGTCGGTGGCGATGCACATGCTGGCGCTGGTGATCGGCGTGATTGCCCTCGATGCGGGCACACAGATGACGCAGGTGGCGAATCAGACCCGGATCTTTGGGCTGAACCCGGCGGCGCGCAGCCGGTTGAACACGATCTACATGACGATCTACTTCATCGGCGGCGCGTTGGGGTCGGCGCTGTCCAGCCTGGTGTGGGAGCGGTATGCGTGGACCGGGGTCTGTGCGCTGGCGGCGAGTTTGATGCTCTGCACGGGGCTGGTGCATGCGACGGGATCGAGCCGCCGCCTCCCGGATGTGAAGCTGGATAGCGCGAGCGCAGGGGAACTCGGGTGAGGACGCGGGGCCGGAGCGGGGTGCAAGCGGAGGCCGTGCTGGTAGGCGAGACAGGGATCGAACCTGTAACCCCCGACTTAGAAGGTCGGTGCTCTATCCAATTGAGCTACTCGCCCCTGCTGTGTTGCGTGCGGTCGGCCTTGGCTGCTTCCGGGATCAACGCCATAGGCAACACCTGTGCAGCAGCTAATCGATTGTAGCGGAGCCCGGCGGGACGGCCCACTCCCGTTCACGCAGAAGGTGAACGGTGTCTTCAAGGGCGGCCTCCCAACGGCGTAGAGCGGTTTCAGGATCGCCGGCAACGGCGGTGAGATAGAGTGTTGCGCTGTAGCCCTCGAGCGGTGCCGTGAGATCGACGAGGGCAGGGCGGAGTGTAAGTTCGAGCGCGGCTTGCGGATGGGGCAGGCGGGTCGCGCGGCGGGCCAGACGTGCAAGCAGATCTGTCGCCACGTGCGCGGAGGCGAACAGGCGGCGCTCGCGGGGGAGCAGATCGATGTAGCAGGCCATGCCGAACGCGACGTCTTCGTCGGCGACATCGAGTTCCAGGCGCAAGGACTCGAGTCGCTCGGCGGCGACTTCGGGGTACAGGGTCCAGACGTCGCACTTCGCCGTGAGGAAGCCGGAGGTGGTTCCGTTCAGGGCGCGAAGCGCGCGGCCGAGCGCCGGGTAGGCCTCGGCTTCTGGGATCTCGTCCACACCGAACGGGTCGGCGCGCAGATCGATGAAACGCATGCCACTTGCAGCGTCAGACCACGGAACAAGAAGGACGAGGTCGTCGGGGCCGCAGTCGGCGGTCCAGTCGGCGAGCATTGCTTTAGGGTACAGGGATTAGCGCGGTTATGGGTCCCGGTTGGGAACCTTAGCCGTTGTGCCGTGTAGGCGTGCACTGCTGATATCGTCTGCGGTGCACAAGGGCTAGGATCTCCTGAAGGCTGGGAGCGCGGTGTATGACGGAGGAAGTTCCATCGGATGCCGCGCTTGCAAAGCAGCTAGCGAAGCTCAGGTGCGGCTCGCCGCAGCGAACCGCTCGTGTTCCACTACGCGAACGATGACGCTGTCTGTTGCGGTTGGCAGGACAGCCTTGGCGGAAGGCCCGCGTGTTGCAGAACGAAGCGTAGGGCGGTGTGCTCGGCCCAGTAGCCATCGTTGCCAGTGGCGGGCTCCGGAGCAGCTAAGAAGGCGCAGTGACCACCATGAGCCGTCTCCAGCAGTTGCAGATGGGGGTTGGCGGCGATGGTGGCGCGGGTCTCCGGGGTGAGGCGGATGAAGGGATCGTCACAGGCGTGGAGGATCAGGGTCGGCACGGTGATGCGTTAGAGCACGCGAGCTGCGGCGGCCCGGTAGTAGTAGTCGTCGGCGCTAGCGAAGCCAGAGTAAAACGCGGTAATTCTGTGGTCGAAGTCGCGCAGGGAGCGAATGCCGATCGCGTGGGCCGGATCGAAGGCGCGGGGAAAGAGGAAGGCCTTGCGCCGGAAGCGCTTCAGCAGAGCATGGAGGAAGCGGCGCTCGTAGACGCGGTTCGCAGGCAGGTGTAGCGCGTCGGCAGAGGGACCGAGGTCCATCGCAGGCGACACGGCAACGACGGCCTTGAGCTCGGGCGGGGCCTCCGGGCCAAGGTCGCCGGCGAGCTTCAGCACCAGGTTGCCGCCCATGCTGTAGCCAATCAGGGCAAAGACTTTCAGCTGGTGCTTGCTGAGGAAGAAGCGCATCACGGCGTCCACGTCCGAGGACATTCCGGAGTGGTAGAGCGTCGGGGTGAGCCGCTCCGTGCCCCCGCAGTTGCGCATGTTCATGCGAATCACGTTGCAGCCGGCCGCCCACAGCTTGCCGGCGTTGCCGATCACGTATTGCGAGCGCGAGGAACCCTCCAGGCCATGCACGAGCAGCACTGTGGGCCGTGTAGCTCGATCGGCAGGTGGCTGCCAATGGCACTCGCACAGGATCTGCGTGGCAATTTGGGAGCCATGCGCCGGCACCGTTTCGACCCGCTCGGCTTCGGCGGCAGGAAGCGCGGCAGGACGGGGCAGGAAGTTGCCGGCGATCGTCTGAAGGTGGGCGTTGGTCAGCCAGCGGCGCGGATGGAACGGCGGGACGTCCGAGGGCCAGGA
>CAXUIF010000144.1:6932-8246 GCA_964250995.1 uncultured Acidobacteriaceae bacterium
AGGCGGGGGTAATCGGCCTGGAAGTTGGGAGGAAGCTGGAAGAGAAGGGGGCCGAGCTTGCCGGCCACGCGGGCAGGTTCGATTGCCTCGAGAAAACGCTCGAGTTCGCCGGCGCAGTCGCGCAAACGGGCAAAGTGCGTGATGCGCTGGGGTGCTTTGAAGCTAAAACGGAACCCGGGCGGCGTAGCGGCAAGCCAGCCCTCCAGCTGCACGTGCGAGGGCAGGGTGCGGAAGGTGGAGTTGACCTCAACCGCCGTGAGTTGCGAGCCGTAATGGTGTAGAAAGGCACGGGAGGGAACCTCCGCGGGGTAGAAACCGGGCTTCCAGCTAGGGTAGCCCCAACCGGAGGTGCCCACAAACAGATTCGGCGGGGAAGGCGCCAGATGTGTAGCGGCAGCGGCGATGTACTTGGGCGGGCGGGGCACGCGATCTAGGGCGGCTCAGAAGCGAGCGGAAAAGGGCTGGATGGGGCGGCTAGTGGGATTTGAACCCACGACATCGGCTTCCACAGAGCCGCGTTCTAACCACTGAACTATAGCCGCCGTCCGCCTCCGATTGTAGCGCATCCTATGATGTGGGGCACGGAGCGTGAACGATGGCGAGCGCCAAGATCATCGATGGGCAGATTCTGCGGGCGGGTGAGCCGGCCAGCGAAGGGCAAATCCTGCGACCCGGTGAGTCGGCCAGCGGACTCCACGATCGCTTCCGCGGAGCCGGTAGGCTCTTCCGGAATGAGAACCTCGACTTGCTGTCGAAGGTGCTCGACACCTGGTTTCAGATACCCGGGACAAGTATTCGCTTTGGACTGGATGGCATCATTGGTTTCGTCCCGGGTGTGGGAGACTTTCTGGCCGGAGCCGCGAGCTGCATTCTGGTGCTGGCGGCATTCTTTCGCGGCGTACCCCTGATCACCGTGGCGCGCATGGTCGCGAACCTGGGCATTGAGGTCGCGGTGGGGATCGTTCCGGTGCTCGGCAATCTGTTCGATATTGGCTGGCGGGCGAACCGGCGCAACTATGCGTTGCTGGAACGCAGCTTGACGGTGGGGCGGCGCGATTCCTGGCGCGACTGGCTGTTCATGGGGGTGCTCGGCCTGGGATTGATGGCTATGGCGATGTTGCCGTTCGTGCTTCTGCTGTGGGTGGGCGGGTCGCTGCTGCACGGCTTGCGGGTTCCAGGTTGGCGCTAGACGGAGCTCTGTCGAGTCGCCCGCGTACGGTACGATGGTGAAGGAGTCGGGGCGTAGCGCAGCCTGGTAGCGCATCTGCTTTGGGAGCAGAGGGTCGGGGGTTCGAATCCCTCCGCCCCGACCAA
>CAXUIF010000145.1:0-8146 GCA_964250995.1 uncultured Acidobacteriaceae bacterium
ACCCCCCACCGTGAGCCACTCGGCCCTGCCCCACAGCACTCCCCTCCTGCAGGCGTTGAAGGAGGAACTTTTTGCGCTGGAGACCGAGCGGTTGCAGCATCACCTCTCAGAGCCGGAGTACCTGGAGGCGCGCGCCGCGTTCGACCTCATCCTTCGCCGCACGCTGGCCCGCAGCCCCTCGTCAGGAGCTTCCCCCCTCCCGGCGCAAACCGCAGAGGAGCCTGCATTCGCAGGCCCGACACGGAGATGAAGCTCGCCTTCCGCGCCTGCCGTCTGATTGCCCTGGCCGTCTGGGTAGGCGGCATCGTCTTCTTTCTTGCGGTCGCCAGCGTTGCCTTCAAGACCATGCCGGATGCACATCTGGCGGGCACCATCGTCCGTGGCTCTTTGCTTGCCCTACATCGCATGGGGCTCTTTGCCGGAGCGTTCTACCTGTTCTTTACCCTTGCCCTGCTGGCCTTGCACGACGCCTACCGGGCACGTGCCGTAGAGATCGCCCTTGTTATCTCCATGATCACCCTGACGTTGTATCTCCAGCAATCCGTTCTGCCCCACATGGAAACCGACCGCCTGACGTTGGGCGGCGACCTGCAACAGGCTCCTCGAAGCAGTCCCGCGCGGGAGCACTTCGACCGGCTCCATGCTTTGTCCACGCGGCTGGAAGGGACCATCCTTCTGGAGGGCCTGGTCCTTCTCTGCCTCGCACCGATTCAGGGCCGCGAGTTCTTTTCCGTGAATTAGCTCCCCGCGCGCCTGGCGCTACTCCACGGGCAGCTTAGCGCGGTACCCATCGCGCGCCACGATGGAATACTTCAGAGGCTTGCCCTTTTCATCGGCCATCTTCAACGGCTTGCCTTCGTTGTCCACCAGGTAGATCTTCACCTTGCGAAAGCTGCCGTCGTTTTGCGTGTTTGTTGGCCGGTACGTCACGACGTATTTATTGCGGATCGAGTCGTTGATGCGCGAAAAGATGTCTGGCAGTTCCCCCTCGAAGACCGGCTGAAAATACAAGCCGCCGGTCATCTGGGCGAAGGTCCGCATCTCGTTCTCCGCCTGCAGGTAGCGCATGCCGGGGCCGGATCGCATCTCCTGCAGCATGCCCCCCGTCGCGACGGAAAAGATGGTGATGTTCTGACTGGCTTTCACCTTTGCGAGCATCTGATCCAGCGTCAGCCGTGACAGGGTGTCGATCCCGCTTGAGATCAGAATGATGTACTTCTGCCCTTCCACGCGAGATAGTCGGTCCAGCGTCCCATACAGCGCGTCGAACTCGTTGGTCTCCTGCCAACTCGGAATCACCAGGCTCTGTAATGCCTGTGCCACGACGTTGCGATTATTGGTGAAATCACACAGGATATGCGGGCGGATATCATAGGTTTCGACCGCGACGTAGTCGTCGGGCTGCAGGGTGTTGAAGAAAGCTACCGACGCGTTCTGCATATCGTTGATGAGCCAATAGGAGTTGGCCGCAAACTCCAGCAGCATCACGGCAGTGATCGGCGTCTTGGCCAACCGCACGCTTTGTACGTGTTGTTCCACGCCGTCTTCCACAACCAAAAAATTGTCCGGCTTCAGCCCGGGAACAAACTGGTGCGTCTTATCGAGCAACACCCCCACATCCAGGTTCACGATCGGCACGTCGACGCGCAGCGAGTAGATGTCCCCGTTCGGGTTCTTTGGCTTTTCTTCCGCCGGTGCCGGCGGGGGTGGAGGCTCGGCGTCGTCCTTCTTCTTGGGCAGAACAATGCTGTCGTTCGTCGTCGCCGGCCCGCTGTCGTCGGTGGTGGCCGGCGGCTTGGCTGGGGGTGCCGGAGCGCTCGGTGCCTGCTGCGCCTGCGTGCCCTGCGTCAGGACGAAAGCCAGCAAGGCTCCCGTCATCCATTGGCCCTTATGCATCATCCCTCACCCTGCGCCATCACACCGCTACAGCCCGGCCTCAGAAAGTCCGTTGCCACCTTTATAGACGACCTGCGGCGACGTTTGGCTACCTGCGCTGCGCGCGTGGGTAGCCGGTCAAAACGGGCCAGGGTCGGACGCGGCTCAGCGGCCCCTTCCGCCATCCCGCATGTAGCCATGAAGTCGGTACGCCGCCCGCAGGGAAAGGCTGGTCGTGCGCCGTGCTACTGGTTTCTGCGCTTTTCCAGGCTAAACGCCGCTGACGGCACCCGCCCCGGCCCAGACAGGTCCACATTGTTGCCGATCTGGCGTGGCGCCTGCTGGGCTTCAAACTCCACCAAGGCCTGTTCGGCCATGGTCTTCTGCTCGGCCTCTTTCAGGTGCACATCGGCCAGGTCCAGGCTGTCCACAGCTACGCGCACGCGACCTGACGCGCGGTAGCGCTCGTCCTCCACCATGGACTCAAGCCGGTTCAGCGTGTCTCCGGCGCCGCCCAGATTGGTTACCATCCCGGAAGCCATCTCAGTGATCTCGGCCATGGCGCGCTTCATCTTCAGGTCGCTGATGCCGGACTTGAGCGCCTCGATCTTGGATCGCGTGATGGAGACGGCCACATCGCGCGCCCGCACCAGCTCCTTGTAGGTCACCTCTGCCTGGTCGAGCTGCTTGCGATTCTCTTCCAGCTCGCGCTCCACCGTCTTCAGCCGCAGCGCATACTGTCCGGCCACCTCGCGGCGCTCCAGCTTGAGGTTCGCCCCCACCTTGGCCCGCAGGTCGGTCTCATCGGTCTCGAGCTTGCGCACCTGGCCAATCAGCCGTTCGACCAACCCCGCATGCGACGCCAGGCCGACGTTGAACTTGCCCACCTGTTTGCGAAGGTTCTCCTGCTCCAGCTCCAGCAGGGCCTCCGGATTGCGTCGCTCCGCTTTGGAAACAAACAAGCCGAAAAAGCCTTTGACCAGATTACCCACACGACGGAACATGCACGCTCCTTAAAAGCTGGTACAGCAAAGTTCGGGAATGACCGACCTCTTCCTCTGTTCTAAAAACTCTACGCCACTCAGGGGGACCGGTTCTCGACTACCGATACTCCTTGAGCCGCGGTGCAAAGCCAAGCAACACCAGCAGCGCCAGCGCTGCCGCTCCTGCACAGGCCTGCCACTCAAGGCCCTGCAGGTCGGAAAAGCCACGGTTGACCGCTGCCTCGAAGGCCGCTTGGTTGGTAGCCAGGGTGGTATCCAGGGCACGATCGAAGCGGTCAAAGGCCCAATTGGACTGCCCTGCGTTCACGCCCGTGCACAGGGCGACGGCGGCCCTGTGCTGCCCGCTGCGCTCGAGCGAGCGGATCTGCCCATCGATCGCGACATAGCTTTGCCAACTGGCCAGCGTGTCCAGCGCTGCCTCACGTTCCCCTGCAAAGGTGATGTTGTTGAGCTCATCGGCGAGGTACCCGGCGAAACCGTCCAGCTTGTGCCCTTCCCGGGCCGCGGCCATCAACTGCGGCCCATCCAGACCCGGGGGCAACGTCGCGAGCTGATTGGCTTTGCTCGTAAAGGCCTGCTGCCATCCGCTGGCGTGGCCGGGATCCAGCAGATACCGGCTCTCGTCACTGTTGGCCGCATACGCCAGCGCGCGCGCACGCCACAGGGCGTGAATCGAGGTGAAGGCATCTTCTTTGGCGACCCGTAACTGCTCATGCGAGCGCGCCAGGGCGCCCCACACGTGCATGCCCAGAAGCAGCGCAAGGAGCGTGGCACCGAGCAGCGGCAAGTTGAACGTGCGGTGCATGCGCCGGCTCAGAAACAGCTGGGCAATCCCTAGACTGAGCAGCACCAGCAATCCCACGACCGCCAGGAGAGCCCGCGCGGCAGCCGATCGAAAACTTTGAGCGGCATAGGTCTTCTCCAACTCGTCGTTGTTGGCCGCATCCAGCGCGTCCGCGGCGGGCAGCAGCGTGGCATCCAGCACATCGGCGGCCTGGTCATACGCGTCGACCTTCGCGCCTTCGCCCCGATCCGCCAGGTCCCGTGCTCGCTGGACAGACCGCTCGTAGCTGCCCAAACCCAGCGCCAAGGTCTGTATGGGCCGCCGTTCCGCATCCCCATAGGTGATGTTTTCCGCGGCCGCAATCAGCGCCTCCACGGCCTCGGTGCGCCGCCGGTCATACGCCTGCACGGCCACGGAACTTCCGCTCGGACCTTGCAACAACTCGTTCGCTGCATTCGCATCCATGTCCGCCATTGCGGCCTTGATGTGCTGGGCGGCAATGATGCTGGGCGCCGCATCTTTGCCGATCGATCGCACCGCCAGCCGGTGTTCCCGCGCCGTGCTCAGCACCACAAGCAACACCACGGCATCGAGCAGCAACGCCGCAAGCCGCATCGCCTTCAGCAGCTGAAAGGTGTTCCATCGCCTCCGCGTTGCCGCCACGCTCACCACTCCTGTCGCCATCGCTCACTTCCGCTCTTCCCACGCGCTTCTCGTTTGCCCTGCTGCAAGGGCAGGAAGGATCTGCGCGTGCAGGTAACCTCTCCCGTAACGCCGGCAGCCAGCTTTACTGCGACTGAATGCGTAGCCGCGTCCAGTGTCCGAGCGTGATCTCGTCGCCATCCTGCACCGTGCGGTCCACCATGGGCGGCAGGTCCTCGCCGTTGAGCCGGGTGCCGTTTGCCGCACCGATATCACGCAGCAGCAGGCCCCCTTGAGCGTCTTTTTGCAGCAGGGCATGGCGGCGCGATACAGCTTCATCGAAGGCCAGCGCAATCTCCGGAAAGATCCCGCGTGCCTCATTGGGGCGCCCGATCAAACTCACAAGTTGGTCGAGCTCGATTGTGTACGGAACGAAGTTCTCGGGCGGCTCCGGACTGCCCGCTACCTTCAGCGACGGATCAACCGACACCCGCACCCTCCAGCGTCGCGGGTCCGCTAGCACGGTAGCTTGCGGTATGTCTTCGTGCCCCGGAGCCTCCCCCGCTTGCAACGCCACAGGCTCGACCCGCTGTGGGGCTGGAGGCGTTCCAACCTCACCATGCGCCCCGGTTTCGAAATTGAACCCGCACACCTCACAGAAGGCCACATCGTTTTGCTCCCGCACCGTGCCGCAGTCCGGACAGATCTCGCCCGTTGCGAACGACGCGAACCCCTGCGCCGTCGCGCGTGCCTCGCCGACTCCGCCGATCTTCGCGCCGCACTCCGAGCAGTAATCCGGCTCCGTCGAAGCATGACCCTTCGGACAATCCACCGTTCCCGCACCTTGTGTCACATCTGCCTCCGTGCCGCCCGCTTCTTACGCCTTCATAATGCGGGCTGTCTTTGTGGAACGAGTATCGAGCGCCATCGAATCTTCTTTCGCCACACCGGTCTTGAGCCGCACCGTGCCCTTTTCTTCGTTCTCGACATCCACCACACGTCGCAGCAGCTTGGCTGTCGCCTCGTTACCGGAGTCGTGCGCAAGCTTCACCGCCCGGCCAAGCAACGCGGTCGCGCCGTCGGCATCGCCGCGTGCCCGCGCCTCCAGGCCATCCTGGATCGACTGCGCCAACTCCGCCTGGCCCGTATAGTGCGCGACGACGCGGTTGATCTTGGTCGACTTCGCGTCGTCATCGGTCCACACGGCCAGAATGCGCGCCTCCGCGACCTTGTTCTCCACGCCACGATCGGTAAAGACCAGGCTCGCCCGCCCGGCGAGCATCTCGTCCCCTACCGCGCCGGGCAGCACGTCAATGCAGAAATGGAAGTCCCGACTCTCGCCCTTGCCCCACGCGCCGGTCGGGTACTCGCTCATTTGCGGCTTGGTGACCCGGGCCCGCGCGGTCAGGTCCACGATCTCCGGGCTTACCTCCTTCACAAACTTCACCGTTGCACCCTGCGGCGTCCAGAGCCGCAGGCGCACATCGCTGACCGTCTTCGCCAGGGCCCGTTCCAGAATGGAGCGGAAATCCGCTTCAATCTCCGCAGGCGAGGGAATGATGTCCACCGTGCCCAGCAGTCTGCCCGCGATGGCACGCAGCTGATCGACCTGCCAATCCGTACCCACGCCACGGCAATCGCACTGAAAGATCCCTTCGCTCTGCGCCAGCACGGTCTCAAGCGGCATCACGTCCCCAGCATCGTTCTGTCCGTCGGTCAGCAGCAGCGCTTGCCGCAGCCCCGCCGGACGCGTCCGGAACTGCTCCAGCGCCAGATGCAGCCAGTTCGAGATACGCGTGCCGCCGAACGCCCGCATCCCATGAATCGCATGCAGGGCCTGCTGCTTGCCCATGGCGTCGGCGCGCATAACCGGGCACAGCAGTTGCGCGCCGTCTGCGCCTGTGATGAGGAAGAAGCTGCAGTCCGGCGGAAGCATCCCGACCAGTCGCGCCATCGCCTGCTTGGCGGCCTGCATCTTGCCGCCCTCCATGGACCCTGACACGTCGCAGATCACCCCGAAGATCCGCTCGCCGGCCAGGCCCGCACCTGTGCCCTCGCCCGCGGTGACGGTCATGATCGCGTGCACCTCCCGCGAACCCGCGGGCAAAAACTCATTCTGAAACGTCTCGGCCTTGAACTGACCCGGCATGTTCATCCCTTTCCCTTCTTTACGCAAGCAAAGCCGCAATGGTTCAAACGATCCCGGTCAACTCACATCCGGCTCCGGCCCTGGCAGCCGCAGGACGGCCGCAGTGATGTTGTCCCGGCCACCTTGCGCATTGCTGAAGGCCACCAGGTGTTGCGCAACCGACAGCGCGTCTCCGTTCGCTTCGAGCATCAATTCCGCGATCTGCTCCGCACTGGGCGCATAGTTCCACAAGCCGTCCGTGCACAGGAGCAGCGTTCCACTGGTTTGCACCGTTCGCCGCACCACCTCGGGGCCCATGGCCGGGTCCGCATCCGCGCCGATCCAGCGCATGATGGCATGCGCTTGCGGCGACGCCCGCGCTTGCTCCTCGGTCAGCTCCCCGGCCTGCAACGCGGCGTTCATCCATGAGTGGTCCTTGGTCAGCGCCACCGCTCCGTGCTCGTCCACCCAGTAGGCCCGGCTATCGCCCGCCCACGCCACCGTGATCTCCCCTGCCCTCACCAGTGCGGCCACCACCGTGGTTGAAGGCGCGCTCTCGCTCCAGCGCCCCCCGATCTCCTTGTTCAGCTCCGCCGCCGCTGCGGCGATTGCGCCCTCGAGCACCTCCCCCCCGTTCGGCATCTGTTCGAGTTGTAGAGCGCTCCGGAGCTCACGTGCAACGATCTCCGCCACCATTGCCGAGGCCACCTCCGCACGGCTTGTGGTGGACACACCGTCGCATACCACGACCGCCAGCCCGCGCTCTTCCTGCACCAGCGCGAATCGGTCTTCGTTCCGGTCATGTCGCTGACCCCGGTCGCTCACAGCCGCAAACTGGAGCGAAAGCGCCTCTTCGACGTGGTCGCCAGCCGGCCGGCGTACCCGCTTGCCGCACTGCAGGCAGAAGCCCTCCTCGTCCATCTCCTCACAAAGGCAGGCAGTTGCCTCAGTCGCAGCCTGGCTCAGCGGCGCCCCACAGTTCTCGCAAAAGACATCCTCATCCGGCACATCAGCCATGCACGCAGAGCAGATCATTCGTTCCCTTCAGGCGAAGCTCTTTCGCCCCTTTCAGATCAGCGTCTGTGGGCGCGCTAGGTTGGCCTCGTCGATCAGTCGCAGGCGTTCGTCTTCACTCACAAAGCGGGCCATGGAGCGCAAGGCGCTTTCGAGCCCCAACCGCAGCGAACGTTCCGCCAGCGGCTGTCCCAGCAACGTTGTGTCTCCGTCTGTGCTGCTTTGGGTTGTGCCGAGCTCCGCAAGTGCCGCCTGAAAGATTTCGCGGCGCATCCGAAACGTATCGCCATCGTCCAAAGGAAGACCCTCCGCCATGGTCGCAGCCGCCAGCACATCCGCTCGCTGTGGCTTTCCGCAATCGGTGCTCAGCAGCGCCCGCATGGCCTCCACGCGAGACCGCACATACATCGCGGAGGACGCGGGGATGCGACCCAGCGCGCCGACCGCGGCCTTTCGGTTCCCCAGCTTGCGCGAACATCGCTCCAGGCCGAAGACCGCGGAGACGAACGCCGGATCCACCGCCGAAACCAGGTCATACATCCTGCCCGCGAGCGGGAGATCGCCGGCCAGCTCCGCCGCAAACGCCAGCCCCAGCTTGGGCGCCAACTCCCCTGGCAAATCGAAGTACACCTGATCGAAGAGCTGCCGCGCCTCCACGAGCTCGCCGCGCTGCAGATGCACGCGCGCTTGGAACCACAA
>CAXUIF010000146.1:0-8112 GCA_964250995.1 uncultured Acidobacteriaceae bacterium
CGGCCGGTTTCGGCCACCTTCTCCGAGAGTAGAAAATGGTTGCTGCGCGGTGTGGCCAGCGAGATCGACTCCACACCCGCTGTGTCGGTGAAGTGGATGCGGTTGCCGCTTTTGGTGACCAGACGCTTGACGTTGTTGCCCGCAAACTCCGAGCCGTTGGTCTCGCCAGGAACGTGAAAGCCCGTCGCGGGCGGCTGGTGCACGCCGTTCCACAGGCTGCCCAAGATCACCGGGCGCTCCGGGTCGGCGTCCTGGAAGCCGACCAGCACTTCGTCGCCCACCTCCGGCATCATCGCCAGCCCAAAGCCCGCCCCGCAGTGCAGGCTCAGCATCGGCGCGAGGAGCAACGACGCGCCCTCCTGCCAGAACAGCGACACCAACAGACGCCCGCGCTGGTCCGGGTCTACGTTGGACACCACCCGCGCCGTTTGCACACCGGGCGCGACGGCGGGACGGGGCCGCTCGGGGTCGCGCCAGCTCTGCCAAGGCGTAGCGCGGAAGTGGTTCAGGTAACCGGTGCGGTCCCAGACGTGTTGAACCTCGGTGAGGTACCACGTGCCGCTGGCCTCGCCCAGATTGCTTAGCGCGATGGCGCCGCCGGCGATTAGGCTCAGGTCCCGCGAGGTGCCCCCAGCCGTGACGGCGCTGCCCTGGGCGCGCTCGGCCTCGGCCTGCGCGGCCTGCTGCATCGCGTCGTTGGTCCAGGAGCGCGAGCGCGCGGCGAAGCCGGTCAGCTGCAGCTGCGCGGCCCCGCTCTGCACTGCCGCGGCCATCCTTTGCCCGGGTGCCTCCATCTGGGGCAGCTTTGACTCCCCGGGCAGGGCTGAACTCCGACTGACAGCGCTGTCGTACTGCGCTGCGGCAACACTTGCCGGTCGGAGATTGCCTTCAACAAAGAAGTCCAACAAGCCGTAGTGATCGCGAAAGATGAGGGGATGAGGCGGGTCGAATTGCCGGGTCAGCTCGGTGCCGTGGGGGCCCGAGCGCACCCAGCCGCCGTGATCGTCGGCGAGCCGCAGGAGAAAGCGCCAGTTCGTCTCCCCGAACTGAACGTACTCCGCGGGCGATGGTTTGTCGTCCAGCGTGCAGACGACCCCTGCCGGGCCGCCGATCTCCGAGGCGATGCTGGCTATCGAGGGCGTCCCAAAGTACGCGTTGCGCGGCGAGTGGTCGATCAGCCAGGAAAGCGAAGCCGCCCGGAGAACGCAGCCGTAGCTGCCCCAGACTTCGCGTTTCAGGGCCACATCGATCACGATACCGGCGAAGTTGGTGTGCTCGGTGCCGTCCTCGGCCGTATGGGCAACCGTGCACGAAGTTCCCAGGGCCTCCGCGCCTGGGATAGGGTGCCCGAGCACATCGCGGCACTCTATCTCGCAGATCCAGTGCGCGTTCAAGCGTTGCGCGACGGAGACCCGGCTCAGTATGACGCCGTCGAGCAGACTGCCGCCCAACGACACAAACGCGCCCTGAATCATCGCACTCCTTGCACGGGGCGTACCGGCCGGGGTGTTTCACGCGTCGGGAGCATGGTCAAGCCATGCTAGCGCACTCCCTGCCCCGGCCGAAATGGCATTCGGCCTTGGGCCAAGTGGCTTGTGGGCAACAAAGCAGAAACTGGCCTCATCCCACCGAGGATGCCAAGCAGCGACGGATCGGGGACCCCAGGCAGCCTTCACGCCGGCTGGGCGGCGGCGCTGGAACAGCGGTTTGCCCTGCTATACGACCCGGAGCACCCAGATCTCGAGGCAATCCGCACCCCTGAAGCCGCGCTCCTGCTGGAGGCACTGTGTGATTCGCTGGAGGCCGGGCACCTCCGTGTCGTGGAACGCGCGCCAGGAGGACGCTGGCACGTCAACGCCTGGATCCGACGCGCGCTGGTGGTGCTCAGCGGTGCCGGGAGCGTCGAAGCTCAGGCCGGTCCTTTGCCGGGAACGGAGATCAGTTCCCTCGGGTGGACTGCGGAGCGCCCACTCGACCGGCGCATCCCGGCCGGCAGCCTGTTGCGCCGCGGCGCCTACGTGGCCCCCGGCGCGAGTGTCATGCCGCCCAGCACTGTGCAGGCAGGGGCCTGTCTGCTCGCCGGCACGCGCGTGGACTCCCATGTGCTGATCGGCAGCGGCGCGATGCTGGAGGCGGATGTGTCCGTGGGCTGCGGGACCATGATCGGCGGCGTCCTGCAACCGCCGGAGGCGCTGCCCGTCGTTCTCGAGCGAGGTGTTCTGATCGGCGGCACCTGTGGGCTGTACGGCTCGATGGTGGTCGGTGAGGGCGCGCAAGTGTATGCCGGCACAGTCATCCGCGCGGCGGCCGGCGCCTTTGACGGACGCTCCCGGCAGTGGATGCACCCGGGGGTCGATGGGGCGCTACGCCTGCCTGCAGGCGCTACGGTACAAATGGGTCTACCCCCGGCAGAGTTCTTTCCGGACGGCGTTCCGCGATTGACGCCCGTCGTTGCTTAGCGCAAAGTGAACGAAGGCTCGCAGATTTCAGCAGCACAGGTGAGGGGGCACGATGGGCGTGTTCGACGGACAGATTCAGACACCGCTGGCGGTCGCTGACCCAACAACGGACTGGATGCTGCCGCCTCCCGGCGCCCTTAGCTACGCGAACATCGTCGCGGATAGCGCTCTTCTCGGCACCAATGGCCATGACTGCCTCTTACTCGCTGGCGACCGCGATCGGCAGATGAACGGGAACGAACGCACGCGTGTCACGGAGAACCGCTCGCACGACATCGGGGGCAATCAGCACAAGCAGGTCGTCGGAAACAAAGACGAGAACATCATCGGGAACTTCATTCACCAGACCACTGGCAACCTGCATCGATCTGTGATTGGCATGACAAACGACTTATACACCGGAGATCACAACCAAGCTCATAAGGCTGACCAGAAAATTCAAGAACCTACAAGTTATTGGCATGACGTCAAAGAGCACTATGTGAAAAACTTCACTCACCATGATGAATATCAGTTTTATCAGCTCTATGCGAATCAGATAACCAATGTTATTGGCGCAAATGTTGATTTCAAGCTGTTGCAAATGGCCGCGATCGGTGGCGCGCTTGAAAAAGCAGGAATGTCACTCACCGAACACTTAGCGCGAATACATGATTCCGCGGTGGACCAACGGTTTGAAGCGTTGGATGCGAAGGTGGGGGCTATTCAGCCTGTAGTGCACGTTGCCATGTTCCATGAGGTCGCGTTCACTCAAAAAATCATAGTTGTTGGCGCGAACCAAGCAATCTGATTGCATCGAAGAAATCGGGCGTCATGAAAAATTTAAACATTCTGAGCGATGCGGCCGGAGTGCTTGTAGCAGAGCAGAAGCCACAAAGCATAGGTCCTGTTCCGGTCATCCTCCTTATCATCTCAGCATGCCTTAGCGTCTGGTTTGTCAGGGCGAAACAGTGGAAGTTGCTCGTATTCCCTTTTGCTTTAGTGCTGATCATTCTCTTACCCCTCGCTCTTTCGAGGTATCCCACTTATAAGCTCGTAGTGGATCAGTCCAAAGGAACCATCACCTCCGTAGCCACTTTAAACGGAAGACAACTATCTGCGTTGGAAATTTCAGCCACGGACCTGACCTCGGCTGAGATACAGTTCAACCGCGGAGCGCGTACCATTGTGCTTGTGCGCCGTGACGGAGCGTTGGTCTACCCACTAGGGGAGCAACAGCTTCAGGACGAGCCTAACCAGTACATAGTACTTAACGCCCTCCGAGGCGTCATCGGTCGGGTGCCCCGAGATGGTCTCAATTTAGCCGCACCATAGTACAGGACACGAATGACGCTTGCTGCTGGACCCCAAATCCAGCCTAGGGCATTAGCTGTCCAGAAATTTCTGCATGGCAGTTAGCAATATCAGGGTTAAGGATTGCTTGCCTCCTGGCCGAACGATCCGCCATTGAAGACTCAAGTCTACGACATGAATTCACTGCTTTGTCAGAAGATTATCGTCGTCGGCGCGGACCAAGCGATTTGAAAGGAAAGAAGCGGACGAACTTAGAAGATGTTACCCATTGTTCAAAATAACAATACAATGCTCATAGCAGAGCAATCCGCTCCATCTACCCTGGTCTTCGGCACAATAAGCGTTGTGCTATGCGGCGGCGTTGCAATTTACATGTTGCTGCACCGTAAATGGGGATTGGGTCTTTCCCTCTTCTTCTTAACTCTCGCGCTGACCCTACTTGCTAAACCAGGACCTGCGTATCGGATCACAGTAGATCGGTCGGAGAACAAGATTGAGTGGGAAACCATAAGGGGAGGGCGGCAAGTTTCCCATTCCGAGGTGGCTTCCGCAGATCTGGCTTCAGCAGATATGGAGTTCAACCGCGACTCCCGCTGCATTGTGCTCATTCACAAGGACGGGACGCAGAGCTACCCTTTAGGTCGGCAACACTTCAGCGACGAACCGGAGCAGTATGTGGTGCTTAACGCCATAAGGCAATTGATCGGTCAGACCGCATTGCAACCTGCCAGCCAGTAGGTGCTGGTCAAAGCATGACGTGAGACACTAGCCGCTCATGGGTATAACGTCGTGGGACTCTAAGCCTTTGCAGCTGTTCCGAACACAGTATCCGAGATCTCATTGCATTCGGAGCCCTTGTTGGCGCGCGAACCAAGGGGATCTGATTGCATCACCAGAAGCCCTATACCATGGAAGCTTGATCCGACATGACACAAGACTCAATCTCACGAAACTGAAACACCATCTATGCGTTCCGTCCAGATTCTCGAAAACACGAGTGCACGATTCGTTGCTGTTCAGGCTCCTCAAAGTTGGGGGCCAGTACCGGCCATTCTTTCGTTAGCTACGGCAGCATTCCTTGTGCGATTTCTGTCGACTCGACAGTGGCGATTGGCTGTCTTGCCTGGTGTTTTCTTGTTAGTCTTCCTTCTTCTCTGGCTCGTTCCTGCGAATCCTAACTTCACTCTAACCTTAGATGTAGCTGCGCGTTCTATACTTTCTGAAGGGACCAAGAGTGGGAAGATTGTTTCCCAATTCCAGGTACCCGCAGCGGACATCAGTTCGGCAGAGATGCAGTTCAACCGCGGTGCCCGTACCATCGTAATGATACGCAATGACGGTTCCTTGCTGTATCCACTGGGCAAAGAGAAACTTCAAGGAGAACCCGATCAATATGTTGTTCTGAACGCGATTCGGCGGATGCTTGGTCAGAATCCGCAAAGCGAACGTGAGCAGTGAAAAGGCTCGTGACCATGCGAGTCCCAGGGCAACTTCATGCAATCATCTGACGACGTGTACCTTCTTCACATTGTGCAGAACGGAGATGGAATCCTGGTAGCGGAACAGGTGCCGGCACCCTCTACTTTCCTGCGGCAATGGCAAGTGTACTTTGCCTTGTTGTATTCCTATATCTGGGCTGGATTCGACGATGGATCCTTGCTGTCATACCTCTCCTCCTCATCCCGATCGCTTTCTTTATCAAAGCTTCAGGAACAACCTATCGCATGTCAATCGACGAACTTCAGCACAACATTACCTGGGAAGGGTTTCAAAGAGGCAAGTTGGTACTTCATGGGTCCGTCTTACTCCGCGACTTGTCAACCGTTGCGATCGCTCCGGGTAAGGCAGGTGGAAGGCTGGTTCTCGTGCAGAAAGACGGAACCGCAAATCTTCCACTGGGTGCGACGTACGTTGTGGGTGAGCCTGCTCAATTCATCCTCCTGAAAGAGATTCAGTACCTAATCAGCACTAGCCCGTGAGGAGGTTCGCCGCGGGGGTGCTCCTGATAACGTGAACGGACCCAGAAATCAGGAAACTGGAATCAACGTTCTAACCTTCTGGAGCTCTGTCGAAGGCGAAGCCGGGGTGACCTGCCTGCACCGAGGTCTGACTCTGGGCCGCTTGGAACCAGCGCTCCTTCGCACGGCCCAGCGCCCAGGAAGGGGTGCAACGAGCAGCATCAAGACGCTGCGTTACCAAACATACAAGGAAGGCAGCCGTCACCATGCGCTCGAAACCGTACCCTCGACGCGGGTAGACCGGTGCCCCTGGCGGCCCGAAAGGACGGCTCAACCAAGGCTTCCTCGTGGCTGTGCCAGGTCCATTCAGAGAGGAGGCTCCTGTATTCTAGCGGTGCATCCAAACGCGATGTCCACTCGGGAGAACCCGAGAAGCGGGCGCACTCAGGGGACCCTTGCTCGACGACAAGCCGAAGCTAAGCCGTGCCACCCTACCGTCTCCTGAGACGCCGGGGCGTCGCCGCCGCTTACAGGAACTCGACGACCGGCCCCGCTTCTACCCTTGGGATCGAGCTTGGAATCTGGAGGCCTGTCAGCTCTACTGGATGCCCGTCAGCGGGTTTCCGATTGGGCACTTGCAGCGGCAGTGGCTCTTGCGGTTCCAGGAACTTCTCGCTGCGAAGCTCCGCAATAAGCTCCAGGCAGCGCCTGAGGTTTTTCTGCAAATGAAGGTCATCTTCCCGGACTACCGGGACGCTTTCATCAAAACGGCCCGGCAGTTTCATCCGATCTTCAGCCTCGGCCGCCACCCTGGCCGCCAGTTGCCCCCCATCCCCGACGAGAAGTATGCAGAAGACTTAGGCAAAGGCCGCGTCCAGTACGACGCAAAGTCTCTGCAACCGGATTACAGTTACTGGTTTTTGGAAAAGCAACCCAGGGAGCAGCTGGAGTTGTTCTTTGGTTCGGGCGGTACGACTACGCTGTTTCTGGAACCCGGCGAACCCGCGCCCAAGGTCCCCAAACCTAACATGGCCGCGATTCACGACCCGAAGATGCGCGAGCTGGTCGCCTCAGCCGACCTGGACGGCATGATGGCCCGGCTGCATGCGCTGCAGTCGCCCTTCCTGAAGAAGAGCAAGGAGATGTTCGCTTCAGACCTGAAGGAAGATCCCCAGTATCCCGGCTTGCTGTTTACGCTTCCCCTCCTTGGCGCGGAAGACTTCTTTTCTGCCCGGCCCGATGTGATCGATCAATGGTTTAATCTGTTTCAGGTCTATTGGCGTGAAAGCCCTGAAGATAAGGGCATTCTTCTAGCATCGAAAGCTGATCTGGAAGCCGACCTGGAAGAGATAGTAGAAGGCATGCGGGAGGAAGGCCTGGAGTATCCCGCGTGAACCCTGCCCTTGGCTCCCCCTTGCTGCTGCGCGAGTTGCGGGCGCCCGCTGGGTGGACCGCGGCGCTGCTCGAAGCGCCACTACCTATGCCGGAGCACGAGCAAGCGCCTTACCTTGACGCTGTCGCTTCCCTGCTCCTCCAGCTGCCGGCCTTCGCCGAGCCACATCCGGAGGAACTGTTCCTGCTCTTCGAGCACTGCCGTCCCGACGTAGAGATACCGATCCTGCAAGCAAACGCACGCTTCTGGCTGCCGCAGATCGGCCTTGGCGTTTGGCTGGACCGGCAGGCGCCAACCACGTGGACAGCCGAGGAGTTCCTCGCCGCCGCGCCGGGCACGCTCCGTCCCGTCATCGATCGCATCGTCCGCCTCACCCGGGACCCGGACATCCAGCGCGACGCTTGGGACCGGCTACTCGGGTCCGGCACGCTCGTGCGCCTGAGCACCTCCGCCCCGGACCGCTTTCTGGCCGAAGCAACCGAGTTCCTGCAGCCCCGGATGATCGATCGCTCCTTGACCAGTTTTCCGTTTTACGTTCCCCTACTCAACGCCGCCTCCCTCAACACACCGTCGCCGGCCTTTCGAGCGCCCCTGCACGACCTGCTGCCCCAAACCGAAGCGTACTTGCGCGAAAGCGTCGAAGACGGTGGTTTACTGTTGGCAGTGCGGCAGCCACCGGTCAAGTTCTGGGAGACACTGTTGCAGAGGCCGGTCCCCTTCAAGATCCTGCGTCTGGCCGCACACATCGACGTCTGAGGAGGAGGCGCCCTGTCTACGCCCTACATCAGTCTCGGCTCTGAACCGCTCTCGGCCGCACTACTGAGCGAGGTTGAGGTCGTGCAGCAGCTGAACACACACTGGACCTGCCGCCTTGTGCTGCGCGATAGCCCCGACCGCCGCCCGCCCTTGGAGGACCTTGCGGGCGAAACGCTCAAGATCTCCACGTTCGATCTGTACGGCACCGAAAGCATTGTTTTTCAGGGTATCGTCCGCCACATGCGCCTCATTT
>CAXUIF010000147.1:0-8033 GCA_964250995.1 uncultured Acidobacteriaceae bacterium
CATCGGCACACGCCGTTCCCTCGGGGTAGGTCAGCGTTCCATGCTCCTCCACAATCAACTGCCGCCGCAGCGGGATCATGAAGAGCACGCCCAGCCATCCGCCAAACAGGGCCAGAATGAAGATGCGAAAGCTCTGCAGGTCGAAACCCAGAAAGATGAGCGCCGGCAGCGTGAAGATCACGCCCGAAGCAATGGACTGCCCCGCATTGCCGGTCGTCTGGACGATGTTGTTCTCGAGAATGGACGCCCGCCCAAAAGCTCGCAGGATCGAAATCGACAGCACCGAAATCGGAATGCTGGCCGCAACCGTAAGCCCGGCACGCAGCCCCACATACACCGTCACCGCGCCAAAGATGATGCCAAAGACACTGCCCAGCAGCAACGCCCTGAGGGACAGCTCCTTTCGGCTCTCATGCGCAGGCACAAAGGGGCGAAAGGCGGTCGGTGCGGCCATTGGCAGGGAAGTCTCCTAAGCTTGCAACAAGCGATGCTGAGGAGTGTATCGCGTCACTAGACCCGCCGACCCGGGCAGCTATCCTGCGATGCGCATCGTGCGCCCATGACGGCTCACGATGGTGAGTCGCTCGCAGGCAAGGATGCGACGAGCCTGGGATCGTGCATGGCTGTGCCAAGGGCCACTCGCGTCCAGGCGGGTGTACGCCGTCCAGTGCCGCAGCGCCTTGCGCGTTTCACCTAGCCGCTCATACGCCAGCGCCAGGTTATAGTGTGCGTCCGCGTACTCAGGCACAAGACCCAGCGCGCGCTCATAGGCCTGCACGGCCTCGTTCAGCCGCATCTGTTCATCGAGCACGTTACCCAGGTCGAAGAAGGCCAGCGCGTACTCTGGGTCCGCCTCGGTCGCCCGCCGGTATAGGTCCTCGGCAGCTGCAAAATCTTTCTCGTTGTAGCAGATCGTTCCCAGGTTGATCGCGCCGGCTGCGTGCATCGGGTCCAGGCTGAGCAGTTCCTTGTAGAGCGCCTTGGCTTCGCTTAACGTCTCCGGTCGCTCTTCCAGTCGCACGGCGCGTTGAAAGACTTCCGCCAGGTGCAGGGCCTGCGCCATGGGATCGGCCGGTCGGGGTGAAACAACCGCCAAGGGTGTTGCCGCCGTCAGTTCAAAATCAAAAGCAAACTGGGCGCTGAGCGGATCCAGCAAAGCTCCGCTTTGCCGAAAGAC
This sequence comes from uncultured Acidobacteriaceae bacterium, assembly GCA_964250995.1. Lineage (GTDB taxonomy): Bacteria > Acidobacteriota > Terriglobia > Terriglobales > Acidobacteriaceae > Granulicella. The sequence continues at coordinate 1,178 of CAXUIF010000147.1, forward strand.
GATGCGCGGCTTGTGCGGCGCCACCACGGCCCCTGCGAGCGGATTGCTTTGCCCGGCAACTCGGCGCATGGCGTCCACAGATCGGCGAATACTTTGTGCCGAGATGCGCGTTGCAGCCAGCTCGCGCAGTTTGCGCAACTGGGAAAGACCGTCAAACGCGTACGCCTCCGCGGGCGCGATCAGCCCGGCGCGCTCCCATATCTCTAACTGCCGTACCGGCAGTTGGAGGATGCGCAACACATCTTCGCGGCGGAAATGGCTCACTTTGGGACGAAGCTCCAGGCAATGCTGAGCAGCTTGACGCTCTGCTTGCACCGAGTATGCGCGGCATCTCCTGCTGCAGCAAGCGGTTCCGAGACGCCAACCCAAGAAAGCCGTGGATATCTGGAACCAAATCGAATACGGTTTGGCTCCGTTTCGGGAAAAGCGAAAGTGGCATTACCCTCGGACCCGGAGGACAGTCTGATCCTGCCCCTCCTTCATCACAAAACCCTAGTAAACTGAGAGAGTTAGCGCGCGTACGGCAACTTTCCTCTGCAGAGCAGTCCTCCTAAACTCGGCCACGGGACAGATTCGCGATTACCCCTGTCCGGCCCCTTAATGCAAAAGTGGGACAGCCACCCGCCCGGCTGGTTCGTATGCTCCTGCTTGTGACGGAGATTGCGGTGAACGCCGAAGGGCAGCGGTTGGAAGCAATCGACCAATATGCACTGGCCGACCTGCCCGCGGACCCGGCGCTGGATGACATCGCTCGTTTGGCGGCGCAGGTCTGCGGCGCCCCGGTCGCCGGCATCAGCGTCGTGGAGCGGTCCACCACCTACCTGATCGGCAGGTTCGGTTTGGAACTCGCCTCCCGCTCCGCTGTTCCCCTGCCCTGCGCAACCACCATTCAGTCGGTTGGCGTGTACCAGATTGCCGATGCCCGACGAGACCCGCTGTATACACCGGCTGGCATGCTCGTCAACAACACCCTCTTCCGTTTCTATGCAGGCGCGCCGATCCAAACGCCGGCCGGTGTGGCTATTGGCTGCCTGTTCGTTCTTGACCAGGTTGCCCGTAAGCTCACCGCGGCGCAGATCGACTCGCTGGAAGCGCTCAGCCACATGGTTACAACGCGGCTGGAGCTGAGCATGCGGGTTCGGGAAACCCACCGCGTCTCCCGGGCGCGGCAGCGGGTGGAAGCGGCCCTGACTGTCGAAAAAAACTTCGTGGCCGCTGTGCTGGACACGGTCGGGGCGCTCGTGGTCGTCTTCGAGCCCAACGGCCGCATCGCTCGCTTCAACCGGGCCTGCGAGATCATCTCCGGCTACAGCGCATCGGAGGTTACCGGCAAGTTCGCCTGGGATCGCCTCATCGCTCCAGAGGAGGTTGCGCAGTCCATCGATGAGTTCGAAACCCTTCGACGAGGTACGTTCCCTACTGCCTTTGAGAACCACTGGCTCGCCAGCGACGGCGGACGACGGCGCATCGCCTGGTCCGCAACGGCCCTGCTGGACTCGCAGGGTCAGGTGGCCTTCCTTATTGCGACGGGGATCGACGTAACGGTCCAGCGCGTCGCTGAAGGAGCTATTCGCGAAAGCGAGGCTCGCTACCGTCAGATCGTCGAAGGCTCGCTCGGCCTGGTCTGCACGCACGACCTCGACGGCCGCATATTGTCGATCAACCAGCACGGAGCTCAAAGCTTCGGGCGAGAGGTGGACGACGTCGTCGGGCATCAGCTTACGGAATTCGTCTACCCCGAACGGCAACACCTCCTTGCGCCTTACTTTCAGGCGCTGCTGTCCACGGGCGAGGCGCAAGGCCTGATGCACCTCCAACATCGCAGCGGCGAGGAACGTGTGCTCGCCTATAGAAACCGGCTGGTTGAGCCCTCCCAGGGATCGCCGTATGTGCTTGGGTTCGCCGTTGACATCACCGAACAGGTGCGTGCGGAACAACAACTGCGCGCCGTGGTCCGGCAGTCCAACTCCGTGTTGGAGTCAGTTGGTGATGGCATCTATGGCACCGACCTCAACGGCCTTGTCACGATCGTCAACCCTGCCGCGGCGCAGATGCTCGGCTTTGCTCCCGAAGAGATGCTGGGCCGCAATATGCACGAGCTCATCCACCACTCCCATCCGGACGGAACGCCGTACCCCGAAGCTGATTGTCCGATCCGCGGCAGCCTTCAAGACCTGACCACCATTCGTGTGGCCAACGAAGTCTTCTGGCGGAAGGACGGAACACCTTTCGCGGTCGAGTACGTCGCCCGCCCCCAGATCGAAACCAAAGACGCACATCTGGGACAGAGCGACCAGCGCCGCGGACGCGCCGTCGGTGTCGTTGTTGCCTTCACGGACATCAGCGAGCGGGACGCCCTGGACCGCATGAAGGACGAGTTCATCTCCACCGTCTCGCATGAGCTGCGCACGCCACTCACCAGTCTGCGCGCCGCCTTGGGGCTTATCGCGGAAGGCCCCCTGGACAGCCGACCTGACAAGGCGCGGCGCATGATGGAGATCGCCATTGGCAACACCGACCGGCTCGTCCGCCTGGTCAATGACATCCTCGATCTCGAGCGAATCAACTCCGGCAAGGCCGACATGCACTTTGTTAGCTGCTCCATCGAGGAGATCTTCCGCCGCAGCATCACGCTGCTACAGGCTCAGGCTGCGAAGGCCAATGTTCGCTTCACCATCCAATCCAATGGCGTCGCGCTTTGGGCCGATCCGGACCGCATCTTGCAGACGATCACCAATCTGCTCTCCAACGCCATCAAGTTCTCGCCCCCGGCGACCGAAGTCCCAAGCGAGATCAGCCTTTCCGCTTCCTATGGCGCCAGTGGCGAAGCCCTGATCGAGGTCACCGACCATGGCCGCGGCATCCCCGCCGACAAGCTCGATCTCATCTTCGAGCGCTTTCAGCAGGTCGACGCGTCCGATTCCCGCACCATGGGCGGAACTGGGCTGGGTCTTGCCATCTGCCGCAGCATCATCGCCCAGCACGGAGGCCGCATCTGGGCCACCAGCGTGCTCGGCGAGGGCTCCACCTTTCACATCACGCTGCCTACGGAGCCGCGACGACGCCTCCGCTAGATCAACCGAGGATTGGGAGGTCAGCAGCTCATCGAAGCAGCCGCAAAGGCGACTTCAGCCCTTTGAGCGATCCGTGAACCGGTAAAACAGCGATTGCTTGGCCACCGGCTCCGCCGCCGCGTTCAACGACGCCATCTGTATCTGAGACAACGGCGTAAACTCGCGGGCGATCTTCACGTTCTCCTCCAACTGCGGCACGTTGTCGCAGCCTACGATGATCGTGCTCACGGGATGGGTCAACGCGTAGTCCATCGCGTTCTTCATAGTCATCACACCGGGCCGGGTAGCAATGGCCGACCCCTCCCACATGTGCTTCTGCGCCTCCACCGGCGGCGGCGTCCAGCTGGCGAGCAACCGCCCGCGCGACGGCACCTTCATTCCGATAATGCCCATCTGCTTTTCGACCGCCAGTGGCAGGAGTTTCTCCTGGAAGCTCCACATATGCACATCTGCCGGGTTCAGCGACATCAGGATGCAGTCGAAGGGGTGCCGATGGATGGCATCGATCAGCGCGTCCGGCCGGTAATGCCCGGTCAAGCCCAGGTTCTTGACCACTCCCTGCCCTTGCATCTCGATCAGCGCTTCCATCGCGCCGCCCTTGCCGAAGATCGCGTTCACGTCCTCAGGCAGGCCCACATCATGCAGCTGCCATAGATCGACATGGTCCGTGTTCAGCAGTTGCAGCGACTTCTCAATCATCCGCAGCGAGCCGTCGCGCGTCCGTTCCTTGGTCTTGGTCGCCAGAAACGCCTCATGCCGCCGCGTCTTCATCACGCGACCGACATACTGCTCGCTCCATCGATCCGGGCCGCCGTAGATCGACGACGTGTCGATATAGTTCACGCCAAGATCCAGCGCCCGCTCAATGATCGGCACAGCCTTGTCGAAGTTGTTCGGCAGCTCGATCGCCGCCTGCCCGCCCAAGCTGAAGATGCCGACTTTGTACCCTGTCTTGCCCAGGTTGCGCGTCGGCATCGCATCGTGCGTCTTCGGGTTGAAGGGCAACGTGTAGGGCTTCTGCTCGCCCCCAGCGGAACCTGGCACCAGCAGCCCGGCAGCGACAGCGCCGCCGCTCTTTAGAAAGTTGCGACGATCTTGCGTCAAAAGCGACCGGTTCATAAGAAGGCTCCTGCAAACACGAATATCTTATAGCGAGTTCTACTTTACAGTTGCTAGCTGCAGCGTAGCCGGGAGCCCGCTTTCCACAGAGCAGCGCAGAGGCGCGTTTCGCGTGGCGTAGCAGAAGAATGCACTCCGCAGCCGGGATCACTCCAGCGACGCGCCCGGGCCGTCAGCTCACACCACTCCCACCGCCGCCCAGGTGCCCCAGGGCGAGGCCCACACCGTAGGTGACTGCGCCTTCCAGCGCACCCACCCACGTCATCTCAAAGCCGCTCGACCACCATGAGCGAATCGTCACCAGCGACTTGGCCGCGCCTACGCCAAAGTGGGCCACCAGCGAAACAACCGCCGCGATGATCACAGCGGTATAGCCGGACGTGAAGAAGAACGGGACGATCGGAATGAACGCGCCCACCGCTGTTGAAAGCGCTCCCGACAACGCCGATGTCAGCGGATTGCTCAAGGATTCCTCTGTCGTGTTTAGTCGCTCGCGCGCCAGCGCCTCCGCCAGCCGCTTGTCGTCCACCGCCAGATGCTCGACCACCCGATCCGCATCCTCCTGCGGCAGCCCGCGCACCTGGTATGTGAGCGACAGCAGTTCGCGCGCCTCCACCGGGTTCAACCGCACGGCCTTCGCCTCACGCGCAAACTCGGCTTCGTAAAACTCGCGCTCGCTTTTCGCGGCAAGGTACGCTCCGGCCCCCATCGATAGCGCGCTGGCCACCATGCCCGCCAGGCCTGCAATCAACACAAAGTGGCTGTTGCCAAGCGTCGCGCCCGACACTCCGGAAACGATGCCGAAGATGGATCCAAGCCCATCATTGACGCCGTAGATAGCGTCGCCCAGCCAGCTGCCCGCCTGTACCCGGCCCTTTTCACGCTTTTCCAGCAGCTTGTCCAGCGCGCTCTGGATCTCCTTCGGATCCCGGGGGGAAGCATCCGCCCCCGCCAGCTTGCCCAGCACTTTATAGTGCTCCTGCTCGTCCTTGATGACGCGCTCCAGCACCTCAACGCTGGCCTGGTCGCCAAACTCCTGCATCTGCTCGCTGTAACGCGCAATATCGCGGCTTTCATCCAGCTCCAGCTCACGCAGGGCCGCAAATCCGCCTGTTTCCTGCGCGCGCAGCACGTCTTCGTTGGGCCGCTGATCAAACGACGGCACCTCCGCACCCAAGGAGTGGAGCCGGTCTGCCCAAAGATCAGCATGGTGCTTTTCCGCCGCGGCAATCCCGCGAAGAGCCCGGCGGGTGTTGGCGTCCTTGGCCTGTTCAGCGAGACGGCTATACGTGGCAAAGCCTTGCATCTCCGTCTTCCAATTGGCTTGAATAGCTTCAACCAGCTTTTCTTCTTTGGTGGTCCGCGTCATTGCACTGCTCGCCATTGCCTCTCCCTCGGCCAGTCGTTCAAACATCTGGGCTCCTGAGATGCAGCTTAAAGGAAAGCGCTCAGGTTCACCGTCAAACGCTGCCAATCGGCTCGTGGTGACCCTCCACCGCTTCTGGCCGGTTCCGCTTGCGCGCGGCTCCCTTCACCTGCGACGATGCGCTATGAATCGTCGTCAGTTCGCCCTCGGCTCGATTCCTGCAACTTTGCTGGCTGGCTGCCGCTCCGAATCGAAGCCTGCTCGTGATGCCACGCTGCTGCATAACTCTGTCGTTCGCGCGGCTGTGGCCGACCTGGAGCAGACCGTGAATCACCTCGACATGCGCCTGACCGCCTTTGGTCCGGAGAACTGGCGCGACGCCCTGGCGAATCTGCAAACCTCGGTCGTCGCCCTGCATAGCGACATGGACGAACTTAAGCGCGCGTTAGGCTACGCTGAACCGGCTGAGCCAGAGCCCGCCAACGAGCACCCACAGGCTTCCTGAGACGCGTCGGGTGCGGCGCCCCTGTTGGCGGCAGGTCGGCGGCAGGTTGGAGTCCTGACCGGACCTGGTCACACTCTTGAAAGCAGGCGTGTGTCGTCCTGCTGACAAACGTGTGCGGCGTTCCTATGCCTCCGATCGTTGTTCCGTAGCGAAACAACGGATCTGCTTTCTGCCTGGCTCAGCTTCTGACGATAAGACCCGCTCGAGCATTGTTCCTCCTGTGCGCAGCGATGGTTTGCACCACAGACAGTGCGCCCCACAGCAGCGGCAACGAAATACCTCAAAAGTGCAAGCAGACTGGTGCACTTACCCCTTGCGTATTCACAAATCCAAAGGCGAAGATAAGGCGAAGATAGGAGATCCGCTTTGCCCTCCTCCGCTGCCGCCCTTCGCCTTCAGATCGAGACCGCTCTCCAGCCGCGCATACCCGGCGCACTCACGCCGCGAGCCCGCGCCGTGCGCGACTACGCCCCTACCGGCATCACGGAGCTCGATGCCCTGCTGCAAGGCGGTCTGCCCATGGGCGCGATCTCGGAGTTGGTCGGCACCCAATCCTCGGGGCGCACCACGCTTGCGTTTGCCGCGCTCGCCGAGATGACCCAGTCTGGCAAGACCGTAGCCTGGATCGATAGCTCCGACGCACTCGATCCAGAGTCCGCGGCGGCCGCCGGGATCGATCTTTCCCGCCAGCTGTGGGTGCGTTGCGGTCAGGATGTCAAGGCGGCTGCCCACTCCATCGCGCCTGCCGCGTTTTCTCAAAGCACAGGCGACGCCGCCCCTTTAGTGGAGGGC
>CAXUIF010000148.1:0-8029 GCA_964250995.1 uncultured Acidobacteriaceae bacterium
GGGTATGTGGGCGGCACGGTGGCTGTGCAGCTGCTCGAGGCAGGGCATGAGGTCACCATCATCGACAGCCTGGTCCATGCGCAGCGCAGGTATGTGCCCGAAGGCGCCACGTTTGTGCAGGCAGACCTGGCAGATCGCGCGCGCGTGGAGCAGGTATTGCGCGATAGCGGAGCGGAAGGCGTGCTGCACTTTGCCGCGCTGATCGAGGCCGGCGAATCCATGCAGAAGCCCGAGCTTTACTTTCGCAACAACACGGCTTCGACGCTGGCGCTCCTGGAAGCCATGCACAATACCGGCGTCAACAAGTTGGTCTTCAGCTCCACGGCCGCAGTGTATGGTGAACCGGCGTTTGTGCCGATCCCGGAAAGCGCCACGCTGCAGCCGACCAACGCCTATGGCGAAAGCAAGCTGCTCGTGGAGCAGATGTTGACCTGGCTGAGCCGTTTGCAGGGGCTGCGCTACGCGTCCCTGCGCTACTTCAACGTGGCCGGGGCCATCCCCGGGCGTGGCGAAGCGCATGAGCCGGAGACGCACATCATCCCGCTCATTCTCGACGTCGCGTTAGGCCGGCGTGACAAGATCCTGATCTTCGGCGAGGACTACCCCACCCCGGACGGCACGTGCATTCGCGACTATGTGCATGTGGCCGATCTGGCGGACGCGCATCTGCTGGCGTTCAACGCGCTGAACGAGCACGAGCGCCTGATCCTGAACCTGGGCAATGGATCCGGGTTTTCGGTGAAGGAGGTCATCGAGGCGGCGCGTCGGGTCACGGGGTATCCCATCCCGGCCGAGGTGAAGCCACGTCGGCCAGGCGATCCGGCGCGCCTGGTGGCGAGCTCTGAAGCAGCCAAACAAACGCTAGGCTGGACGCCCAAGCGGGCCGACCTGGACCTGATCCTGCAGGACGCCTGGGCGTGGCATCAGCAGCGATATCGCTGAAGGCGCTTTAGAACGACTCAGTGAGGGAACTGTCCCGCATGCAACGGGGGGTGCAAGCTGCAGGTCCCTCCGCCAGCCCCTGGGGTGCCCCGTGCCGCCGGCTACTGCGCTTGACGGCGGGACCAGGGCCAAAGGTGGCCTGGGGCCTCCGGCTCGGGCAGCCTGCAGGCTGGGCTGTCGCAGCAGGTGGTGCCATGGGCCGAAAGCAGACACCGGTCGGGCTTGGCAGCGAGTGGAAGCGCGGCATCGCACCCGCCCCGACAGACCAGAGAGACAGCATCGCGGACGCTGTCGTGGAACGTACGGTCGAGCGTGAAATAGCGGCGTACCTCGTACGCCGGATCATGCTGCAGGCGTGCGGTGAGATCATTGCCGATCTCGTTCTTGGGGGCTTTCGGATCGGGGTGAATTGCGCCGTTGTGAACAACCAGGAAACGGGGATGCTCACGTAAAAACTCGTCCTGGTTTTGGATGGCGGCTGAGTAATAACCGGCACGCTTCCAGTTCTCCATCAGGTGATATTGCGTGACCTCGAGCCGCGGTGCGGCACTGCTGATGGTGTAAGGCCAATCCAGCAGATAGAAGTAGTGAACGCCGGAGTCCGCTTCGCGGCCGATCAGGCCTGTAAAGGTGAAGGCATCCTCCACGACCACGGGCAGATCGTGCGGAAGGTGTTCGGTCAGTTCCGTGGTGAAGTCAGGCGCCTCCGGGGTGTACTGGGCGGTGTGGTGGAACACCCAGAACAGGGTGAGGGCGGCAAAAAGCGCCGCGGCGGCCCCTGACGCGGTGGCGAAGAGCAAAGGCCAACGCCGGCGAGCAGTCGCCAGCAGTGGCAAGCCCAAGGCCAGAAAAGCAAGCTCGGCCGTAAGGTAGGCCAGCCCTAAAGTCACGGGCTGCAGATAGCGGTCGGTGAAGAGCCAGGTACCCAGCAGACCCTCCACGAGGAAACCGACTGGCACGAGCAACAGGCAAAGCGCGACCACATAGGCCGCTCGGCGTTGATGGAAGCTGTGCCGGAGGCCCGCACGAACGCCGCCCGGGCTGCCGCGCAGCACGACAAAGCTGAGGCAAAGCAGCAGAACCAGAACCAGCAGGATCTCGTGACTGAAACCCGTGTAGCCGCCTAGAATCACTGCAGGCGTGGGCGCCATGGTCCAGAAATGTGGTTTGCCGACGGCACTGGCCGCGACGATGGAAGTTTTTTCTGGGATGAGCAGCAACCAGGCTGCTGCCACGGTGAGGTACAGGCCCAGACGTCGACGGCCCCGCAAGCGATCGAGCACCACGGTCGCGGACAGGACGAAGAAGCTGAAGACGATGCCCAGAACGTGGCTTGTGGTCAGCAGGGCGTGGACCAGAAACGCGGCAGCGTAGAGCCGCTTGGGAGTTGGGTCCGGAGCTTCGTCCAGCACCAGCGCCAGCCACAGCGCGAAGGCGGTACTCATGACCAGCAGGCCGTAGAAGCGGCCCTCCAGAAAGTGCATGGTCAGCGGAGGGCTAAAGAACAGCGTGTTGAAGGTAGCGAAGGCAACCACCCACAGCGGATAGACGCGGCGGAGGGCAGCCCAGGTCGCGACAAACGCGAGGCCGAAGCCGGTGGAGGAGAACAGGCGAAAGGCGAGGGCGGAGTCGCCGAATAGCCAGAACCAGGCGCGGCCCAGCAGGTAAAAGGAGAAGCCGCCGCCATCGGCACCAAGGTTCCAGGCGCGGAGCATGTGGTGCCAGGACGGATCCCGGAGCAGCAACCAGCCCAGCATCTCGTCTTCCCAGAAGATCCGGCCGCGGGAGTTGACGACGGTAATGGCAAGCGTGAGCAGAAAGCCGGCGAGCATGCCCACGTAATCCCAGGCAGACAGGCCGCGGGGTGCGGCAATCTCGACGGCTTGGTTCAGCGATGGGGTGCGGAGGCCTTCCACGGCGGGCGTGGCAAACACAGAGCTCGCGGCGGCAGCACCACGTTGAGCGGGCTCGGGAAACATGGGCGAGAGACCTCGGAAGCGAGAACGGCGATTAGTGTCTGGAGTCGGCAAGCGGGTCGGCGGGCTCGCGACCAAAGGCGGCACGACCTGATATGATCAAAGTACCACTTTCGGGTGATCTCCTGTGTGTCCGGAGCGCCCTCCCTCTGCGAGCTGTGAGGGGAATCAATGAATCCAGGGCAGCGGAGTGTTGACCTCATGTCTATCGAGCTTGCATGGCTGCCAGAGCTTCCGGGCTGGGCTGGCCTGCTGGAAGCCGCGCGACAGGAACCCAGGGAGGTGGCCTTCGCGAGCTTTGGCAAGCTGGCCAACAGCCGTATGGATTTTGTGCGGGCGGGCAAGCTGGACAAGGCCGTGCAGCGCTACATGGCGGCTCAGGCGGACCAGAAGCCGCCCCTGCCTGTGATCAAGCTTGCGCTGCTGGGAGCGTCCACACTGAATCACCTGCTCCCCGGCATTCGGCTTGGCGGTCTGCGGCGCGGGTTGCTCTTCGATCTTCATGTCGGTCCCTATGGCCTGTACCGGCAGGAGCTTGCCGACCCCAACTCCGGGCTGTCCCGGTTTGCGCCGGATGTGGTGTGCTTTGCCCTGGATGCGCAGCACCTCGCGGGTGGCGAGAACGCCAGCGCCGAGGCCGCCCTGGCCAACCTGCGGCAGTGCTGGCAGCTGGCCAGGGAACGCCTGGGCTGCCGGGCGGTGGTGCAGCAGACGCTGTTGCCGCGCTTCCCGGCACTGCTGGGCAACAACGAGTATCGCTTGCCGCACTCGCCAGCCGCGATCGTCGCGCAGGTCAATCACGACCTCCGCGCCAGCGCCGCCGCCGCAGGGGTGAACCTGCTGAGCGTGGATACGTGGGCGGCAGAAGACGGCTTAGCGAACTGGTTCGACGCCTCGCTGTGGTACCAGGCCAAGCAGGAGATCCATCCGCGCGCTTCCGTGCTCTACGGCGACCAGGTAGGAAGACTGGTGGCCGCCCTTTGGGGACGAAGCGCCAAGTGCCTGGTGCTGGATCTGGACAACACCCTGTGGGGTGGCGTGATCGGGGACGATGGCCTGGAAGGCATCGTGCTGGGCCAGGGCAGTCCGGCAGGCGAGGCGTACCTGGCCTTTCAGCGCTACGCCAAGCAGCTCAGCGAGCGCGGCGTGATCCTGGCTGTGTGCTCCAAGAACGACGAGGCTAATGCGCTGGAGCCGTTCGAGAAGCATCCGGAGATGGTGCTGCGGCGCAACGACATCGCGTGCCTTGTGGCGAACTGGACCGACAAGGCGACCAACCTGCGCGCTATCGCGGAGCGGCTCAACATCGGGCTGGACTCCCTCGTGTTCGCCGACGACAATCCGGCGGAACGACAGCTGGTGCGCGCCGAACTGCCCATGGTGGCCGTCCCGGAGCTGCCCGAAGATCCAGCTGAATACGCGCGCACCCTGGCCGATGCGGGCTACTTCGAGGCCGTCGATCTGACGGCAGAAGACCGCGAGCGAACCGAACTCTATCGCGCCAATGCGCAGCGGGAGGCTGCGCGGGCTTCGGCGACGGATATCGGGGCCTTTCTCGACGGTTTGCAGATGGAGCTGTTCGCGGACAGCTTCGACATGCCTGGCCTCAAACGCATCGTGCAGCTGATGAATAAGACCAACCAGTTCAATCTGACGACCAGGCGCTACACCGAAGCCGATGTGCTCCGCATGATGGCGGACGAAGCCGTGGCCACATTGCAGCTGCGGCTCACGGATGTGCATGGCGACAACGGTGTAATCGGACTGATGGTGGGGTATCGCAAGGGCAACGCGCTCGAGATCGATACGTGGCTGATGAGTTGCCGGGTGCTGGGCCGTGGGGTCGAAGAAGCAACGCTGAATCTGCTGGCGGAGCGTGCCGAAAGCATGGGCTGCACGAGCCTCCTTGGCGAGTATCGGCCCACGGCCAAAAACGGCATGGTGCGCGAACACTACCGGCAGTTGGGGTTTGACCTGATCCGAACCGCTGAGGACGGCGTGACGCGCTGGGAGTTGCCGATCGCAGCGTTCACGCCACGGCCTACGCACATGAACGTGTTGAAAGGGGAAGCATGGACACAGCCAGCCTTTACCGCCAGCTGACGGAGATCTTTCGCGAAGTATTTGACGATGACAGCATTGTGCTGACGCCGGAAACCACGGCCGCCGACATTCACGATTGGGACTCGGTCAATCATGTGAACCTCATCGTCGCCATCGAGGTGCGAATGAAGATCAAGTTCAAGACCATCGAAGTCGAGTCGCTGCACAATGTGGGCCACCTTGTAAGCCTAATTGAGCAGAAGCTGAACGCCAAAGCCGGAGCGGTGCAGCCCGCCTGAAAGCAGACCGGAGCGGGCACCTGGCTTGACGCGCACATGACGTTTTCGTAAGAGCTGCCCAAACCAGCAGAAGAGCAGACAGTACGAGCCGCAGGAACCGAATCTTTCTCTTGGGGAGTTGAGCGCCGCGCGCGCATAGCATGCTGTTTAACTCATACATCTTTCTGTTTGCGTTCTTGCCCCTGGCGCTCGCCGGTTACCAGATCGCCGCCCACTGGCACCGGCGTGCCGTTGTGCTTTGGCTGACGTTCGCGTCGCTGGCCTTTTATGCCTACTGGCGGCCGGAGTACCTGCTGCTTTTGTGCGGGTCCATCCTCTTCAATTACGCGGCGGGCGCCCTGATTAGCCGCCGCTTTCCAAATCAGATCAACACGCGGCTCATCCTGGCTCTGGCGATTGCGGTCAATCTGGGGGCGCTCTGCTATTACAAGTACCTTTTCCCTCTGCTGAATTTCGTGGCAGGCCAGACCCACTCGCTGCATCGCTGGCGCGATGTGATCCTGCCGCTCGGCATCTCGTTCTTCACCTTCACGCAGATCGCCTATCTGGTGGATCTGCAGCAAGGCGGCGCGGTACAGCAGGACCTCGGCAGCTATGCGCTCTTTGCCACGTTTTTCCCTCACCTGATCGCCGGTCCGATCCTGCACCACAGCGAGATCATGCCGCAGTTCCAACAGGACCGCGACTATCGTCTGCGGCTCGATGATGTATGCATCGGCTTCACGTGGTTTGTCATGGGGCTGTGCAAGAAGGTGTTGCTGGCGGATCGTTTTGCCCCGGTCGCGGACACGGCCTTCTTCAACACGACGCATATTGGCATCAAGATGGCGTGGCTGGGCGTGCTTTCGTACGCGCTGCAGTTGTACTTCGATTTTTCTGGCTACTCCGACATGGCCAACGGCCTGGCACGGATGTTTTCCATTGACTTTCCGCTCAACTTCGCTTCGCCGTACAAGAGCGCCAATGTGATTGATTTTTGGCAGCGTTGGCACATGACGCTGACGCGCTACATCAATGTGTACCTCTACAACCCCATCTCGCTGTGGGTGAGCCGGCAACGGGCGCAGCGCGGACTGAAGATCTCGCGCAAGGCGATGGCGACGCCCTCGGGCTTTGCGATGATGATCGGCTTGCCCACGCTGGCATCGTTGTTTCTCGCGGGCGTGTGGCATGGGGCGGGGAAGCAGTTCATCGTCTTCGGTCTGCTGCATGCGCTGTACCTTACCGTCAACCATGCGTTTCGCATTTTCCGTGGCGGGCAGCCCCGTCCGGAGAAGCCGCCTTTGGCCGCCGCGCTCACGCATGGAGGCAGCGTGCTGCTGACGTTCTCGGTCGTAGTCCTGGCACAGATCTTCTTCCGCGCGCCGGGGATCAAGAGCGCATGTTTCATGCTCGCCGGCATGTTCGGCTTGCACCACGGGCACAGCGCACCGCTGGACCCCTTCGGGTACCAGCCGTCCATGAACACAGTTGTCTCCATTGCGGTGGCGTTCTTCATCGTTTGGGCGATGCCGAACACGCAGCAGATCCTGGCCAACTTCAAACCGGCGCTTGCGTTGGCGCCGTCGGATCGCACGGAAGGCCGGTTGCGCTGGTTTTGGCGTCCAACCCCAGTGTGGGGCTTGGCCCTGGGCGCCTTCTTCCTTGCGGTTCTGATCAAGATGGAGAACCCCACGACGTTTCTCTACTTCCAATTTTAAGGAGGAGCTTTCCCGGTTTTCGCCCGACGGGAGGCCGACATGATGGCCAGCGCGCAGCAACTCGCTTTTCCCGAAACCGATGCCCACGTGGACGCGCCGTTTGCACCGAAGCGGCGCTACCTTCGCTATCTGCTGTGGGCCACCCTGATCCCGATGCTGGGATGGATAGCGGCGTTCCCGCTGGTCTGTTCGCGTTCCTATGAGCAGTGGGGCGAAACGCAGTGGGGCCCGGTACTGGAGTTCCCGTATGAGGCCGGAACCCCGGATGCAGACGTGGTCATCTTTGGAGATTCGAGCGCCTTCCTCGGCATTGATCCGCGCTTGATCAACCGGCAGTTGGGCATTCACTCTGTCGTGCTGCCCAGCACTGTGGGCAGCCTGCCCGTGATCGGCGACGCACCGTTGCGGGTGTACCTGGCCCACCACCGGCAACCCAAGGTGATCGCGCTGTACTTCTCGGCGTGGAACCTGGACTTCACCCACACGGCGCCGGGACGCTTATTTGAAGGCGAGGAGATGCTCTTCCGTCATGCGAACGCAGGCGAGATCGCGCGTTTTGAATTGCGGCACCCGATCGAGCTGATTGCATTTCCGATTCGGCTGTACAGCACCTTCGGTTCAAAGATGGTGATGGAGATCTTGCACCACAAAAGCCGCGCGCAAGATACGCTGACCAGCCTGGGCCACGCGCCCTACGTCGAGCCGTTTGGGCCGCTGGACGATCTGTGCCGCATCCCCAGCGCGTATCTGAAGCAGTTTGGGGACCAGACCGTCCGCGAGCTGCGCGCGCGCTATCAGAAGCCGGGTACGCAGGTCATGGTGTATCTCGCCCCGGTGCCACGCTGTACCAACAGCAGCGCTCTGCGCGACCGGTCGTTTGCCGCGCTGGACGCTGCAGCCCCTGTAACTTTGCCGCCCACGAACTTCGCCGCTGATCCCTACTACGCGCACATCCGGCCTCCTTCTGTACCGTTAGCGTCGGAGCTGTTCGCAGACGCATTGGAGCAAGAGCTTCAGCGAAGCGCGCCACAGTTGCTGCCCCGCAACAACGCTGCCCGCTTGCCGCTTC
>CAXUIF010000149.1:0-7997 GCA_964250995.1 uncultured Acidobacteriaceae bacterium
GAAGCGCAGTGGAGAGACCTGCGTCTGCCCCCGCCCACGCCCCGGCAATCCAACCTATCCAGGGCGACATCCTCTTCCGCCATCTCACCTTCCGCTACGACACCGGCCCCGAAATCCTGCACGACATCCATCTCCACATCCCGGCAGGTACCTCGCTGGCCATCGTCGGCCCCACCGGCTCGGGCAAATCCACCCTCGTCTCGCTGATCCCACGCTTGCACGACGCCGACCCCGGCCAGGTCCTGATCGACGGTCGTCCTATCCGCGAGTACCCCCTCGCCGCCCTGCGCGCCGCCATCGGCTTCGTCCCGCAGGAGACCTTTCTCTTCTCCACCACCGTGCAGGACAACATCGCCTTCGGCAGCCCGGATGCGACCTACGATCAGGTCCTCGACGCCGCCGAAACGGCCCACATCGGTAAAGAGATCCTCGAGTTCCCACACGGCTTCCAGACCGTGGTCGGAGAGCGTGGCGTCACCCTGTCCGGCGGTCAAAAGCAGCGCTCTGCCATCGCGCGCGCCCTGCTCCGCGAGCCCCGCATCTTGATCCTCGACGACGCACTCGCCTCCGTCGACACCTACACCGAAGAGCAGATCCTCACCGGCCTGCGCGCTGCCATGCAGGGCCGCACGACTCTTCTGATCGCGCACCGCGCCAGCACCGCCCGCAGTGCGGATCGCATCGCCGTGCTGGTCAACGGACGCATCACCGAAACGGGCACCCACGAAGAGCTTCTCGCCCAGGGCGGCTACTACGCCGACCTCTACGAAAAGCAAAGCCTGGAAGAAGAGATCCTCCAGGCTGTCTAGCCGATCAGCGTCCGTCGCCCGCTACTTGGCCACAGCAGGGCTACCCGGCTGCGGATAGGGCGACGAAGGCCGCGAAGAGGCCGGAGGGAGGTGCTCGCGCAGATAGGGCGACGACACATCCGGCTGGCTGTCTTCCACCGGGGCCTTGGGCTGCACCCTTCCGGTCACCTCGCCCAGAAATGCCGCCATCAGCACTACCAGCAACCCCACCAGCGCCAACCCAATAGCCGACTCGTCCTTTGAATCCTGAAACAGCATGCCGTCTCCTTACGCTCACCTGAAATGCTACCGCATGAACACGGAGCAAAAACCAAGGCCCCAGCGCCCAGCGCCTCCGTAGCGCACCTTTGCGCTCTTAGCGCCCGTCGTGTTGGTCGTCTGCGCGCCTACCAGGCACCCGTTACTCGTCTTTACCCTTTCCCAGTATCTTCACAATGACCCGCTTCGCCCGCTGCCCATCGAACTCCGCATAGAACACCCGCTGCCAGGTTCCCAGGTCCAGCCGGCCGCCCGTGACGGGCAGAGTCGTCTCATGGTGCAGCAGCAGCGCCTTCAAATGCGCATCCGCATTGTCCTCTCCCGTCTGATGGTGCTTGTAGCCCGGCCACCGTGGCGCCAGCTTCTCCAGCCACACGCTGATGTCCTCGATCAAGCCACTCTCATGGTCGTTTACGTAGATCGCCGCCGTAATGTGCATGGGCGACACAAAACAAAGGCCATCGTCCACCCCGGACCGGCGCACAATGGCCTCCACCTGGTCCGTGATGTGCACCATCTCGTACTGCTGGCGCGTGTTGAACGTCAGGTATTCGGTGTGAACCTTCATGCGTCTATGCTAAGCGCGGCCGATCAGCGTGGCCGCCGCCTTGCTTGCAGGCGGCCCTTCCAGGCATTTGGCCCCACCCGCGGCTCCGTAAATTGGTCGGGCACAAAGATCTTTTCGAAGTGCATGATTTGGTGGAAGCTGTAGCCCTTCCGGGCTATTGGCTCCCCAAGGGTGGAGGCCTCACGCTAGGGGTGTGATGGCCACCAACGACCAGCCAACCCTTCCGCTTCCCTCCGGCAGCACCCTCCCCACCCGTGTGCACGCGCTGGTCGCCTCTGCCGCGTGCGCCACACAAACGCAGGCCTCCCTTTTGGCGCTGCACAGGGAGGCGGAACTCAGGGTCGTTTGTACCGACGGTAAACCCGGTCCGATGCTTGAGGTCGCAACCCAGTTGCTCCCGACGCTGCCCGGCAACGAACTCTACGTCCACTCCATCTCGGCCGCGGAGCGTCACGCGGAGCTGGCCTTTCTCGCCACTGTGCCTGTGGAGCAACAGGGCAAGTGCGTGGGCCTGCTCGCGGTGTTGAGCAGCACGCCGCACCGGCTCAGCGGCGCTCAGGAGTATGTGCTGCGTACCCTGGCCACAGAGATCGCCGATCAGCTGGAGCTGGACACCTTGCGGCGCGATCTGGCGCAGGCGCAGTCCCGGCGCAGCATCAACGAAGAACGCCTCCGCCTGCTTGAGTCCGTAGTGGTCAACGCCAACGACGCCGTGCTGATCACGGAAGCTGAGCCCGTCGACCTGCCCGGGCCAAAGATCGTCTACGCCAACGCCGCCTTCACCCGCACAACGGGCTACAGCCTGGAAGACGTCCTGGGCCAGACACCCCGCATTCTGCAGGGTCCGGGCACCGACGATCACGCCCGCAAACGTCTGAAAACCGCGCTGAAACGCTGGAAGCCCATCGAAGTGGAGCTGCTGAACTACCGCAAGGATGGCCAGCCCTTCTGGGTGGAGCTCAGCATCGTGCCCGTCGCCGATGAAAAGGGCTGGTTCACGCATTGGGTCTCCGTCCAGCGCGACGTAAGTGAACGCAAAGCCAATGAAGAGAACGCCATGCGCTTCCGCCTCGCGGAGGCGCACAATCAGCAGCTGGCCAGCGAAGTGCAGGAGCGCAAGCGCGTCGAAGCCGAGTTGGCCTTTGCGGCCTTTCACGATCACCTCACCGGCCTGCGTAACCGGGCGTACTTCATGGACAAGCTGCAAAGCTCCATGGAACGCGCCACCGATCGAGCGCTCTTCCAAACCGGCCTTATCTTCCTCGATCTGGACAGCTTCAAGCTGGTCAACGACAGCCTCGGCCACAGCGCGGGGGACCTCCTTCTAGTCGAAGTCGCCAGCCGCCTGAAGGCCTGTTCGCGCCCCCAGGACACCCTCGCGCGCATCGGGGGCGACGAGTTCACCATCCTTTGTGAAGATCTCAGCAGTGCCGGCGAATTCCTTTCCATCGCAGAACGGATTCTGCAGGCCCTCCAAACGCCTGTCGCGCTCATGGACATGGAGGTCTCGGCCAACGCCAGCATCGGTCTTTGTCTGGGGCAATACACCGACTCGGAGCACATGCTGCGCGACGCTGACGTTGCCATGTACCGGGCCAAGCGGGAAGGCGGCGCACGGTACGCGCTGTTTGACGACGAAATGCACGAGAATGCCAAGGCGGCCCTGCGTACACGCCTTGAACTGCGCAGCGCCATCGAGAACGGTGAGTTGGAGGTCTTCTACCAACCGCTCATCGACGCCTTGACCCAGGAGATTCAGGCCGTCGAGGCGCTGGTGCGCTGGCGTCACCCGGAGCGCGGCCTGGTCCCCCCGCTGGAGTTCATCGGCATCGCCGAAGAAACCGGTCTGATCATCGACCTCGGCCTGTGGGTTCTGCGCGAGGTCTGCCGGCACTTTGCGCTCTGGCGTGACGCGGCCGCTGTGGGCCCGGACTTCCGCGTCAACGTCAACGTCTCCAGCCGCCAACTCGAGGACACAGACTTCTACGCGGAACTGGAAGGTGCTCTGGCGGCCTTCGGCATGAACCCCGCTCAGCTTGAGCTGGAGATCACCGAAAGCGTGTTCCTGAAAAACGCGGACCGCATGGGCGCCCTCTTCAATCGCATCCGTTCGCTGGGCGTCCGCATCGCCTTCGACGACTTCGGCACCGGCTACTCTTCGCTCAGCTACCTGGAACGCTACCCCATCGACACACTGAAGATCGACCAGTCCTTCGTGAAGCGCCTTATGACCGGCCAGACCAACGCAGACATCGTGCGCATGATCGTTGGTCTTGCCCACGCGCTCGGCGTCTCCGTTTCGGCTGAAGGCGTCGAAGAAAGGCGTCAGCGCGACGCGCTGCTCGAGTATGGCTGCACGCAGGTCCAGGGCTACCTGTACAGCCGGCCCGTTCCGTTCGCCGACATCTCCCGACTCCTCACCTCTCCCCACGCCGAGCTCCCCTGGTACGAGGCCCTGAGCCTGCCTCTGCAGGAGGTATAGTCGGCTGCGCAGGCGCACCGGAGACTCCCGTTCTCAGCCGCTTGATCGCTACGACACCCTCCTCGCGGGTCAGGCGTGGGCACGTGGTCTCACCCTGGTTACGGCCAGAGCCGCGAGTTTGCCCGGATTGAGAGCCTCCGATGGGGAGACTGGTCCTGATCCGGATCAGCGGTCCGTGCATCCGGTACCATCGTGAGGAATGCCTACTCACCAAAAACGTGCCCTCGTCACCGGAGGCGCGGGCCTGATCGGCTCCCACATCGTCGACCTGCTTCTGGCGCAGGGTTACACCGTCCGCATCCTCGACAACCTCGAACCGCAAACGCATAAGCAGGGCAAGCCCGCCTGGGTCAACCCGCGTGCCGACTTTGTTCAGGGCGAAGTGCAGGACGCCGCCACCATTCGCGCCGCCCTCGAAGACATCGACATCGTCTTCCACGAGGCGGCCTACGGCGGCTACATGCCCGAAATGGCGAAGTACGTTCTGGTGAACAGCTTCGGCACCGCCCAGCTTCTCGAAATCATTCGCGACGAGAAGCTCCCGGTCAGAAAGGTTATCGTCGCCAGCTCGCAGGCGGTGTACTCGGAAGGCGCCGCCCTTTGCCCCGAGCACGGGCACGTCGTTCCGCTGCTCCGCCCCGCCGAACAGCTGAGGGCCGGCGACTTCAGCGTCCACTGCCCCCTCTGCGGCAAGCCCACGACGTCGATCCCCACCCCCGAAGCGACGCCCGGCGGCGGCGAAACCGTCTACGCCCTTACCAAGGTCGACCAGGAAAAACTAGTGCTCCTTTGGGGCAAGCAGACCGGCATCCCCACCGTTGCGCTGCGCTATTCCTGCACCTATGGCCCGCGCCAATCGCTGTACAACCCCTACACCGGCGTGATCGCCATCTTCTGCACGCGGCTGCTCAACCATCAACCACCGGTGATGTACGAGGACGGCGGCCAAACCCGCGATCTCTGCTTTGTCGAAGACATCGCCCGCGCCAACCTCCTGGTCGCGGAAAGCGACAAGCTCGACGGCCTGCCCGTCAACGTCGGCTCCGGCCGCGCCACCAGCGTGCGCGACCTCGCCCGCATTATCGCCGAGCAACTCGGCATCCCCATCGCCCCGCTCGCGCGCGGTGAGTTCCGCCCCGGTGAAATCCGCTCGCTGATCTCCGACATCTCGCGCATCCGCACCGTTGGCTACGAGCCGTCGGTCACCATCGACGAGGGGATCGGCCGCTATGTGCAATGGATCAAAACCCAGGGCACCGTGAAGGACTACTTCGCCGAGATCGAGGCCGGGCTGCGTGCCAAAGGCATCGTCCAAAGCGTAACGGCTTAGGTTCGTCAGCCCGGGCTTGCTGTACAGAGGCGCTTGCGTCCTGCCACGCTCGTCAGCCGCAAATCTCTTCCAGGGGCTTCCGCTCCGCCGCCACGCCCCAGATCGCCTGGGCCACCCCCGCCAGCACCATGGCACAGGCGCTGGCAACAAAGCCGTAGAAAAGCGGCGCTCGGTGGCCGCGGTTCAGCAGCGAACCAAAGACCGCAGGTCCCAGCACCCCGCCGATCGCCGTTCCCGCTGCATAGAACAGGGCGATGGCCGACGCGCGCACCTGCTGCGGAAACAGTTCGCTCGTGGTCAGGTACGCCGATCCGGCCGCCGACGCCGCAAAAAAGAACGAGACGGCCCACCATGTCACCTGCGCCACCGTGCCCAAGTCGCCGCGGAGGAACAGCAGGCTCGAGACAAGAAAGACCAGGCCGGTCAGGCAGAAACTGCCCGCGATCATGATCCGGCGGCCCACCGTATCAAACAGCCGACTCATCAGTACGGGGCCCAGGAAGTTTGCCAGCGCAATGGGGAGAAACAGTACGCCGGCATGCGCCGCGGACACCCCGTAGAACCGCAACAGCACCAGCGTGCTCGAAAAGAACACTGAGTTGTAGAAGAAGGACTGCGCCACCATCAGGCCCAGGCAGAGCCACGCCCGGCCGCGCTGCACCCCCGCAAAGAGCAGCGCCGTCTGACGCACGATGCCCGGCGAGCCGCGCCCGAGCGGCACCCCTCGCGTTACGGCGGGCAGCGTCCCGTGCTGTTGCGCGATCTCGGCCTCAATGCCCCTCATCACGACCTCGGCCTCCTCGCGGCTGCCATGCATCAGCAGCCATCGCGGACTTTCCGGGATGTGCCGGCGGAGCCACAGGACCAACCCGGCAATGGGCAGGCCGGAGAAAAAGGCCAGTCGCCAACCCAGCCGCAGACCGAAGGCGCGGTCCGACAGAAAACCTACGGCCACCAGCGATCCCAGCATGACGCCGATCCAAAAGGTGGAGTTGATCACCAGATCCACCGTGCCTCGCACCCGCGCGGGGATTAACTCGTCCACCGCCGAGGTGATCGCGGCATATTCTCCGCCGATCCCCGCCCCCGTCAGCATGCGGCACATCGCAAACACAAGCAGGTTCCACGAGAAAGCCGTCGCGGCCGTCGCGCACACATACAGCGTCAGCGTCCAAAGGAACAACCGCTTGCGCCCATACACGTCTGCCAGGTACCCGAACACAAGCGCGCCCAGCACGGTCCCAGCCAGGTAAGTCGTCGACGCGAGCCCAAGTTGCGCATCCGTCAGATGGAGCGTACGCGGCGATTTCAGCGCACCGGCAAGCGATCCACCCACACCGCCCTCCAGCCCATCCAGCAGCCACGTCACCCCCAGTGCCGTGACCACACGCACGTGCCACCGGCTCCAGGGCAGCCGATCCAAGCGCAACGGGATATCGGTTTGTGGCGCCGGAGCGGAGGTGATCTCGACGACGACGGCGGCGGCGGTCTCTTCGCGAAGCAAACTTCCTCAACCTAACAGGCGGTACTCCCTCTGCTCCCGTACGGTGAGCGAACCCGGGCAAACGTACACTCTCATCAACGCGGCCCGCATCGCAATGCTCGTGACGTTTCCCCCCGATGCCTCACGACCACGGTTGCGTTAACCGTATCGGTGGTGATACCACGAGAAGCGCAGCCTTCGTAAGGAGCCCCGCTATCCGAGCCCCCACACTTTCGCCGCTCTTCCGCCCTCTGCCGCGGGCGATGCTCGCCCTTCTTTGTGCGATCCCACTTTGCCACGCGCAAACCCCTCACGCACCCGAAACCTATGTCGGCCGATACGATCTGTACACCGGCTTTTCGGACCTCAATACGCCCGGTCTCAACAACATCAACCAGGTCGGGTTTCACCTGCAGGCTGGCGTAAATGCCTCCCGCTGGCTCTCCTATGGGTTCGACTACAGCGTCGAGACGGGCTCCACGCACCTGACCCCCGGGCTGGCCACCCCGACCCTCCGCCAGCAGCTCGCCGCGGAGCTTCCGCCCGGCTATGCCCTCAATCTGCCCATCGACGTCACCAACCAGACTTTTACGGCGGGTGGCCAGGTCGCCCTTCGTCACTTCCGTGCAGTCACGTTCTTCGTCCGTCCCGTTCTGGCGGCCTTCCACATCAACGCCACCCCGCATGCGACAGATCCGGTGGGCACCCTGGTGGCCGCACAGCTCGCGCCGCAAGGCCACCTCACTGATTGGTACGGTGCCTATGGCGCCGGCGGCGGGGCCGAGTTCCCCTTCACCCGCCACCTCGGGGCCCGCGTCCAGTTCGACGCCGGCTGGAACCACCCCTTCAACAACATCCTTGCCAACGGCAGCTGGACCTACCGCTACTCTGTCGGGCCCGCTTTCCACTTCGGCCGCAATGTCGCAAAGTAGGCCCCCGGTCGAAAACCATCCAGCTTCTGTGCTTCCCACCCTCTACGCCGCGACGACCAACGCCGACAAGCTTCGCGAGTTCACCAGCGCCGCTGCCGAGGCCGGCATCGAGCTCCTTCCCCTGCCCCAGCTCGC